>CAZIIV010000004.1:0-57332 GCA_964539365.1 uncultured Desulfobacteraceae bacterium | reverse complement strand
TAATACACCCAAACAGGGAATGACTGAATCTTGAATAAAATATGAATATGACACCTTGCTATTCCATCATCATTCCCGCTTATAATGAGGAAAATTGGCTGGCTCGAACCCTTCCCCACGTCAAGCAAGCCATGGGCATGTCGGAGGTATCCGGAGAAGTCATCGTTGTGGATAACAATTCTACGGACGGAACCGCTCGTGTCGCTCGCAGGCACAATACCCGGATTGTTTTTGAACCGGTCAACCAGATTTCCCGGGCTCGCAATACCGGCGCAAGCATAGCAAAAGGTCGCTATCTCATATTCCTGGATGCGGATACTTTTCTCTCGCCGGTCCTGCTGAAAACCGCATTGCATCATCTTTCCAGCGCCAGGTTCTGTGGCGGCGGATGCCTGGTAGACTTCGACAAACCGATTTCCGCTACTTCCCGAAAAATTCTGGATCTGTGGAACCGGGTCTCCGGGACCTTTAATGTTGCTGCCGGATGTTTCATCTACTGCCTCCGGGACGGTTTTGAAGCCATCGGCGGATTCAGCGAAAAGGTATATGCCGGTGAAGAAATCTGGTTTTCACATGAGCTGCGATCCTGGGGGTGCATGCGCAATATGCGCTTTCAAATGATCTCATCCCATCGGATTATCACATCCTGCCGCAAGCTTGACTGGTTTTCTCCTCTTCAACTGGCGCTTTCAGCCGTGATACTGATAACTTATCCATTTTCAGTGAGGTTTCGTCGGCTTTGCTCACATTGGTATTACCGGCCAAAAAGAGTGACGAACCGGAGGGACGAATGATTATCGGCGTGGACACCGGGGGAACATTTACCGATTTCGTTTACAGGCAAGGCCACACGTGGGGCGTATACAAAGTGCTTTCCACCCCGTCAAATCCTGCGGAGGCGGTTATTGACGGGCTTAGCCATCTGGCGCACGGAAAGAAAAAACAGATCATACACGGCTCTACGGTGGCCACCAACGCCATTCTCGAAAGAAACGGAGCCAAGACAGCGTTGATCACCAATCAAGGATTCGAGGACATTATAGAAATCGGGCGCCAGAACCGTACCCGGCTGTACGATCTTTGCTTTGAAAGGGCGCCTCACATCATTCCTTCAGAGCTAAGATTCGGTCTTTCAGGAAGAATCCTTCAAACCGGAAAGGAGCTTATTCCTCTGGACCTCCAAAAGGTTGAAGAAGTGGGCAGATGTCTCAAGGACTGTGACATTGAGTCGGTGGCGGTCTGCTTTGTTTTTTCCTATGTGAATCCTTGTCATGAGAAAAAAATAAGAGAATTACTGGCTCCCCTCGAACTGGAACTGTCGCTTTCCCATGAGATTCTTGCCGAATTCAGAGAATTTGAAAGAACATCCACAACGGTTATCAACGCCTATGTTTCTCCCAAGACCAAGCGATATATCGGACACCTGATTAAGAACCTGGGCCCCAAGGACTCACTGGGGATTATGCAGTCCAACGGGGGAAGTATTTCCGCCGAGACGGCCATGAAGGAATCGGTACGGACCATTCTCTCCGGTCCTGCCGGCGGGGCGGTGGGTGCTTATGAGATCGGTAGGATGGCCGGATATTTCAAACTCATCAGTTTCGACATGGGAGGCACATCCACGGATGTCAGCCTGATAGACGGGAACCTGTCTTTGGCTTTTGAAACCGCTATATCCGGCTACCCAGTGAAGGTTCCGATGATCGATATTCATACGGTTGGGGCCGGCGGAGGTTCCATAGCCACTCTGGATGAAGGGGGCGCCCTGAAGGTAGGCCCGGAAAGCGCCGGTGCAGATCCCGGTCCCATCTGCTACGGGAAGGGCGACAGGATTACGGTGACCGATGCAAACCTCTATCTGGGGAGACTGATTCCCGAGCATTTTCTTGGAGGAAGGATGACCTTGAAGGAAAAAAGACTTGCGTTGTATTTTGAAAACATGGCGCAAAAGTTCGGGCTTTTTCCCAGGGAACTGGCGCAGGGGATTCTGGATGTGGCCGATACGGCCATGGAGAGGGCCATACGTGTGATTTCCGTGGAAAGGGGATATGATCCCCGGGAGTTCATCCTTTTTCCCTTTGGGGGTGCAGGGGGGATGCATGCGGCGTTTTTGGCCAGGCTTTTGAACATTCCCAAAGTTCTGTTACCCCCCAACCCCGGCATCCTGTCGGCCCTGGGAATGCTTATGGCTGACGTGATCAAAGATTATTCGCTGACCATAATGAAGAAGCAGGAAACTGTTACGGCAAAGTTGCTGTCCGAGCGGTTTGAGGAAATTGAGCGCAAGGGACACAAAGATCTCATGGCCGAGGGAATTCCTGATAGCAGAATAGACTTCGAAAGATATCTGGACATGCGGTATCACGGGCAGTCCTATGAAATGATGGTTCCTTTTGATGAGAATTATGTTGAAAGATTTCACGCACTGCACGAAAAAACGTATGGATACAGAAACCCGGACAAGGCCGTTGAAATTGTCAATATCCGGCTTCGGGCAAGGGGCAGGCCTGAAAAACCACGGCTTCAAAAACAAAAAAAAATCGGGAAAATGCCTCCTTCCGAAGCCTTTTTGGGTGACAAGCCGGTGGTATTTGATCACCGCCGGGTCCATACAAAAATAATGGCCAGGGATAAACTGAACAGCGGAAACCGGATCCGTGGTCCTGCTATTTTGGTGGAATATTCTTCTACCATCGTGATTCCGCCGTTTGCCCATGCATTTGTGGATGAGTATGGTAATGTCATCATGGAAATAATGTGAGACCTTGGTCTCAATGTCATTAAGAGCGGAGGAGAAAAATGGATGTCAGCCCGATCCTGCTGGAAGTTTTTAAAAATCGGTTTGCTTCCATTTCAGAGGAAATGGGAGTGACCCTGATACGCACGGCGTTTTCACCCAATATAAAGGAGAGGCGGGATCTTTCGTGCGCGGTTTTTGATCATACCGGAGAAATGATTGCCCAGGCGGCCCATATCCCGGTGCACCTGGGGTCCATGCCCCTGTCCGTCAAAGCGGCCATTGACGGTGTTGCGTTCCGGGAAGGGGATATGGTCATGTTAAACGATCCGTTCAAGGGAGGCACTCACCTGCCGGATATCACTCTTGTGGCACCGGTATTTGCCGATGACCCAACGCCTGCATTCTTTGTGGCCAACCGGGTGCATCATTCGGATGTGGGAGGGATGACCTCCGGTTCCATGCCCCTTTCCACTTCGATCTTCCAGGAGGGCATTATTATTCCACCCCTGAAGCTGGTTGAAAAAGGGAAGATCGATAAAAAACTCATGGAGTTTTTACTGAATAATGTCAGGACACCGGTGGAACGTGAGGGCGACTTTGCTTCCCAAATCATGGCCAATATCACGGGCGTGCGCAGGACCGGCGAACTCATAGAAAAATACGGTATGGAGACGGTCCGGCTCTATGCCGGCAGCCTGATGGACTATGCGGAGCGGCTTACCAGAAGAATGATCCGGGAAATTCCGGACGGAACTTATGAGTTTGAAGACGTTATGGATGACGACGGGATTTCGGATGACCGGATCGCCATCCGCGTGACCATCACGGTTCAGGGAGACGAGGTCTCCCTGGATTTCCGCGGCTGTGACGCTCAGGTTCGGGGGAGTATCAATGCCGTATACGCCATTACACTTTCCGCGGTTCTTTATGTGTTTCGTTCGCTGGTCTTAAAAGATATACCCACCAATGCCGGATGCCTGAGGCCCATCACCGTCTTGACACAAAAAGGAACCATTGTGGACGCACGGTTTCCGGCAGCTGTGGCCGGGGGAAATGTGGAACTGTCTCAACGGATTGTGGATGTGGTACTTGGCGCTTTTTCAAATGCGGTACCCCATGCGATTCCGGCCGCCGCTCAGGGGACCATGAACAATGTGACCATCGGGGGTATGGATTTTCGAAGCCAAAAGCCGTTTGCATATTATGAAACCATTGGGGGAGGAATGGGAGCATCGGCCAAAGGCCATGGAGAATCCGCAGTTCACAGTCATATGACCAATACGCTGAATACCCCCGTAGAGGCCCTTGAATACGGTTACCCGTTCCTGGTTACCGAGTATTCCATACGCCGGGGCACGGGAGGATACGGCCTTCACCGGGGAGGAGACGGCATTGTCCGGGAAATCGAACTGCTTTGTGAAGCGGATGTGACCGTCCTGTCCGAAAGGAGAAAAATACCGCCATACGGCCTGTTTGGCGGGGCACCCGGGGCTGTGGGGAAAAATATTCTCATCAGAAAAAATCAAAAGCAAGAAATGGGGGGCAAATTTTCCGCATCGTTAAAAAAGGGAGATCGTGTCCGGATCGAAACGCCGGGAGGTGGCGGGTGGGGTTAGCCTATAATCTCAATAAGATATATCATGAGCAGGCTACGGTTTATAATTAGCTATTTCGTGTTTTCGAACCATACGAGTAAAACTTTAATCGAGAATAACATCAAACATGCCATATAACCCGCATGGATAAAATAATTCCAAAGCTCAATATAAACGACAATAAAAAAAAGGCCCTTTATGCTCTGTGTTACACGATTTTTGCACTAACCATAGACAGTATATCCACAATCCATTTGAAATGGGGAATTGATTGGGGCATTTTTCATTGGCAATTAAAGAACGGTTTTGAAGTATCTACCTTTATACTGTGGTTCGCAATCCCGTTTGCTTTCACGTATAAATCAATCGACTGGCAATATTTTGGTGTCTCAAGACTCAAGAAAAACGATATTTACATTTTTATTTTATTGTCAATCCTCGGTATGATCGCCGTTCTTTCAATCAAATTCTATCCCGGTCTAAGAAGCTTTTATCCTTCCATAGCGTTTCAAAACGCATCTGCAAAATTAAACTGGGCCTTATATAAAATGACCTGGAACATGTCATGGCTCACCGGTTGGGAGTTTTTACACCGTTACGTGCTTCTCACATGTTTTGAAAAAGCGTTTCCTAAAAAGGGGTGGTTTGGCGTTTGTGTGATTGAATTTGTTTTTCATTTTCAAAAAGCTTTCTTGGAAGCGATCGGAATGCTTATTTTTTCAGTTATCGTCACATACTGGGCCTACAAAAGGAAAAATATTATTTTACCGTTTTTTTCGCATCTGCTGATAGAGTCATTTCTGTTGCTTTTAATTCTTTTTGAATAATATCAGTCTAATTGCGTGAACAAAAAATGTTCCACTTGACTTGCATAGATTCATGCATAATTTAATAGTTTTGTTAATTTAAACCAAAGGAGATCATTGTGGAAAAAGTTGAAAACGGAAATTTTGTCAGTGTGGACTACAAAGGGATATTGGAAAATGGCCAGGTGTTCGACACCAGCTACGGACGACAGCCGATTGAAATACAAATGGGAGCAGGGCAGTTGATCAAGGGGTTTGAAAATGAGCTCATGGGAATGGCTTTGAACGAAAAAAAAGTATTTACCCTCGCGCCGGAAGATGCTTACGGACAAAGAGATAAAGACCAAATGCATTCCTTTCCCAGATCGGAAGTTCCCCCTGAAATGAACCCCCAAGTCGGCATGACCATCGGTCTTTCCAATCCGGAGGGACAACAGGTGCCCGCCCGAATTGTTTATCTGGATGATGAAAAATTGACCTTGGATTTGAATCATCCACTGGCCGGAAAATCGTTGACCTTTGAAATCGAAGTCGTGGGCATCAGCACCACCCCGACACAGAAACCCATGTCCTGCGGTTCCGGATGTGACTGTTCTTCGGGCTGTAGCCAGTAACCCGCAATCCTTCAGATTTGCGCTTGATCTCAACGAAATATCCTAGTTTTCGTTCGGGCATTAAATAAGAATCTTTAATTCCGATATTATCTGAATTCGGAAAAGCTAATTCTGATCGGTACAACGGCAAAAGATATTCAAGGAACTTTTCTTCAAAAATGCTTGACGGATAATTTAGCGGTGCCATATTCATATCCGGGATTATCGAGAGAGATTAGACTCCGGCAAGTTGTATGGGTGCCGGTCTCTGGGAAGCTTCAAAAAATTCAGCCGGAGAATTATTTCTAAACTCCGGCTGATAGACCAAGATAGACATGCTTTTAACGACCTGAAGAAGATCTCAAAACAAATTTCAACAAAGAGTTGTCATTCCTCTTTGATTTCAAAGGATTTTACATCAAGAACTTTAACACCATCTTCTTCCTCAACGTCCCCCGTTACTTCAGCAACCTCTCCTTATGTTTGGTTAATGCGCTGTAATGCGCATACGAATCACCCAAAAGCAAACTTTATGCCAAACATATAACCACTTGAAAATAATTTGTATATTCATAATATGCCCGAATAACTAAAAAGACAAATTCTATTCGGTTTTTAAAATAGGAAGCGGCAGGTCCGAAATCAAATGAAGAAAAAACCTAAAACCTTATAATATCAACCAGTTAAATATTTGGCACAACAGTTGCTAAGTGTTAAAAATACAAATTTAACCGGGCAGGCAAAAATTGACCTTTTTCAAAGGTCTCCGAGCAACGGGGCAGACTATGCAGCCCCTTATAAAAATACTGTAGACTGTGCGTTCGTTACTTTTTGCTCAGTACTAACAAAGTTATGACAAGCGCTATATGAAAGGAGCGTCATGAAACAATTAAAGAAAATTTCCGACAAATCTTTAACGAGCGAAAAAAAATCGACTCAGCAGGCAACGGTATTAGGACCTGTGGCTTCTCTTGAAGACCATGTTCAACCGGACTGGTGGCGTAATATTTTTAACTACCTTTACCTTAAAACCGACGCGGATGTTGTCGATGATTTAAATATTACGCGTAAAGAAGTTGATTTGTTTTCAACAATTTTAAATCTCACAACGGATGACACCATCCTTGATTTGTGCTGCGGTCAGGGGAGGCACGCATTGGAAATCAACAAGCGGGGATTCAAAGTCGAAGGATTGGATCGATCCCGTTATCTGATTCAAAAAGCCAAAGCCTCGGCAAAGAAAGAGAATCTCAGCGTCAAGTTCAAGGAAGGCGATGCCAGAAAACTTCCTTTTCCTCCTGACAGTTTCGAAGTTGTCATGATGCTCGGTAACAGTTTCGGGTACTTTGAAACCGTCCAGGACGATCTGCGAATCCTTAAAGAGATATTCAGGGTACTGAAGCCATGGGGACGACTGCTTTTGGATGTTACCGACGGCGAATACCTTAGAGAAAAATTTCAGGCCCGTTCGTGGGAATGGATCGATAAAAAACTTTTTGTCTGCCGGGAGCGTTCCCTTTCCGCGGACCGGCAGCGTCTTATTTCCAGAGAAGTGGTAACAGACGTCACCAAAGGAGTCATCGTTGACCAGTTTTATGCCGAAAGACTTTACACCAAAGACGACCTTTTAACACTCCTTAAACAAGCAGGTTTTTCCGATGGGGTCATTCACGGTGAAATCGCAACGGATTCAGTGAGAAACCAGGATCTGGGAATGATGGAAAAGCGGATTGTGATTACCGGAAAAGTCAAAAAAGAATGGACCCCGGTCAAAAGGGGAATTCAAAAAGCGGCGAAGAAAAAAATCGTTGTACTTTTCGGTGATCCCAATAAACCGGACCCGCTCAAACCGTGTGCGGTTTTTGACGATGACGATCTTTACACCATCGATCAGTTGAAATCCGCCTTGCATACCTTGCAGGAGTACAATTTTACGTACCTGTCGAATCACAACACGATCATCCCGGACTTGAGTAAACTTTCCGGAAAAGTCGATCTGGTTCTCAACCTGTGTGATGAAGGGTATAACAACGATCCCCGCAAGGAACTGCACATTCCGGCCCTGCTGGAAATCCTTGATCTGTCCTATACCGGATCGTCTTCCCAGTGTCTGGCCTTTTGCTATGACAAGTCCCTGGTTCGCGGCATCGCCAAGGAGATGGATATCCCGGTTCCCGAAGCATTTTTTATCGAACCGGATGACGCTTCGTTCAACCTGCCGATTTGCTTCCCCGTCATCGTCAAGCCCAATTTCGGGGATTCCAGCTTCGGCATCACTCAACAAAGTGTTGCCAACAGTCATGAGCAGTTGATCAATGCAATCTCCATGATCCGGGAAAGACTGGGATATGACAAGCCGATTCTGGTTGAAGAGCTTTTAACGGGCAAAGACTTGAGCGTGGGTATCATTGGAAATCCTTTGACATCGTATACGGTGTTGCCGGTAACGGAAGAGGACTATTCAGAGGTTCCTAAAGATTTACCGAGAATTTGCGGGTATGAAGCCAAATGGCTTCCGGATTCACCGTACTATAAAATAAAGTCCATTCCGGCGAATTTAACGGAGGCAGCGGAGAAATTTATTGTAGAATGCTGTATGAAGTTGTTCGAACGACTGGAATGTCGGGATTACAGCCGGTTTGACTGGAGACTTGATGCAAAAGGGCAACCCAAACTTCTGGAAGTAAATCCAAATCCAGGCTGGTGTTGGGACGGGCATCTGGCCAAAATGGCAAAATTCGGAGGGGTGTCATATGCTGAAATGCTCCGGGCCATTCTCCAGGCGGCTGAGCAGAGATTAGAATATTTGCGAGTATCCAGCTCCACGGTTTGTGTCCAAGACAGTGTTGCTGCTTAGTGGTCTAACTGGGTGTAAATCGCAACCGTTGGTGAAAGAGGTTTCAGGTGTCAGGTGTCAGGCTTAAAGGCGGGGGGACGAAGTGACTGCGAGCAGTTATATAAATGTGGAGAAACTCAAAGGTTATATCACGAAAAAGGTGTATTTAGAATTTCGGGGTCGCTACAAAGAATGCATTCGTATGCTGAATGGAGTGGAGAAAACATTGGAGCGGAAAGTTCCAGAGCGAGAACGCCGCTATCAGTTAGCCGAGGAATCGGCAGTGTATTGCGTAAATGATGAAACGCTCTCTCAGGGCTGTACCGGTGCCATTTTCCGAAGCTACCCCGGTGAAACAAAAGAAAATACTGGTTTCACTGGGCAAGCGAGGCAGGCCCATTACTGCTGAACAGGCTTCCTGACACCTGACATCTCAAAAAGGGGCTTCGGAGACACAGTTTGTCAATAGACAAGGATCACGCTTACCAACGGCCTTAATTACACCCTTCGCTGTCACTGCTCATAATACAAAACAGTATTGAAAGTTTATACCATATACATTACAGTAAAGAAGCGCTAACTTAAAATTATTTGATCGATTTATTCTTCAACTTCATTGGCATGGATGGGATGGGTCATATGGGAACTTATTCCTAAGCTGAGCGTTTCAAATTTTTGAAATGGTTAATTTAACAATAAATTTAGTAAATCTTTTTGATTCACTGTCACCCACCAGTATCTACTACCGATTTTTCGGGCACTTAAGGTCACTCCCCCATTCCATGCTCGTGCGCTTTACCCAGGTGGACTATGACCGTGAGATTGACCTGGTGGCCGTTGATGATGGAGGTAAGAGCGAGGAAATGATGCTTGGCGTGGCGCGTCTTATCACCGACCCCGACGGTAAACGTGCCGAATTCGCCATTCTGGTAGGAGATCCCTGGCAGGGAAAAGGCGTGGGAGCCCGTCTGCTGGAAATAAGCCTCGGAATTGCCAAAAATCGCGGCATCGAAACCGTGTGGGGCACGGTTTTGAAGGAAAACCAAGGTATGCTTGCCCTGGGTCGAAAACTGGGTTTTAAGATCTCTAAATTCGAGGAACCCGGTGAAATGGAATTGACCATCGATTTAAAGTCTAGTAAGTTTTAATAACAAGTGGTCCAACCTCATCCGCAAAGGAGGCAAATCATGAGCACTGAAATTACCAAATCTGTTGTAGTGCCGCTGGACGGCAGCCCAATCGCGTTAAAATCCCTGAACTATCTCTTGCTCGTTTTTGGCACTCAGCATAACCTAATCGTCAATCTGTTTCATGTTGTGCCAAGCGGACCGCCGATTCTGGTGGAAGAGAGCAAAAAAGATCCGAATATGGCCCGGCAGCTCAGGGATCTGGAAAACCGAAACAAACAAATGGCCGCCGAAGCACTTTCTGCCGGTAAAAAAGACTTACTGGATAAAGGCTTTAAGGAAGAAAATGTCAAAATCGTGGAATTCAAAAAACGAGTGGGGATCGCCCGTGACATCTGCGGCTGGTCGGAGAAAAAAAGAATGGACGCCATTGTCCTCAGCACCCGCGGACGAAGTCGAATCGAGGCTTTTTTCATGGGGGAAACAGCATGTAAGGTTATGGAACTCAGCCTTATCTGTCCGGTATGGATGATCAAAGGCGATGTGCGCTCAAAACCGGTACTCATCGCCCTGGACAATTCCGAAAACGCCCTGCGGGCGGTGGATCGAGCTGGATTCATGCTGTCCGGCACCCACTGCCCGGTCACGTTGTTTTATTCAAAACGCAGCCTGGGGAGGTTCTTTTCAAGTGATGTCGTAGCCCCCATGACGGATCTGGAAACCATGTGGAAGAGCGCCGCCGGGCGGGAAATCGCTCCCTACATGGAAAAAGCAAAGGAAATGCTGATACAGGCCGGCCTGGACGAATCACAGGTTTTAACTCGTGTGGTGGACGGAAGTCGCAGTGCCGCCGCCGACATATTGGATGCTGCCCGTCAGTTTGGCTGTGGGACCCTTGTTATGGGACGACGGGGAGCAACCGATGTAAAAGGCTACAGTATGGGCAGTGTTTCTCGCAAAGTGCTGCAAGATTTTAAAGATGCGGCCCTGTGGCTTGTCCCTTAAAGCAGTGCTGATTTTTTTCAACGTTAGGGTCAACACACCTTTTTATAGGATGCATCGATGTTTTCCTGATCGATTTCCGCAGGCAAATTCATTTTTCGGACAAAGGAACCATAGGATCGTTCGACACGATGGAAGTTTTTCTCCTTTTCTTCCTTTTCCTGCTTTTTCTCACGTGGCTTATGGGGTTCTTTCCCGCCGCCGCCTCCGTGGTTGACGGCGGGTTGAAGGCGATGACTCCATTGATGCGGTTCCCTCGACCGACCTGTCCGCCGTCACCAGACTCGGCCGAAGTGCCGAGAACGGTAAGGTACATGCCGGCCTCTCCACGGTCGGGGTCATCCAGAGTGTTGACACCACGATATTCATAGGTGTCCCTGTCACCGAAAATGAGTCGCATGGGCTCGACCACTTTACCGCCGCCGAGTTGAGGCGTTGTTTGACCTGCCACGAGCAATCCCTTATCAATATTATGATGGAGGACATGCCCGAAGCGATCCTGGTATTCCCGGCACAATTTCACGCTGGTAGCTTCCATTATCGCGTCGCAGATGGAATCGGGATGTCTCCAATGCCTTTTCGCTCCACCAATTCCACAGGCTGCTCTTCGACGGACAGGGCGTCTATTTTTTCCACATAAATATTTCTCTGAATGTTCATGATATGTTATCTTTAAGGTTGGTGATGAGATATATTCTAACTTTGCGCGTTGAATCGGATACCTATAAATTAAAATATTTGCAATGTCTGCTTTATGTATGATATCTTAATATAGATTTAAGATAGCGTTTTTTCAGAGAATTCCATATATTAAATATGATGATACCGGCCACTGTTGAAAAACTGCCATCGGACTTATCGAAAAAACAAGGATAAGGGAGCAGAAAACGAGAAAGGAAAAAAACGATGAAAATCCTGATCGTTGACGACATTATAGATTCGCGGGTTTTGCTCAGAGCGAATCTTGAATTCAACGAGTTTTCGGTGATGGAGGCATCCAACGGACAGCAGGCCCTGGAGATGGTTAGGAAATCGCCGCCGGATCTGATCATCTCCGATATTCTGATGCCGGTGATGGACGGGTTTCAGCTCTGTCGAAATATCAAGCAAGACGATCAATTAAAAAATATTCCCTTTGTTTTTTACACCGCTACCTACACCGACCAAAGGGACGAGGAGCTTGCCTTGAAGCTGGGTGCCGACATTTTTATTCGGAAGCCCGCGGAGCCGGAGGAGTTTGTTAAGATTCTAAGGGAAGTGATTGAAACAGCCGAGAAAGGTGAAATTGAATTGAAAGTACGGCAAGTTAAAGACGACCGGGAGATCTTTAAGCTATATGATGAGCGCCTGGTAAAGAAGCTCGAGCAAAAGATGCTGGACCTGAAAAGAGAAATCACCGAGCGAAAACAGACCGAGAAGGCATTACGCGAGAGAGAGAAGAAATACAAAACCCTTCTTGAAACCACCTCCGAAAGATGCTGGCTGATAGATCCTGGACTCAAAACCGTTGAAGTTAACCAGGCCCTTTGCAAAATGCTCGGCTACAGTCAGGATGAGATGCTTGGCAAACCCCCCTTTGACTTCGTTGATGATGAGAACCGAAAGATTTTTATCGAGCAAACTTCAAAAATATCAAGTACAGAGCATCGCAGTTATAAAATTACCCTGAAAAAAAAGAACGGTCTGGACCTGCACACCTATTTTAATGCCACAACAATCAGGGATGATTCGGGCCAAGTACAGGGCTCTTTTGCATTTATTACTGATATTACTGAATATAAGCGAACTCAGAAAGAACGAAATCTACTGCCGGTAGCTATTGATCAGGCTGCGGAATCCGTGTTTATTACAGACACGAACGGAACGATCCAATATGTCAATCCCGCATTCGAGCAATTAACAGGATACCGTCGCGAAGATGCTATTGGGAAGACCCCGAGGATTTTAAAAAGTGGAAAGCATGATGCTTCGTTTTACGCAGAAATGTGGAATACCATCACCCGCGGGCAGGCCTGGCTTGGACGCATTATTAACAGAAAAAAAGGACGGCAGCTTTTTTGAAGTTGATGGAACAATTTCGCCTGTTTTTGATAAATCGGGAAAAATTATCAATTTTGTGTCTATAAAACGTGATGTCACCCATGAGGCAGGATTGGAGAAACGCCTTGTTCAGGCCCAGAAGATGCAAGCCATCGGCACCTTGGCCGGAGGTGTTGCCCATGATTTCAGCAATATACTGACAACCATCATCGGGAATGCCCATATGGCGTTGTTGGAAATCGGAAAGGATGGTCCCTTAAGAGAGGAGATAGAGGAAATTAAGGAGGCCGGGCAAAGGGCCGCCTCTTTGACCCGGCAGCTTCTTGCTTTCAGCCGTAAACAGACCATTCATCCACAGGTTATTGATCTCAATGAATTATTAACAGGTATAGAAAAGATGCTGGGGCGTCTTATCAGAGAAGATGTGGAACTGTCGAGGATTTCAGGGCCTGAATTATGCCATGTGGAGGTGGACCCCGGACAGATGGAGCAGGTGATTATGAACTTGGCAATCAATGCCAGGTACGCCATGCCCGGGGGGGGCAGGCTCACCATCGAGACGGCTAACGAGATCCTTAACGGGGACTATTTTCGAAGCCATGGCATTGAACACCAGCCGGGCCCTTATGTTGTGCTCACGGTAAGCGATACCGGTATTGGGATGGATGAGGAAACCCAGAAACAAATCTTTGATCCATTCTTTACCACAAAAGAAAGAGGCAGAGGCACGGGGCTGAGTCTGTCAACGGTCTGCGACATTATCAAGCAGAACAATGGCTTTATCCAGGCCTACAGCAATCCGGGACAGGGGTCCACTTTCAAGATCTATCTGCCCGGGGTGAAGGAGGGAGATGTTGAGGAAGACAGAAAAGAACAAACCGTTATGGGCGAAGCTGGCGGCAGTGAGACCGTTTTGATTGTGGAGGATGACGATTCGCTCCGAAGCTTCGTTCGCAAGACTCTCGGACATTACGGGTACACGGTTCTGGAGGCTGAAAACGGAGAAGATGCTTTGAGAGTAAGCAGGGAACACCAGGGGCCGATTGAGCTGATGATAACTGATGTTGTGATGCCGAGAATGAGCGGGCAGGAAATAGCAGAACGGCTGCAACTGCTCTATCCGCAGATGAAGGTGATTTATATATCGGGGTATACGGGCGATGCTGTTATCCGCCACTGTGTTTTGGCACCGGGACCGAATTTTATGGAAAAGCCTTTTACACCGGTAATTTTGGGCCGCAAGGTGCGGGAGGTGTTGGAGGGGGATTGACGATTGATGCTGGTTACTGGTTGCTGGATACTGGGACTCAGGCTATATTACGAATGGTGTATATATGGAGTTAAAAAAGGAAAACGATAAACTTGGAAGAAAAATTAACAAATTCATTCAATATGTTGAAGCCAAGTGGAAATAATCAACTGTCAACCAGCAACGAGCAACCAGCAACGGGCAACAGGTAACGAAAAATGGCTAATATTAAAAGAAACCCAAAATCAGCTGATACAAAATGAGAAAATGGCGGCTTTGGGTCGATTGGCATCGGGGTTGGCCCATCAAATCAGAAACCCGTTGGAGATTATTATAAGGATCTCATAGCAAATATAAAAAAAATACTGAAATTCAAGGGGAAAGAAAATGTCAAATTTATCATGTTATAAGATGCAGGAATCCATCGAGGAAACCGATCATGCACCGAAAATCATGATTGTGGATGATGATAAGCCGGTTCGGAAGCTTCTCGGCCGTATATTAAAGGTGAACGGAAATGAGTGCACCTTGGCCGCTTGTGCAGAAGGGGCACGTTCATACATAAGCAAGCAAAATTTCGACCTGATCCTTTGCGATGTAAACATGCCGGGTGAGTCAGGGATAAGTTTCATCAAATATATCACAAGCGAGCATCCCGACACTGCGGTGATCATGGTATCCGGTGTGGATGATCCGGAGATTGCAAAATCCGCTATGGAAATAGGAGCTTACGGATACATCATTAAACCGTTTGAGCCCAATGAAATAATAAACAATGTAGCCAATGCCTTACACCGCCGGAGCCTGGAGCTTGAGAATCGGGATTATCGCAGGAAACTGGAGGAAATATCAAAAAATAAAGGGATATTGTATCATTCGGAGGTGGCGGATGTGTGCTTGAAACTTTTCAGGGAGAAAAAGATAGAGTTGGGTTAGCGGCTATGATGTACCATACTACTCCGTATAATTGCAATTGAGCAAAAACGCTCAATTGGAAGTTGAAATTATAAAAAAGAATCAGGAAGATCAACACCATGAAAAAAATAATGAAAACGGAATCGGATTTTGATCAAAATAAGATCATCGCGGTTATCCTGCTGCTGATAAGTTTAATCGGAATTCAGGTGATATCGGCTAAAACCGCTTTTGGGGAAATCCATCAGTTTTTGGAAGGACCGTATCTCACACGGAACCCTGTGTACGGTTACCGTTTCCGGTTATGAACAGGGATTTGCCGCCGGAAAGATGGCAAGAGGTATTTTATCGGAAGGCAGAAGTCCCTCGAGCTACTCAATCAAGCCGGCCGTTAAGGGAGAACCGGTTGTCAGTCTTGCAAGAGCCAGAACCTTGGGCATCCACATAAAAACAGGAATTCTTCTAAGCGCTCAAGTAATCGATCATTTTTCCTGGGAGTAATACATGTCGGTCAGTATACGGGCAAAAATTGTTTTTATCACGTTGGCAATATTATTTTTTGCATTAGGGGCGAATACGCTTGTCAGCAGTATGGTCTTTACCCGGGCGTATTCCAAAGCTCTGGAGTCAAAATCCCATATCATCGCCCATTCATTAAAAGAAAAATTGGACAGGCTGCTGAAATTCAACATACCTTTACAAAACCTGGTTGGGTTTGAGGAGCAGTGTAAAGAGCTGGTTGTCGATCATAATGAGATTTCATACGCTATGGTTGTCGATCCTGACGGCAAGATCCTGTTTCACAACGATCCCGCAAGGATGGGCTGTTTCATAGGCGATTTTAACAATCGTAAAAATATTAAAACGCTCCCGGATGAATGCAACCTAATTACACAAGATAACAAAGAGTTCTATGGTATCAGTCTGCCGGTTTTCGGAAAACAAGGCGAAAACATTGCAATCGTCAGGCTGGGCTTCCCTAAAGAATTGATATCCCGACAAACGGAAACCATAGTGCTTTACTCGATTTGTGTCGCCTTTGTCTTTTTGAGTCTGGGAATACTCTTCTCCTTGATTTCGCAAAATTTCATGATTATACGGCCCCTGGACAGATTGGTTTCCGTGATCAGGAATATCAGACAAAAAGGCATAAATTCTACGGAAATCGTTGAAATAAAATCGAACGATGAAATCGGGCAACTCGGTAAAGCATTCAATCACATGATCCTCGAAATAAACGAATACCAGAAAAAAATCAAGAACCATGCTCAAGAGTTGGAATCGGTGGTTAAAAAACGGACTGCAAAATTAAGAGAAGCCAACACTCAGCTGGAACTCGATATTGTGGAGCGCAAGGAAATCGAAAAGGCATTGCGCACCAGCGAAGAAAAATACAGACTTTTAATTAAGAATCTTCCGAGTATCATATACAAAGGTGACGGTGACTGGCCGGTTGAGTTTATTGATAAAAAGGGAAAGATTGAATTTATCAGCGGTGTCATGTTTGATATCACTGAACGGAAACAGGCGGCCCATGAGCGGGAAAAGCTTATTCTTGAACTTCAGGAAGCCATCCGTCATGTAAAACAGTTAAACGGCCTGCTGCCCATCTGTTCTTCCTGTAAACGGATTCGTGACGATCAGGGCTACTGGAACAAAATAGAAACTTATATTCGTGAACACTCGGATGCTGAATTTACGCACGGTATTTGTCCTGAATGTGAAAAAAGATTGTATCCGGAATTTTGTTAGGATGATGTGTGAGGTGGAAAAAAAACATCAACCAAAAATCAAACATCGATTCCTTTTTTATCTTTTGGCGTGGAACGAATATGGACATCCATCTGTGGAAATGCGATCTCGATATTTCGCTCCCCGAACAACCTGTCGATGGAAAAACGAATGTCCGTAGAGGTGGTATAATAATAATCGATGGTGGTCCAGTAGCGCAAAGTAAATATCAGCGCACTGTCTCCGTGCTCGTCGAAAAGCACATCGGGTTTGGGTTTTTTCAGAACGTTCCTGGTTTGGTTCACGATTTCCAGCAGGGTTTGGCGAACCAGTTCGATATCCGAGCCGTAAGCCACTCCAACGCTGACCTTACGGCGCAGGCTGGACTCTTTGAAACTCAAGTTGGTCACCTGGCTGCTGATGAACTCGGAATTGGGAATGATGAGGGAAGCGTTGTCAAAGGTCTGAACCACCGTAGCGCGAACGTTTATCTTTTTGACGGTTCCCCAGGTACCCTGGACTTCCACGGTATCTCCTATCTGAATGGGGCGTTCAAAAAGCAAGATGATACCGCTGACAAAATTGTTGAAAATGGCCTGAAGACCGAATCCGATGCCGATACTCAAAGCACCAAATACCACTGCCAGTGACGTCGTACTGACACCCAAAACACTCAACGCCATAACAAGCCCCAGACCCCACATAACATAAATTGAAATCGTGGTAATGGAATCCTGAAGTCCCGGTTCCAACTCACTTTCGACAAATATTTTTTCCGCGATGATGTATCTTCCGAGTCGCGTTAAAATAAAGGTCAAAAAAAGGATCAAAACGAAGAAAAGCAGACCCATTGGGCTCAAACTGATCTTGCCGATGGAGAAAGATTTATTAAGTATCGCGGTGATCAAGGCAAAAACATTTTGCTTAGTACTCCAGGCCAGGATCAGTGCCACGACAAAACCGCAAAACCACAATAACCAGCCTATGGAGACGAACAGTCGCCGGATCGGATAAACAGGCGGTGGCGGTTCCGCATCACTGATGGCCTCTGACGGCTGATAGTCGCAACGCCACTCCATGATAACATTAAAAAGAATGACCGCCCAGAGCAGCACCGCCAGGCTTCTGGCCCAGGATACCAGCCAGTAAAGGGCCATGGCCGGATAACCGGAAAGCTCGATGATGAGTGCGCCCAAGGTGATGAAATAGGTGAACATCATCAGAGGAGTGTAAGAAGTTATCTTGGGCGGTGTCCGGTTTTGAACAAACGGCCGATCTGCGTTTCGAATTGCTCGCCAGAAAGTAACGCAACAGGCCGTCAGATAAATTTCGATAAAGAGCCTTGCTGCGAAAAGAATGAAGCTGTCTTCGCCGACGGCCCAGTAAATGACAACATACGCAACAGCAAAATAACGTATCCATATCGTCATCCGGTGAATTTTAGGCTCCAGTTCTTGGGGAATGAAAAGGTTTTCGTCATGCTGCCGGAATTTTAAAAAGTCGAGCAGCCAGCGGGAAAACAAGAATATCAGCATAATGTTAAATACAGGTTCGTGAAAGGGAAGGCGATAATCAGAAAATTGAATAATTTTATGGCCATACAGGACTAAAATAATTCCGAGAAGAATAAGGGAGCGCCGGACCAATCTTACACAAAGAAATCGCCAGCGATGCGTGGTAACAACGGGATGTTTTTTGTATTTGGCGCAGTAGCGACGCAGGCGGACGACCAGCGATGCGGCCACCGCTGTTAAAAATACCAGGATCAAAAGAGACATGGCGGCGGTTTCTCGGATACGCCGGCCTTCACCCTGCCAAAATTCTTTTTGGAAAGGTTTGAGAACGTTTTGCGCCAATACGGCAAACTCTTTGGTAACGGCATCTTTTTTAAAGACTTTTGGCAGCATGTACTTCCTGCTGAACAATTCCTGAGCGCTACGTCTCTTTATCTCCTGTTCGAGTTTTCCATTGAGTTGAGATGTGGACCCCTTGAGCGTTTCAAGTCGTTTGATAATTGAATCATAACCGTCATGCAGATTTTGAAGGGTGATGTATTTTTCGTCCAGGATACGATCCAGTTGGTGGAGGACGTCCAAAAGGGGAGCTTTTTCGGGTTTGGGCCAACCGCTGGTTTTGATTTCAGCCGCTTGTTTGGCGGTTAAGTTGATCTGATCCTGTGCCTGCCGGAGGAGTTCGGTCACAGAGTCCCGTTTTTTAGTGAAATCTTTGATTTTATCATCCATGATATTCAGCGCCATCCGGTTCTCATTCAAAGCTTTTTCCAGGTCAGTGACAGGTGTTGTCAATTGAAGGAGGAGATTGTTGTGGGCCGAATTTTGGATGTTGTAGGCATTGATTTCTATAAAAACAGCTGTCTGCAGGATGTCGAGACGACCGAGTCGGTTTTTTAATTCCTCAAGGCTTGTGGATTCCGAAAGAACGGCATTTTCAGTTCTCTGCAACAACTCGGTGGTGTTGTACTCCGGGCCTTTTTCCGACTTCTCTTTGTCTGCCTCCTTTTCTGCTAAAGCTGCTCCTGCCGAAACGGCCTGAACCGGCAAGAAGAAAAACAAAAGATACGCCCAAAGAATTCCGTATTTAAATCTTTGCCGCCGACCCATTGCCACACCCCTCCATTTTACCGAAATTCTGCTGAAAAAATACTGTTTTTGGTTGTTTGTATGTCAAATCGGAATCGTCGCTTTAAACCTTGAAGGGTATAAATCAAGGCCGTTGGTAAACGCTGATCCTTGTCTATTGACACACCGTGGCTACGAAGCCCCTTTTTGAGATGTCAGGTGTCAGGTTTCAGGATTAAGGGGGAAACGAGGTGACCCCTATCAATTATATGGACATGGAGGATCTTGAGGTCTATAAAAAGTTGTGACTGAACATGCTTCCTGACACCTGACACCTGAAACCTTGAACTCTGATACCTGAAAGCAAATAAGCATGGCAATCTTAGTGAACAACAGTCTTGATTTACCCCCACCCTTGAATCATCGCTTATGTCGAGGGCACGATAATAAAGTTATTTTTACTTCCGAAGCGGTTGAGACACGTCTGATTGTTCTTCGGATCATTTTCCCATCGATTGTCCACCAGAAATCGGTATTCGTATCTTCCGGGAAACAGCAGGGTCGTCTTTTTCCATACCCCATTCATATCCTTCTTCATGGGGTGCTTTTTGGGATTCCACTGGTTGAAATCTCCCATGAGTATTACCTCTTTGGCATGGGGAGACGTCAGGGAGAAGGTTACCTTTCGCCTTTTAATCTTGGATTCGGATTTCATTTCGGACATGCATTCCCTCCTTTTTTTCAAAAAAGATTCATCAGTGCGGATATACAGAGTCATGTAATGGCTTACAGCCATTGCTTTTTTTTGAAGAACCCGATCATAATCCCTGCAAGGACAATAATAATGGCCCAGACCATCACATATCCCCAGCGCCACTCGAGTTCCGGCATAAACTTAAAGTTCATGCCGTAAACACCCGCAATAAAGGTGATGGGAATGAAGATGGTCGCAATAATCGTCAACACCTTCATGACTTCGTTCATTTTATTGCTCACAGTGGACAGATAGATATCCAGCATGCCGGCCAGAATATCCCGATACGACTCGATGGTGTCGATAATCTGTATGGTATGGTCATAGACATCCCTCAAATATACATGCATCTGTTCCTGAATCAGAGAAGATTCACTTTTTACCAGGCCGTTAATGATTTCCCGAATCGGCCAGATGTGTTTGCGCATATAAATCATTTCCTGTTTCATCTCGTGGATGATCTCCACCGTGTCACGGGTGGGATCATCAAGGAGTTCCGCTTCAAGATCTTCCATTCTTTCGCCCAGTGCTTCCAGAATGACAAAGTAGTGATCCACGATGGCATCGATCAGGGCGTAGGCCAGGTAATCGCATCCTGCTTTGCGAATTCGGGTTTTGGGCTTATGGATTCTTTCTCTGACGGTCTTGAAAACATCGCCCTGGATTTCCTGGAAAGAAATCAGGAAATTGGGTCCTAAAACCAGGCTGAACTGTTCCGACAGAATGTGTTCGGCCGTTTTGTCATAATCGAGCATTTTCAAGACCACAAAGATGGCGTCCTCGTATTCCTCAGCCTTTGGGCGCTGTCCGGTATTTAAAATATCTTCCAGGACCAGCGGGTGAATGTTGAAATGCGCTCCGACTTTTTCGATAATTTCCACATCATGCAGACCGTCGATATTGATCCAGGTCACGGTTGGCAGGTCTTTGAGTGGAAATGCCTCTTCAATCGTCTCGATCACCTGTTCCTGCAAATTCGCTTCATCAAAGTCGATGAGGGTAATTTTTGTTTCCTCGGTCTTCCTTTCCCCGATATGAATCAGCGTGCCCGGAGATGTACCCGCCTTCTTGGAATGTCGTTTGGTGAATCTCGGCATAACAAAGGATCCCTTCTATTAAAGAAAGATCAAAATTCCTGTGCTTTGGGCACTTGGCCCTTTGATGCAGTCTGTGCCGGAGCATAACCCGGTGTGATCGTCCAAAGGATGATACTAACGAACAGAAAAGCGCCTAAAACAGAGAAGGATTAGATTTCAATTAAAAAATGAGCAAAGTTGTGATATTAGCTTCTTTTATGAAAGTTAATAATCGAAATAAGGATACGCTATAACTACAATAAAAATTAACTTTTTTGTCAAGATATAAATAAGAGACAGCATTTCACTTCAGAAGTTTTGACACGTAACGGCCTATATGCTAAAAATAAATGATATTCTTTAATCTTTACCCGACGATAGGGATAATTTTTAAGGCTTCATTCCCATGAGTTTGAAAAGTCTATTCACAGCGTTCTATCAGCGGCTGGTTGGCGGTATTGGCCGAGGACTGCCGAATCATGGAGAAGAGGACGCTGCCCTGGATGAGATCGACAGGATCGCACTGGAGACCGATTCCGAGATTTTACCGGTTCGCAGATTTCGAAAAAAGATTCTTCCTTCAGTTCAGCACGCCATGGGATATATTTCCGGGCTCATTCTTAAAATTCCGGGACCCGTGGACTTCGATCCCGACCGTTGGGAACATGACGCTCTACTCAGAGCCATGTTCATAAGTCGTGAAGAGCTGATCGGTGTACTGCAAGCCAGTAAAAAGCTCAAGAATTTTTTCCGGCGTACGAATGCATCCCGGGCATTTGCAATACTCGTTGCTGAACCAAAGGAAAAAAAACTTTTCGGAACGGAAAAAACCGGTGAAATTGTCCGCAGAGACGTTCCTCAGAAAGCAGTCTTTTTCGAGGATTTTAAAGTGTTCGCGCCGGCCGCCGATTTGGCCCAAACCCGGGTGAAAATTCAGCATAGGGCATTAGGAAATCTTTTCACCCAAGCGTTTGAAAAAATCATCGATCTTCAGCTATGGAAGAAAGAGCTGGAAAAACATCAAGAGTTGCTGAAATTCAAGGTTCAAGACCCCGAAAATGAAGATCTGAAGACGGATCCGAACCATACTGAAGTAAATGGTAATCAGACCCAAGAGTCGTTGCAAGCACTCGGTGATATCACCCGTAAGCTGAAAGAAATCAAAGCTGAACTGGACTCGCCGGAAGATCGTATCGAGCACTTGAACGCAATCTTGTTGAATCCGGAGCAGCATTTGAAGCTGGAGACGATTTCCCTGAAACTGAGTCCTCTGGGCATTCGGTTGGACCCCTTTTCAACCGAACCGGCCAATGAATTTACAGTGGCGGAGTTTGAGCTGGGGAAAGAGCCAAAACAGGTATTAGTATGGATCAGGGTAAAGCAATCGTCTGCTTCGTCATAGTTTTCGTCAACCTTTGCCAGCCCGGCGGACAAGGAAAGGTTCAGCAGGGGGGATTCGAAAACCTGATAGCCTGCCCCCCCACCCAGGGTGCTTCTGAGATTAAGGTCTTTGAACTCGTCATGTTCAAAGAGCGTATCTGCATATAGGTACCATTTTTTGAACAAAAAATGGCTGTAATTTCCGTAAGCGAGCCAGTTCTGCGAAGTTGTTGTTCCATCCGATTCTTCCTTACTCAACTTACCCCCGATTTTATAACGGTTCTTTTCCGTACGTGCCACAAATTCCCCATCAAAATAGTAGTTATCCGATTTTGTATTGCCCCGTTCACTGGTCACACTCGTATTGACTCGGGTTTTTATCTTCACGAGCTTGACAGGCAAGGGATTGATCGCCTTCACATCAGCGAGATCAAAAGAAGCGGGCGCTTCGAGTTTGTCGATATCCAACTTCATTTTTCCATCTTCGATTGCTAATGGGGTTCCTTCAAGAGCAGTTTCATCCTTGAGCACGACTTTCACCGGGCCATCGGTCTTTACGCTGGCCACCTCTTGCCAAACGATGCTGATGTCACCGGCATAGATGGTTTTCAGAATCAGTTTACCCTCTTCCATCAAGGTGACCTGACCGGTGAGTCTATCCCCGTTTTTCAAACGGACCTCATCGGCTAGGCTGTTCCCGGCAATGAGAAAAGCGACGGTAATTATGATTAACAAAAGGATTAAGTTTTTTCTCATTACAGACTTCCTTTAATAGACTCGTTCATCCGCTGAACGTCGATCCGGCCTGACGGAAAAATAAAGGCGGACGGTATTAAACGTATCAAACCGTCCGCCCGAACATCCTGATTTGGACCTTACCGCACCGGCTTCTGCCATTCTTTGGCAAAGATCCCTGCAATTCGGTCGATCTGACCCGGATCTATCTTCAGAGCTTTGGCCACCTCTTTGTAAAGTGCCTTCCGGTTGCTGTTTTCGGCATCCACGAGGCCGTTGAGGTCTCTTTTCTCCTTGAGGTTCAGAGCGCCGGTGTTTGCCACGGAGAGGTAGCCGTTATCTCCTTCTTTCAGGGCCCCTTTCTGGTAGTAGGGTTTCAGCGCCTGGAAACGGGCCTTCATTTTTTCCTTCAGTGCGCGAATGGTTGGATTGGAAACAGTGGTTGCGTCTTCCGCCCATGCGCTGGATAAAGATAAGGCGATCCTGATTTCCGGTAAAAAAGCGCCATCATTTTTAGACTGCCCGCCTTTTTGATCCGCCTTTTTGCCCCGGATATCATTCACAATATCCCCGGCAACGGATTCAACCTTTTCTGACGGAAAATAAATATTGATGGTTACGCAGGCAAACAAAGTTATCATCCCGAAGACCATTGCCGTCCACACTGGTTTTTGAAACATTTTCATATGAGCCTCCCTTTATCATTTGACAACCGGGCCTCCCTTGGACCCGATCCTTTTGATTCTTTTAACCATGTCCTTGAAACTGATACGGTTGTCGGGATTTTGATTTACAACATTTACCCCCGAAAAGCCACCTCTTTTTACGAGATACTCTGTGCCGTTTTCTCTAATGGTGCCGTTGACCGTGAACACGTCATTTTCAAGACAAGCCCGAATACCGATTTTCTCATAGGGAAATTTTTTGAAAAAAGATGCAACGGCACCTGCCATCCCCATAAAGGGGCTCTGTCCGCCGCCAATCCGCGCAATGTTTTCTACAGCCTTCACGCTGATTTTTTGGGGAATTCCCTTTTTTTGAACCGTTTCCAGCAAAAGGTTAAATCGCTGGGGTTGGCCGTAGGCCATCTCGACATCACGAAGTTGACCCTTCAGGATTCCCTCTATGGTTCCGAATGCGGTATTCCTTGTCATTTCGGACAGCAAAAGGTCCTCCAATTTTACATTGAGCTTAAAGACCGGTGCCGACGTAAAAATTCCCGCAGCCCCCAAATCGGATAAGATGATTTTGCCATCGAATACTTCGGCCCTGAGTTCGCCCCGGGTGGTAACGGCGTGATTTTCGTATCGGATGGGATTTAGGGTGCCGGTTAAGGTGCCCGCCGGGGGATACACCCAGATTTTTGATAACAGGGGTTCAAGGTTTATTTCGTCAAAATCCAGACGGGTATGAATGGTAAGATCCGGACCGAAGAATTTTTCGGCCTGCACGGACCCCAAACAAAGATTCCCGCCGCGAACCTGTATCACGGTAGGAGATTCCACGGATATCCGGTTCGGACCGGCATTCAAAAGTATGTTTAGGGGCTGTTCCGGAAGCAGGGGAATGGTTATGGATTCAACCTCTAACTTGCCGCTGAGCGTATTAACAGGAGTTTTGGCGACTCCGGCCCGGTACCAAACGGGAAGATCGAGGTGAATGCCTTTTAGGGCGACACCTGCTTCCGTCAAAGAAAAATTGCCCCCAAGCCACCCGAGACGCCCCGTAACTTGCCACGCATCTCGAGATCCGTGTATCCGGAATTCAGCAGAAACGGTTCCCTGGGGGTCTAGGGTTGACAGAAACGGTTTTTCGGTTTTATAGGGTTCCTGCAAAAAATGATGAAATATGGGGTATAAAGGTGCTTTGGGGAGGATCACCGTGACATCGGCATTGGCCTTGGATGGATCCTGCTTAAAAAATCCCCGGATTTGAAGGGGAAGGATACCCGTTAGGTCAAATCGGAGTTTGGAAAGTTCTATCGATCGTTTTTTAAGATCGTAGGTCCCGTTGCAGGACGTTACGATGGGGTGTGTTTTCAAGTTCAGATAATAACGATTATAGAGGGCTTCGCCGGCGGGGGCGTTTATATCCGCGGCAAAAGTCATTCTGGAACGTTTTGAATCCACAACACCTTGGATATCCGTACCGAGGGAAACTTTTTCCCCCATTATGGTCCCGTCCCTGTTTTGAAAGTCAAGATCATCCAAAGACAGTTTTGCGCTTACCTGCCAGGGCCCGGTCCGGGGTCCTGTGACGTTGATCCGAATGGAATCATGAACCGTAATATTCCAATCCAACGGAATCAGGCGGTAAGCGGCGGCTGCATGGAAAAGCGACGTCTCCTTTCCTTGAGCCGTAAAATTTAAAGTGTGTTCCTCTAGATGAATGTCAAATAAAAGATTTTTCAATTCAGCAGTCTCGAAACGGACCTTAGAGAGGATAACGGATTTTTTTTCTGTGTCGATACGGCCATCCGGGATATTCAGGCGGATATCTGCGATGAGAGTGTTACGGGTCCTTGTGTCAATTTTTGCCCGGGGGATTTGTATGGCTGCATCCTTGATCTTGATCAAAGAATAGTTTCCGGAAATTTCCTCTGCCTTCAGGTCGATGTCCACAGGCGGCAGGAGCGTATCCGTGTTTTTCATCGCGAACAGACCGCCAATGTGGATTTTCAAGGGAGCAAGAGTGGTTTTTCCCTGGTTCATGGTATAGGCGAATCCGGTTTCCATGGACAAATATTCAGCGCCGGTCACTGAGACGGGCAATGATCCCGTGTTTTTTAAATCAGAGCCCAAAGCAATACCCTGGCAACGGACGTTAAGATTTTCGACATCGAGATTTTTGGGGCCATGGCGATACGTAAATTTTGAGAGCACCTTTATTTTTTGGATTCTAAGTTCCGAGTCCTGGAGTCTCATGTCTTGAGATTCAAGCGTGCCGCTGAATTTGAGATCGTTGATGTCAAAGGTTGTGTCGCCTGTGATGGTCACGTTCGGTGCTGTAAAAGTCATATTACGGGAAGAATTTTTGGCTTCCAGGGCAAACGATAAAAAAAGCGGCTTGTCCGCGCCGGCTGTGGCATGTATGTGTTGGGCACGGATCGCTTGATTGCCCATAGTCGCCGAGATGCGTCCGTCAAGGAGTTTTCCTGACTGAAATCTGATGTCTCGAAAGAAAAACAGGCCGATCAGCCCCCGTACCATTCCGGCCAGAAAAGAAGGCCCTCTTTTTGCCGGTAAGATGACGGGAAGTGTGAACTGCTCGGAAAAAAGGTCAAGATACAGGCCGTTCATCCGCATATTTTTTAGAACAAGGGACCGGTGACCCCATGGACCCTCAATATCCATATCCGATTTGATGAAATCAATCTCCACGGAGAAGATTTTCTGTGATTTCAGCGGGGTGAAAATTATTCCCTTGGCCTCTACAGCCATGGGTTTAAAAGAACAGGAGAGGTTTTCTATGGTACATGAGGCTCCTGTGGATGCAGAAAGCGATCTCTCTATCATCGGCTTGACTTGGGCAGGATGATAATAGAGATAAAGGCCCATGCCGGAAACAAGAAGCACAATAACACACAGGGCGATGGCTGAAAACAGAAAAATTTTTTTTATCAGCGTCATAGACGTCAATTTCCTATCTTTGTTTTTCTTGTGAATTATATAGAAACTTGATATAAAAATCAAATCAGGCATCGGATGCTTTGCCGGCAGGCCTCAGCTTAAAAACGGAAAGGTGATCAGAGGATAACTGGGGGTCATGATCCAGAAAATTACCCCCGAACTTGCCAAGCAATATGATTTGCCGGAATCCAGCCGTTTGATCATTGTTAAAGTCGAAAACAACTCTCCGGCGGCCGAGGCCGACCTTAGAGAAGGTGATATCATCCTTGAGGTCGATCAAACACCGGTTAAACGCCTGGCCACGTTCATCAGTATTATACGTAATTAGCTCTTTGATTTTATTTTGTGATTTCTCTTTGCCTAAAACTTTAGTTGATAAATTGTTAACCGGTGTTAATATCGGTGTTAAATTCAAATAGATTTATGAATAGGGGCTGTGGAGGGAACGCGTCGATTAAAAATGGCTAAAAAATCCAAAAAACAAAAACGACCCCAAAAACGCAAAAACATGCGCATGCGCCAAAAGGCCCACCAACAATCATTACCCAAAATCCTGCGCCAAAACCCGCTGCTTCGGGAAGCGCTCAATTTTCATCACCCGCTCAATGAGTGTCTGATAAACCAAAAGTGGAAAGAACACAGGGCAGCGACTGTTTTTTTCATCAGAGAAAATCCGACCGGTTTTGTTTATTCTTGTTTTTTAGTGGATCTGGCCGGATTCGGTCTCAAGGATGCTTGGGGGGACTGGGGTCTCACCCAAACCGATATCGAGGAAATCAAGTCAAAAGCAGCCGAGGAAGAACATCTGCTGATATCTTGTGATCCAAATTTTGCCGAAACAATTGTGTACACGGGAATCGAATGGGCCCAAAAATGGAAATTCAAGCTGCCCCGAGAATACAGGATCTGGCTAAGACTACTGGCACCGCTTGATCCGTCAAAGATCAACCTTGATCTTTTTGGAGAAAACGGTAAGCCTTTACTAATAGTTGATGAAGACGATCTGGACTTTTTTGGCGAACAGCCGGTAGATACAAGAATCTTGCAGAAAAAAATTCCGGTTGAAAATAGCGGGCTTTCACAGGCAACACTGGCGTTGATTGCTGAAGTCAAGGGTGCCCTGATCGACTATTCACGGCACTTTGAGTTTTCGGAGGATTTTGAGGCGGCACTGCAAGAACGATTCGGCAGACGGCAACGGCCCGAGGATGAAAGCGAGTGGATCGAATTTCAGGACTGGTTTGTTTTGCAATGCCAACTGAATTCGGGAGGAACTGTCATTGAACGATTTGTCGAGCGCTATCAAGATCTGATCAGTGATGATGTCCGGCAACTGATTTTAGGATGGAACCAGGTGATAGAAGGTCTGTTTGAAATTAAAGACCACACCGGTGGATGTTTGTGTTTGAAAAGCTTGATCAACGAACGGGAGTACCGGGTGTATCCCACAGTTGATATGGAGGGTTTCAAAGTAAACACGGGTGATTTTATTGCTGCCAGGATCGTGCCGGCCAAGGGTTTTCACGTGTTTTCCGGTGCAGTCTCTCTTGTCGAGTCGGACGGGAGCGACGAGCATCGCGCCGAAGTGTATGAAAGAGCTGTTAAAATTCAAATGAGGCATCCGGAGTGGGCGTTTCAGGACAATGAAGAGAAACTTCAAAAGAGTCTTCAAGTGACTCGGGAGCAATATGAGGATTTTGTTGACTTCTTTGGAAGCAATGAGGTCTTTGGAACCGGAAAAGAAATCCTGCAACGTTACCATGATTTTTTTGACTTTCGGATCTATGAAAAAAAGAACCCCGACACAGGTCTCACATCGGCGCAATCCTATGCCAATGATACCGGTAACTTCTATCAGTTGCCCGAATTGCAGCTTCCAAAAGATGTTATCCGAAGCCCGGATGTAGGAATGTTGTGCGATTCTGTGGAGGGACTCTGCTTCTTGATCGACTACCGGCAATTTATCAATGTGTTTGAATATCCCGAGGAGCAATTGGGCCGCAGGGATGCCGAGGACCTGGTTTTAGGATACCTTGAATCCGATACGGTTTCAGACGTACCTTTTAGGAGGGTCGCGCAAAATTTTCCGGATAATTTCAAACAGGTGATCTCTTATTACGGGGATCAAAAAGGTTTCTCTTCGCGCCGGATAGATGATCTGATGCTGGAATTTAAACCACAGACTTTTAATAAGCTTCCCGGAATCGCAGCGATTCTTGATAACGAGCTGGCAAGCTTAAGCAAAAAGCCCCTGAAAAAAGGAGCCTCAATTAAAACGGTCTGATTTTTTTAAGCCGAAACAATCGATCATTCGGGTTGCCGCCGGATTGTCCGACTTGCGTATCATGGCGATTAAATCTTCTCGAATGTCGGGGGTTTCCTTTTCGGAGTTTGCCTTTTTGCTGTTATTGATATATATAATTTTATTTTATTGAAATATTTCGGTAGGTAATGAATGTCATAAATCAGCTTTTGCAACTTTAGGGGTAAAACAAGAAAACCGATATTAACAGATGTTTTATCGCATAGGAAATTTAGTAATCCGCTCCGCCTTCAGCATGAGAAAACCCAGGATGGGAGAAGACTGCCTGATTTTGAAATCCCGTTCTTTTCCGCCCGCTCACCCCTCAACAAAAGCAGCGCTTACCATTCTATATCGTTTGGAGATCTACAGAGAAACCCGAATCCTGGATATCGGCTGCGGATCGGGAATCCTCGGGCTTGCAGCGGCGTTGAAAAACGGCACCACCGTACTGGGATGCGACATTTGTGCTGTTGCAATAAAGGCCTCTATGCAAAATGCGGCCCTGAACCGGATGCAGGACAGGTTCCACCTTTTTCGCGGATCGGTGGATGCGGTTTCGGGACGCTTCAACTTAATTCTTGCCAACCTGCATGCATCCGTTCATATGGAAATGTTTGACCACTACCGTCGTCTCTTACCTCAAAAAGGAGATTTGCTGGTAGTCTCCGGTTTCTACGACGTTCAGGCAACGGAGATAGAGAAGCAGCTCTCTCAAAGAGGGTTTAGCGTTCTGGAAAGAGTAAAGGTGCATGCTTGGGCCGCAGCCCTTACCGCAGAATCTTCTTACACCTGGGTGGGATTCGGACTTAAAAAAGTTGCAAGTGATCCATGAGCGAGCATTACCGATTTGTTAAACTTTCTAACCATAATAATTTTTTCAAAACCCGCCTTGTTCTTTGATGTCTTTTCTTATAAGAGTGGAAAAACTTATGAAGGTGATTTTTATGTCTTGCTAAATACTTTGGAGCAGTTAGCAGCAGGCGCCACCTATACCGCTATCACTTTGCATTTTTCCCTTCTTTTTTTGACGGCTTCGTTTCCAACAAAGCATTTCTTATACGTCTTCGGCGGAAATCCATATTTACGATCTTTGAATCTTATTGAACTTTCATGGCCCAATATGCTGCACCGATAAGGGCGGCTTTATCGTTCAGAACGACCTTAACGGGTATCTTTTCAAGAAAGCCCTTAAAGCGCCCTTTATTGGTAAATGCTTTTATAAAGATATCTTCTTTAAGTTTGGATAAAATCTTCGGCGGAATTCCGCCTCCCAGGTAAACCCCGCCCGTGGTCATACCGGTTAGGGCCAAATTACCGGCAACGGCACCGAAGATGGAAACAAACATATTCAATGCTTCAACACAGCCGGGGTCTTTACCAGCCAGGGCGGCGTCAGTGATGACCTTGGCAGGATCATTTTCTTTAAACTTTTGACCCAACCATTCAGGTTCGTTGAAACGGCCTGAGTCTATCAACCAGTTATAAATATTCACCAATCCGGATCCGGAAACCACCCTTTCTATACTCACGTGTCCATAATGCTGATGAAGATACCGCCACAACTTTATTTCTGCGTCGTTATTGGGCGCAAAATCAGCATGACCACCTTCTGAAGATACCGGCAGGTATCGACCATCCTGATAAATCAGCATTGCTTTACCCAAGCCTGTTCCGGGAGCGATCAGGGCGAGATTCTGTTCTTTTATGGATGCTTCCTGATTTAAAGGGTAGAATTCATCTTTTTTCAATAGAGGGATGGCCATTACGGTTGCAGTTAAATCGTTGACAAGTTTGACATGATGAAACTTAAACTGTTTTTTGATCCGATCTTCTGATATCCTCCAGGGGAGATTGGTGGTTTTGGACTTGCCGTTTATCACAGGCCCAGCAACCCCAAAACAGGCATGCGTGACAGTCACCGGATGGATTTCGAGAAATTGACGGATAATGTGTTCCAGATCGGATGCGTTTCGGCTTGAAAAAGTCTCAATCACTTCTGGCACAGGGTGTTCTTTTCCTTCGAGAAAAAGCCCCAGGTTGGTTTTTGTTCCGCCGATGTCGCCGGCCAGAACAAGGGATTTATCCTTCGACGTTTTCATGATGGGAATCTCCTGTTAATAAAGCGGCTGCACCGCGATCCATCAGCCAGGTTACCCGACCATCCAGTGGTTGGATTTTCTGTGAAGGCAATCGTATTTTTCTATCTTCCAAAACCCTTTGAACAGTCCTTGATCTTTTTTATGATCTTGGGTATGAAAAACGAGAAGATGAAGAGCCCTATGGAGAAAAAAACCTTAAGAGATATCAACTCTCCCCAGTTGCCGGATACCCATACATCTTTCAGAGTGCCGATAAAAAAGGTAAAGATAAACGTGCCGACGATAATCCCCAGCCCGGTTCCGGCAACATAGTCCCGGAATCGGACCTTGGTCAGCCCCATACCAAAGTTCATGGGCGTAAACGGAAAGTAAACCAGCCGAAGATACAGGACGGTTGCAAATCCGTTACGCTCGATCGCATCGTCATATTTTTTCAGTTTGTCTCCGATCAGCGAAGCGGCGAAGTCTCTTCCCAGAGTCCGTCCGATAAAGAAGGCGCCAATGGACCCAATCATCGCGCCGATCCATACATATAAAAATCCCCAGTAGGCCCCGAAGATGGCAGCCCCCAGGCCCGTCAGCAAAGTGCCGGGAAGAAAAAGGCAAACGCCCACTGCATAGATCGCCATGTATACCACCGGTGCCCATAAACCGGCGCCTTCAAGGAAACGGCCCAGAGCTTCGGCGGTAAGATAATTCTTGACCGGGGTAAAACGGATCAAGAAAATGGTTCCGATTATAAAGGCTGCGAAAATAATCGCCTTAAGCACCGCTTTCGATGTTTTTTTGGGTTGTTGTAAAACTTCTTCCATTTTTCCTGCCGGATTTTCCAACTTCCATTCCTAATCAAGGTTAGGATCTGCAACTAGAATTTCTTCTGTTACTTGTGTCATGTAGGTCCGATATCACAGAACCCCAGGAAGGATTAAGAAAAAATAAATTGCTTATTTCCAAGTTTTCTATAGGATTAACATAATTGAAAGAATTAACAATGAAATAATAATTTTGGGGGATGTAGGATCGAACCTATTTTTATCCTTGAGTAATTTCCAATACGGAAACGTTTGGGGAATCTTAGATACTGCAATATATCTGGAAATCTAAAGTCGGTTCAATTGGTTGTGATATCATATTGGTTGACTCATAATTCAAATATACAGCGCCGGAACATCAAACGAAGACCTTATCTTTCTGTGATTTGGGTTCAGGACACGCTAACTATCTGAATATTTGTATAAAGATCTCTAAAACCAGCTGTTTTTTTATGTGATGCTGAAGGAGGCGGTGCGCTCAGGAGCAAAGACCCGGTAACCATTGACAGTTCCTATTCCGGAAAGGGCCAATTCCATGTCTGTGAAGCCGAAGACGGCCAGGTTAAAATCGACGTGCGCCTCAAGGATGAGACGGTCTGGATGATCCAACAGCTTATGGCCGATCTTACCGAAAAATGCTATTTTTCGTTCGGGATAGATATAAGTTACTTCGCTTCAAACTGAAGCAGAAACCGGATGAACCAGGCGACATTTTTTGCCGTGAAATGGATACCCGTGCGGCGGGCAAATTCAGGGTCTGCCATAAAAACCGGTCCTCCTGCAATTATTTTTGTTTTTGACGGGAGGTTTCTGCTTATCATTAAAATGTCTTCTTCCGAATCAAACTGGAGTACGGTTAATCCTAATAAATCAGGGTTGTTTTTTTCACATGCGGTTATGATTTTTTCAGGGGTCACAAGCAGCCCGAGGTCAATGATTTCTAAACCGGTTGTTTCAGAGAACATCCGAATAATTTCAAGACCCTGTCCCAGGCCGTCGTCAAGGGTTGCGGTAATCATCAAGGGAGGGGTGTCCCACAACCGTGAAGCACCTGTTTTCACTTTCCATTCCCGCAATTCTCCGGCTGCTTTTTCAAGCCCCGACCTGGAAGGCAACCCTTTTAACTGCCATTCTCTTGACAGCTCCTCAAGTTTTTCCCATAATTGTTTTCTGTAATCAGAAATTTAATTCACCCTTTGGTTGTGTTAAAAATATAAAATATAATATGACAATTAAACATTGTCAAAGATGAGACTATCCAAAATCCGTGACCTAAAAAAATCTGAGGAAAATAAATTTTTAAATGATTGCAAAACAAGCAGGTAATATATTAAAAATCTACACCGAACCTCTACCTGAATCTTGCATGAAAATTAATGAGGTTTTTTAAACGGCATAATAGGAGCAGGTTTAGACAAAATCACATAATCATAGTTTTTACTTAAATGTTAAATCGGATGATGGTCTTTTTTATTCATTAATTTTCATGCAAAATTCAGGTTCTGATTTGACGCTGTAAATTCTACTTGGAAAAGAGGAGCGCTTGATGGACCCGATAGCTAAAAAAGTTAAACAATGGATTGACGAAAAAAAAGATCCCAGAACTGCCCACTGGCAGGGCGGCCTTGAGGCCGTATTGAATGTTTTTTCACCGTATATGGAACCCGGAAAACTGATTCCTGTCCAGGCTCTGGAAAAAGATGATCTTCCTGTTTTCGAGGCTTCTCTGGAGGTGGTTGATTTAAGTCCCAACCTTACGGCTGCTTTTTTACCGCCATCGATTGCCGGATCCATTACCCCTCCAGAACCCGCACCCGAACTTCAGCGAATTGACAAAGGAAAACCCTCCTATAAAATTCTGATTACCAGACCCGGAAAAGATCAGAGAATTTTATGCGCTGAAATTTCAGAGCAGGCAAAAAATCCGGGAATAGATATTTTCCAGTCAGGAGCGTTACTGGGAACTTATAATTATGATACCCATCAGAAGTGTCTAACCTATCTAACGCAAGCCATAAGGGCTCATATTTGGCAAAGGGGAAAATGGAGTCAGGATGAATATAAAAAATACACGATGAGCTGGTTTGAAAAAATACTGGATCTCGGCAAAGGCTCCGTTCGGGTGGACGAAGAGTTCTCTTTTTTCCACAGCCCGACACTGATAAAAAGTGATAGAATCGATGCGCTTTTTATGCTTATTTTTGAAATTCTGGTGAAACGCATCAGCGATCCTGACGGTGAACTTAAAGATTCTATTTCATCGATCCAAAATATCACAGACAAGGATCTTAGAATTGATCGATCAAACGAATTTGCGGAAAGAGCAATACTTGAACTTCTGAATTTGATGAAGGAATTGGAAATTGTAAAATTCGAAGAGTTTTCGAACCCGGAAAACGAACGGTTTAAAAAAGAATTCTCCAGAACTATCCGGAAAATAAGCCACAGAATAAGTTAGGGCTGCTAAGGAAAAATGATAAATTTCTTAGTTTTTTTGAAGAATGGTTCTAAGTACATAGTGCAGTATCCCGCCGTTTTCAAAGTATGCCACATCCACATCCGTATCCAGCCGTGAAATCACTTGAAACTCCACTGTTTTTCCGTCTTCTCTTACGGCCTTGACCCGCAATGATTTTCTTGGGCCCATATTCTGGATCCCGCTGATATAAAATGTTTCGGAACCCGTCAATCCCAAAGTTTCCAAATTCTCATTTTCTTTAAACACCAGAGGCAGTACGCCCATACCAACCAGATTGCTCCGGTGAATCCGCTCAAAAGATTCGGCAATCACCGCTTTTATTCCCAAAAGCATCGTTCCTTTTGCGGCCCAGTCTCTGGATGAGCCGGTCCCGTATTCTCTGCCCCCCAATACGATCAGGGGCCTGGATTCCGCAAAATATTCCAGGGCGGCGTCATGAACAAACATCTGTTTTTTTGAAGGAAATTTTACCGTGAAACTGCCTTCCTTAGGTGAAACCAGCTTGTTTTTTATGCGAATATTTCCGAAGGTTCCCCGAATCATCACTTCGTGATTTCCTCTGCGCGAGCCATAGGAATTAAACGCTTGGGGAAGCACATGATTTGCCATCAGGTAGCGACCGGCCGGATAATCTTCGGGTATGGCTCCTGCCGGAGAAATATGATCCGTGGTCACCGAATCTCCCAGCACCAAAAGCACACCGGCATTTTCTATATCCGATGACCTGGTCTTATACAAGGTAAAATTTTCAAAATAGGGCGGCTTTTTAATATAGGTGGACTCCTCATCCCAATCAAAGGTGGTACTTTCGGTAACTTCAAGGGATTGCCAGAACTCATCTCCGTCAAAAATTTTGGCATACTCACTTTCAAAAAATTCTTTATGAACATGCTTGTGAACCAGGCTTTGGGTTTGTGCGTTGGTTGGCCAGATATCCGAAAGATAGACCGGCCGGCCGTTGGAATCGATCCCAAGCGGTTCCACGGTCAAATCGATATCCACCCTTCCGGCCAGGGCCAGTGCGACCACCAGCAACGGAGATGCCAAAAAATTCGTCTTGATACTCTGATGGATTCTGGCTTCGAAATTGCGGTTCCCTGAGAGTACGGAAGCTACGGTCAGGTCATTTTCAGAAATCGCTTTCTCAATCTCCGGATGCAAAGGACCGCTGTTTCCGATACAGGTGGTGCAACCGAAGGCGGCCAGGTGAAAACCCAGAGCCTCCAGATAAGGCATCAAACCGGCATCTTTAAGATACCGAATAACCACTTTGGAGCCCGGTGCCAGGGAAGTTTTGACGTGCGGAGGAACTTTGAGTCCCTTGGCCACGGCCCCTTGGGCCAGCAGTCCCGCTCCCATCAAAACAGAAGGGTTCGAGGTGTTTGTGCATGAAGTTATGGCGGCGATAACAATGCTCCCGTGCCCGATGGCGGCGGATTTTCCATCAATATTCACCGCATACTTCCCGCCGTCAGTCACCGTACAACAGGGTTTTCTGACTGTTTGGCAGCCGGATTCGTCGTGAAACGTGGAGATATCGGCCGGATCCGCGTTTCGAGCATGTTTACACCCCAGTACCGCGGCAAAGTTATCTTTAAGATCTTTTAGCTCGATTCTGTCCTGGGGTCGGGCCGGACCGGCCACAGAGGGTTGGACCGAGGAAAGGTCGATTTCGAGAACTTCAGTGTAATCCGGTTCTTGTTGTCCGGTATAAAATAACCCCGCGGCCCGGGTATAGATCTCAACCAGATCGGCCTGTTTTTCCCGATGGGTCAGATGAAGGTATTCTATGGTCTTTTCATCCACCGGAAAAAACCCCACGGTGGCACCGTACTCCGGCGTCATATTGGCGATGGTGGCCCGGTCCGGAACTGACAGTTTCTTCATTCCCGGCCCGAAATATTCGACGAATTTTTCCACCACATTGTGCTTCCTGAGCAGTTCGGTCACCACCAGCACCAGGTCGGTTGACGTGATTCCTTCTTTCAACTCACCGACCATTTTTACGCCGACCACTTGAGGAATGGTCATATAATACGGCTGCCCGAGCATGACCGCTTCTGCCTCGATGCCGCCGACCCCCCAGCCCAATACGCCGATAGCGTCAATCATGGTTGTATGTGAATCGGTACCCACCAGAGAGTCCGGATAGGCCATGGATTTGCCGTGGTTTGATTCGACTATGACCCCCTGTCCCAGATATTCAAGATTTATCTGGTGACAGATTCCGGAATTCGGAGGAACCACCCGGAAATTATTAAAACTCTTCTGAGCCCATTTCAAAAGGGCGTATCTTTCCCGATTGCGTTCATATTCCTTGGCCACGTTTTTTTGTAACGCGTCATGGGTGCCAAAATAATCAACCTGAACCGAGTGATCGATGATCAAGTCGACCGGTACCAGGGGATTGATTTTCACGGGATCCCCGCCCAAATCTTTTACGGCGTCCCGCATGGCGGCAAGATCCACCACTGCGGGAACACCGGTAAAATCCTGCATCAAAACCCGTGCCGGATGAAAAGGTATCTCCACAGGTTCGTCATATCGTTTTTTCCATCCGGTAATCTTAAGCACGTCCTCTTGTCTGACCGTACGGCCATCCAGTTTCCTTAACAGGTTTTCAACAAGAATCCTGATGGAAAAGGGCAGGGTGTCTATTTTTGCAATGCCTTTTTCCTGAAGCAGGCTAATGTCTGAAATGTCGTACTCCCTGCTGTTTACCTTGATTTGCCGGATAAACTCTTGTCTTTGCATAGCGTCCTCTCAAGCAAATAATCGAACCCATCAGGCCCGGCTTTGGTTTGCTCCCTGGGGGAGGTTACATTCTTAATGTTTTGATGGTGCCGTGGAGATACGAACTGATGAAGTGATGAAAGAGCCGGTATGATCATTGGTTAATGATCATACGTTTTTAAATCATTATTGAACATCCCGTAAGTAAAAGTCAACCTTTGATTTTTTGACAAATGCCGATTGTCTTTTTTCAAAGAATTCCCGGAAAAAAGATCTTGCATTTTCATATTGACAGAACGCGTCGTTATATTTAGAATATAAATAATTCCGTTATGAAAACGGACATCGTTTTAAACCGTTTCCGAATCTATTGGTTTATGGGAACATTTCTTTAATTTAATCACTTTCAAGAAGAAAGGGGGTCGTCATGAAGATTAAAAAAATCAAAAGAAAATCAACGGGTCTTTGCAAATGTAAACGATCTTGCTGATCCGTTGTTATGTCTCATAAAATAGTCTGTTTATATATGCCTGTGGTATGGTAAACAGGCTGTTTTATTTTGATGGATTGGGATAATGACCAAAAAAGACTTCAAAGACTATATCTGCCTGCCGTTTTGTATGTTTTATAAAGACGGGCAAAAAGAGGAGATGGCCTGTCAGGGAGCACTTGTGATTGAGTCTTTGATTAATCAGGGACGGATGTTTCGGGAACAACTGTATTTGATCGTCAAGGACCTTCAGTTATGCCTGAAACACAAGGATACGCTGACGCGATATATGTGTCGTCGATGTCCGTTTATGAAAGAAGATTGTGACTTCCAATCCACAGCACCATCCCATGATCTTGAACCGTGCGGCGGTTATATCGTCCTTGCCGGTTTGATTGAAAACCGGGTGATTGAACCCCGTGACATGAAAATTCAGAAATGAACAAAAAGAATTGGCAGGAGTCATATCTGCGTCTTCACCCGAAATCAGCACTGAAAAACCTGGAACAGCCCTTTGTGTATCATATGGGCCGGGACGAACTCTATGAAATTGATAATCAGGCCCAAGAATTCCTGTTACGATGTAACGGCGAATCCCGTGGAAAAGAATTGACTGCCGACGCTGATTTTGTTGAGTATTGTCTTAAGGAAGGGATTCTCCAAGGGCATGAGCAACCGGCTCCCACGACCGTTACCATTGATCATGGGATTACTTCCTCCCTGAGATATTTGGAACTGCATCTTTTACACAAGTGTAATCTTAACTGCCGGCACTGCTATCTGGGCCCCCTGCATCCCGTTGAGATGCCGGTTGACAGCGCCGTGGACATCACCCGTCAGTTTTCTGAGGGCGGTGGGCTGAGATTGCTCATTTCCGGCGGAGAGCCGCTGCTGTATAACAATCTTAAAACATACCTTGAACAGACCCGAAGTTTAAAGATCCGCCGGGTGTTGTTTACCAATGGAACCCTAATTAATTCCGGGAACATTGAATGGCTGGACGTGGATGAAATTCAGTTCAGTTTAGACGGTTGGGAAAAAGGTCATGAACACCTCCGCGGCCGGGGAACCTTTGCACCCACTATTCAGGGGATTCATTTGGCCGTTGCTTCGGGAATACCCGTTTCCATCTCAACCATGATCCATCAATACAACCTGAACGAGTTTGACCGACTTCGCGAGTTTATTGAAGAGATTCATGCCGTCGAATGGGGCGTTGATGTGATGTGTGTGAGCGGCTCCCTCATGAAAAACCCGGACCTGACCGTACCCTGCGAAACCGCCGCCCGGTATTTGAAATATGCTTTTGGAGGCGGGTACCATGGATCATCAGAAGGATTTGCCTGCGGAAGACATTTAATGACTGTGATGCCGGACGGTCAGGCGGTGAAGTGCGGATTTTATGCGGATCAGCCCCTGGGGGATGCGCGAAAAAACCTGAAACGCTGCCGGCTGAAGATGAACCACGTTCCTCTGGATCAGTTGGAATGCAAGGGCTGTTCAGCGATCGAGAAATGCAGAGGGGGATGCCGGTTTCGCGCGCCGCATCCGTTAGCGCCGGATCCGGTCATGTGTGCGTTTTACGGCATATCCCGGTAACCCCCATGGAATTAGAAACGACGTCCCGTAAATTCTATAACTTAACGAGAATGCAAGTTTATTTTTACGTTGAAAATCTGGTCTTTTGGGCCATGCCTGTACCGCATTACGGGAGTCAGAGATAGATGATTCTGCCTTGGAGCTTTGTGTGTAAAATCACAAATTCCAAGCACCAAATTACAAATAAATCACAAATTCCAATATTCAACACGCGGCGCAAGCGCCTGCGCTGCGCGTGACCAAAACTTTCCATGAAGACAGATTGTTTGGAGTTTCGAATTTCGGTCATTGTAACTTGTTTGTTTTTTTGGGATTTGTTATTTGGAATTTTTACTATCTAAATTACTCCGTAAAGGGATAGGGTCAAAGCTATGTCTCATACAAATTATAACCCGTGTACCAGGCCTACATATATCCAGTTCTACCCCACGCTTAACTGTAATTATTCATGTCCGTTCTGTTTTAACCGGAACCTGCCCACATACAAAGACGTTGAGGTTAATAAGTTTCACAACATTTTGCTGACACTCAAACCTCTCGGGATTGACCATATTGACATGCTCGGCGGTGAGCCGTCCCTTCATCCGCACCTGGTCCAATTAATCGACCTCATTCACCATAACGGGTTTAAAACCACCATCAGCACGAACGGGACCCATGTTGACCGGTTAACCGCAATCTCGGAAACCTACCCCAAAAAAATCGTAAGGATCGGCGTATCCTTAAATTCTGAAAAGGTATCCCACGATCTTCACACCTACATCATTACCTACAAGCCAATACTAAAAAGTATTTATTCAAAACAAAACATCCTGCCCAAGTCCTGTAACGCCTATATCGGGATGCCGGGAATCGAATATTTTCTTTTGTTTATGGATGTGATGAATCGAAATGATGTGAAATACAGCGTGCCGTTTTACCGGTTTTACCATGATATTTTGAAATTAAAAAAAGACATCGGAAACATTGACGGGGTGTTTTGTTCCGGCTTCATTCCGGATTTGATTCACTACCCGGAACTTGAGTGGACCCGGTGTCCGGCCGGCACAACCAAGCTGTCTCTTCTGCCAAACGGGGATATGTACCCGTGTTACCTGTTTTTTCAATTTTCTGAATTCAGACTCGGAAATATTTTTGTGGATGATTTTAACGCCATCTGGCATCATCCCATATTAAATCATTTTAGAACATTTAAAAAAAATAGCTGTCCCAAAACATCCTGTTCGCTGTTTAACTCCTGTCATGGGGGATGCCCGGCGCTGAGTTATATTTTTTATAACACGCTCAACGGACCGGACCCGAGATGCGTGAATGAACAATGAACGTTAAGAAAAGAAAAATTTATCAGAAGGAGCATCATAATGAACACGGTTGATCTGAAAAATCACGCCCTGACTTCCGAGTCCGGTGAATTTATTTTTGGTTCGGAACATACCGGGAGCCATGCCTGCTATATGATCTACGGGGTTTTAAAAACCGGTCAAGAAAAACGGGTGATAACCCCCGGAAAAGGTCATGAAGAAATGGTTCTGGCCGTGAAAGGAAATTTTGAAATAACGGGACGGTTCAGCGGTCGGCTAAGGGAAGGATGCGCATTTCATGTCGCGGGCGAGGATACGGTTTATCTTCAGAATACAGACACAACCGACGCATGTTATGTGATTGCCGGGGGACATTCCCGGAACGCACATCATCACTGATATCCAAGAGCGCACGCAAACCAACGGCATTCCAAAACCATTGCTTTTTAACCGACGCGCATGACCGTTACGACCACGTGACTTTCCATCCGTACCCAACGTCAGGAGTCCGTTTCAGCCACCCGGTCCCGACTGGAATTTTACGCCTTTTCTTTATACCCGCATCCTTTGGTATGGCAGGAAAGAAGCGCCCCTTGCTTTTTAGTGGTTTTTTCAAGCAGAAACCCGGCGCCGCACCTGGGGCATTCTTTGGGAACAGGCTTGTCCCACACCGCAAAAGTACAATCGGGAAAGTTGCTGCAGCCGTAGAATACTTTACCCCGTTTGGACTTGCGCTGCACAAGAGTGCCCCCACAGTCTTTCTCAGGACAGGTGACGCCGGTTGACCGCCCGCCGTTGTCGGAGACAACCGAATGAGTGTTTTTGCAATCCGGATAACCGCTGCAGGCATAAAACGTACCATATTTTCCCTGTTTGAGGAACATGGGTTTTCCGCATTTTTCGCAGACCCTGTCGGAAGTTTCGTCGGAGGACGGTTCAACAGGATGAATGACTCCTTTTTCATCCCGTGTGTAGTTTCGGGTATATTTACATTCCGGATAGTTACTGCAACCTAAAAAATGACCGTTTTTGCCGACCCTGATCGTTAGTATTGAATTACATTTGGGACAGACCAGATCCGTTGGCATACCCACGGCCTTTAAACTGAGCATGTCTTTTGTAGCGGTTTCGAGTGCATTTTTAAAAGCGTCGTAAAAACGTGCTAGGATTTCCAGCGAATTAACTTCCGAAGCTTCCACCCGGTCCAGGCTATCCTCCATTTTGGCGGTAAATTCCACATCAAATACTTCGGGGAAGCTTTGCACCAGCAAGTCGTTTACGATAAATCCAAGCTCGCTGGGTTTAAAATAATTTTTAACCATATCCACGTATCCCTTTTCTCTGATGGTGGTGAGAATGGCTGAATACGTGCTGGGACGGCCGATTCCGTTTTCTTCAAGCTCTTTGACCAAAGACGCCTCCGAGAACCTCGGGGGCGGCAGGGTAAAATGTTGTTTGGGCTCTAATTTGTTGAGTTTCAAAACCATGCCTTCGTCAAGTTCGGGAAGATCATCTTTTGTCTGCCGGCTTTTGCTTTCCAGTTCTTCATCCACAGACATGTAAAGGGCCATGAAACCCGGAAACTTAACTGTTGACCCGCTCGCGGTAAACTGGTAGGCGCCGGCTGTTATGGATACCGAGGTCTGATTGATAAGCGCCTGTTTCATTTGTGATGCAACAAAGCGTTCCCAGATCAGCCGGTATAAGGCAAGCTGATCTTCGGATAGATACGGGGTTATTTTTTCAGGGGTATTAAAAACCGATGTGGGTCGTATGGCTTCATGGGCATCTTGAGCTTTTTTCCGGTTTTTGAAAAACCTGGGCTTATCCGGAGCATAGTTTTCTCCGAATTTTTCCCGAATAAGCTCTAAAGCCTCGAAAGCGGCTTCCTTTGCAATGCGCGTGGAATCGGTACGCATGTATGTGATAAGGCCTTCGGGTTCACCGGGTCCAACATCTATACCTTCGTAAAGCTGCTGTGCGATGGTCATGGTCTTTTTGGCCGAAAATCTTAACTTTCGTATGGCTTCCTGCTGGAGTTTGCTGGTAATAAAGGGCGGGAGAGGATTCCTTTTTACGGTTTTCTTCTGAACTTTTTCCACGATAAATTTTTCTTCGGACAGCTCTTCCACGATGGAACTCGATGCTTTTTCGTCGGGGATATTAATTTTTTCCCCTTTCTTTTTAACCAGCTTTGCCGTAAATGGCGGCGGAGCGTTGTCCTCGAGGTGAGCCGTTATGGACCAGTACTCTTGGGATTCAAAAGCCTGAATCGCCCGTTCCCTTTCACAGATGATTCGCACGGCGACGGACTGTACTCGACCGGCACTGAGTCCGCTTTTTACTTTGCGCCACAACAAGGGAGAGATCTGGTAACCCACAAGTCTGTCGAGAATCCTGCGGGCCTGCTGAGCCTCATACTTGTTCCGATTGAGATCTTCAGGAGATGCAATAGCCTTATGAATGGCATTTTTTGTAAGCTCGTGAAAGAGAACTCTATGGAATCTTCTTCCCCTTTTTTTGAGGACTTCGGCGGTATGCCATGCGATGGCTTCACCCTCCCTGTCCGGGTCGGGCGCAAGGTAAATATCATTTGAATCGCCCGCCGCCTGTTTCAAAGATCTGATGACTTTTTGTTTGCCGGGAATATTTATATATTTTGGCTTAAAATCTTTCTCGATATCGATGCCGATCTCCTTTGCCGGAAGGTCCTTTATATGACCCACGGTTGCAGCGACATTGTAACTCTTACCGAGATATTTTTTTAGGGTTCTCACTTTAGTTGGTGATTCTACGACAACAAGCGGTTTGGTCACAGTATTACCTCGTTCCAATATTTTTGTCTATCATTCAACATTTTTACCCCGTGAAACTTTTTTTCTATTTCACTGGGGCGATGTTGGACGTTCGATGTTTACCCGCCTTCGGCGGCGCCAGAGGCGACCAGGGTTCGATGTTCATTTGTTCGACGTTCATTCTTTCTTCCCTTTACTCCATCGCTTCGCGGGAAAAGAGTTTTCCCGGGGATTGGCGTACAATACCTTTTAGCTCAAGTTGTAGCAAAATGCTCGACAGCTTGCCGGGTTTCATGGAAATCTTTCTTGCGAGGTCATCGATATGAACCGGATACGCACCAATGGATTCAAACACAAGGGATTCCTCGGATGATAACCGCGAGGTGTTTTCCGTAATTTCATTACCGGTTTTGTCCGGTTCATGCGGTCCGCCAATAATATATGAGATCTCTTCCATAATGTCTTGGGCATGTTCAACCAGCTTGGCTCCCTGTTTTATAAGAGTGTGTGTCCCGGTGCTTTTAAATGACTGAATGCTTCCCGGGATGGCGAATACTTCGCGGTTCTGTTCCGCTGCAAGGCGCGCGGTTATCAGTGATCCGCTTCTTTTTGTCGCTTCAACCACCACGGTTCCGAGAGAAATTCCACTAATTATCCTGTTTCGTATAGGGAAATTGTGCGGCTCGGGTTCAGTCAATAAAGGAAATTCCGAAATAACCGCGCCGTGTTCGGCGATCTTATGAAAAAGTTTGCGGTTCTCCGCCGGGTAAACGATTTCCAACCCGCTTCCCAACACCGCGATGGTATTTCCTTTGCCCATGAGTGCTCCTTGGTGGGCAGCCGAATCAATGCCGATTGCCATGCCGCTGACGATCGTCATTTTAAGCAAAGCCAAATCCTTGCACAGACGACGGGTTGTAGAGATACCGTATTCTGTTGCATTCCTGGAGCCTACAACTGCTATATTTTTAAAGCAACCTTTCAGACGGCCGAAAACATACAAGAAGGGCGGGGGGTCCGGTATTTGAAGTAAAAGGGGCGGATAATCCCTGTCCGACAGGGTAACAATTTTATAACCTTTTTTCATCACAAGGTCGAAATCCTTCTTGACCGGATCACGAATTTTGTGATGCTTTATTGCGGTGATAAGACGCGGGGTTATGCCTTTTACCTCAAGAAGATCCTCTCCGCAAGCTTCAAAAACATTTTCAGGGGAATTGAAACACTCGATTAACCGCTTGAAAAGGTGATTTCCTATTCCTGGAACACTTTTCAGAACAAACCATGGCAGAATGTTTTCCACTTATTTCTTTCTTCCACGCCCCTGCCATGCAAGGAGTATGGGGCTTGCAACGTAAACCGATGAATAGGTACCGACAATAACGCCGATCATCATTGCAAATGCAAAGTCATGAATAATTCCACCTCCCAGCACAAACAGGGAGGCAACCACAACAAGGGTGGTTAAAGATGTCAGTATGGTTCGGCTGAGAGTCTCGTTTACACTTCTGTTAATTATGAATTCCAGGGGATTCTTGTGATATTTCCTCGAATTTTCCCGGATTCTGTCAAAAACAATAATAGTGTCATTCAATGAATATCCGATGATGGTGAGAAGCGCAGCGATAATCGGGAGGGTAAATTCTTTGTCAAAAACAGAAAATATTCCAACGGTGATGGTAATATCATGGATAAGGGCCACAATAGCTCCCATAGCGTATTTCAGCTCGAGAAACCAGAAAAGTAAAAGGGTTACGATCAATGCGGCGGCGATAAGATACGGGACGCTCACATTAAAAACAGAAAGAAAATATACCGCACCCATGAGTGTTCCGGCCATAACTCCGCTGAGAACCCATTTTAACTCAAAACGGCCGGATATATAAATGGTAATAAAAAGCAGAGCGAAGAACATGGCGAAAAGCGCTTTTTCCCGTAAGTCTTTGCCCACTTGCGGTCCCACCATTTCAACCCGACGAATGTCGACCTGAGTCCCTGTTGAGCCTTCCAGGGCTTCCTGTACTTTTGAAGAGAATCCCTCTGAGGTAGGGATGGAAATGTCCGTTCGGATAAGATATTCATTATATTTCTTGTCTCCGAACTGTTGAACGGATGACTTGCCTAAATCTATGGCGGCAAGGCCCGATTTTATGTCGGTCAGGCTGGCAGGGGCGCTGAACTTTACCTGTATAAGTGTACCGCCGGCAAAATCGATGCCGTATCTGGGTCCTTTATGAATTAAGAGAGAGGCAATGCTGACAAGGATCATGGCCAGGGATATATAGAAAGCAATTTTTCTCTTACTGACAAAATTAATATTAATATCAGGTTTTATAAACTGCATTGATGGTGTCCCCTAAGATAATGGTATTATGCTTTATGAGGCATTAGATGCTCAGACTTTTACTCTTTAGTTTTACCAAGAAATAATCGAATATTAACCGGGACAGAACAAGGGCCGTAAAAAGACTGGAAAGTACACCCAAACTGAGGGTTACTGCAAATCCTTTAACCGGTCCGGTGCCGAACTGGAACAAAACAAGGGCTGCGATAAGGGTTGTTGCGTTGGCATCGAGTATGGTAAGCGTAGCCCTGTTATAGCCGGCGTCCACTGCAGCTCGGGGTGTTTTGCCGATGTTCATTTCTTCCCGGATCCGTTCGAATATAAGAACATTGGCATCCACGGCCATTCCGATCGTGAGGATTATTCCTGCGATACCCGGCAGTGTCAACGTAGCCTGAAAGCCGGCCAGCCCTGCGGCGATCAGAATAATATTTAGGATCAGTGCGGTGTCTGCGATAAGCCCCGCACCCCGGTAATAGACGATCATGAACAGAACAACGAGGATACCGCCGACACACATTGAGATGAGCCCTTTTCTAATGGAATCGGTTCCAAGAGAAGGACCCACGGTTCTTTCCTCAAGGATGTTGACCGGAGCCGGAAGAGCGCCGGCACGAAGGGCGATGGCAAGATCACGTGCTTCCTCAGTGGTGAAGTGTCCGGTAATTCGGGCCTGACCGCCGGGAATTTTTTCCTGGATAACCGGTGCGGAATAGACTTTGTTATCCAAAACAATAGCCAGACGTTTTTTTACGTTTGCTTCGGTTATCCGTTCAAAATCTCTTCCCCCTTTTTTGTTGAAATTGATGGAAACATAGGGTTCGTTGTATTGAGAATCTATTTGAACCCTTGCATCCGTTAGCTGTGCACCGGTTAAAAGGGTCCGCTTTTTTATAAGATAGGGCGTTTTTATAACCCGACGTGTTTCCGGATCTTCTTTAATGCTATAAAGAACCTCACTGCCCGGAGGCACATTCCCTTGCAGGGCGGAATTTAAATCATGGGTTTCATCCACCAGTTTGAATTCTAAAAGAGCGGTTCGTCCGATAAGATCTTTGGCCCTTTTTGTATCTTTGATGCCGGGGAGTTGGATGAGTATCCGTTTTTCACCCTGTTGTCGAATATCCGGTTCACTCACGCCAAACTGGTCGATCCGGTTTCTGATGGTTTCGAGGGCCTGTTCGGTCGCCAGCTTCTTGATTCGAGCAGACTCTTTATCCGGAAGATCCAGTATCATCGTAAGGATTTCGTTGTGGGTTGATTTTGAAAGGATACGCAAATTTTTAAATTCTTCGTCGAGCAGCTTTTCAAATTTGTCGATATTTTCCCGGCCTTGCAACTCTACGGAAATACGACTTCCATCGATACGATTTAAGCCGATATGCCGGATGTGCTTCTTTTTTAAAAAACCTCGGATTTCCTGGCTGGTACTTTCTATGGTGCTTTCCACGGCTTTTTCCGTATCCACTTCAAGTACGAGGTGCATGCCACCCTGAAGATCCAACCCCAAGTTTATCTTTTTATGGGGCCACAAGGACGGGTTTATGGTCGGTAGAATGTAAACAACGGAAACCACAAGCACTGCAATAACGGAAACAGTTCGCCATGAGAGATTCTTCAATGATCTTTTCCTTTCCTGAAATTACGCCTCAAATAAAATCACGGCCACTAATCCACGCTGCAGGCGGGAATTCATCATTCCCGAAAAAACATTAAAAAACTTGCGCAAAAGTGTCCGTAGGGAAAAAGTCAGCCAATTTCTGCAAATAAGGATCGCTGGTTGAATCAGTTCTTCTTTTTTTTTGTTTCCTGGGTTTGTGACGAAGTCGTGAGCAGTTGGGCGACATTGCCTCGGGCAATCTTTACCCTGACTTTGTCTGCGATTTCAACCGTCATCGTGTTGTCGTTTACGGCGGTAATTTGACCATGGAGACCTCCGCTTGTAATAATTCGGTCTCCTTTTCTAAGCCGGTTTATCATTTCACGATGTTCCTTGGTCTTTTTCTGCTGAGGCCGAATAAGCAGAAAATAGAATATAACGAACATCAGGATAATCGGGATTAGTGATGACAATCCTCCTGCTCCCTGGCCTGTGGCACCTCCGCCCGTGCCCATTGCATAAGCGATATCTATCAAGATAAATCCTCCTTATATGGTATTGGGTTCGTTTTTTTTGAACCCCAGAGATTTCCTGCGAACTTTATCCGTTTTTGGCACTGTTTTTCAATAAAAATTCAATGCTTCGCCAAAGGGATGCCGTTTCTAAAAACTAAAATATTATCTCATGGTTTAAATTATAAAAACGGCGCTGATATACTGCAATTGATTCCATACGTCAAATGTTTATTTTGTTATAGAAAATATGGTCCATAGAAGCGGCGTAACGAACAATGGATTCGAGTTAAACATTACCTCGGGATGCTGGAAGCCTGGAATACAGGAATGACGGTGGTTCAGGTACTCTTCCGGGTCTGAATTTTATTCGAATTAATTTGGCGGGATCCATAGCGTATCCCCGTCAAATTGAATGCGATTTACGTGTTCGTAATCGATGAGATCCAGAAGTGCAAAAATTTGGTCCATATTATAAATAACCACCTTGCTCAGCGGATAGATCAGGTCAAGATCCATATCTATTCTACGTTCTTTTATATTATATATGTTAACCGTACTTTCAGAAAATTTAAGAAGTTTGCCGATTCCCGAACTTTGCCCCTCCCTTTCAGGTTCGTCGGCAAGTGGTGACAGTGAAACGCCTTTATGAGCAAAATAATCTTTTAGGAAATTAAAATGTATATTCCAGATATTGTCCCCGGGTTGAACAACGTGTATTCCAAATGCTTCTGAATGGCTCGTGGAATCCATTTGGGTTGACTTGAGATCCTTTTCAACAATATCGCCGCTTCTAATCCGGATTTTATCCAAAATCTCCTGCATGGAGACCGTTGAATCGCCGACTTTAAAGGATTCATCAGATTTTGTTATCATGTCAACCCCTTTTTCAATCCCATATTCCGCCTTGCGCTTTTGCATAAGTGCCATGAGCGCCTTGTCGTTCTCCATGTTATTATAATCAATAACCGTTTCCCCTGTTGCGGGCGTATGAAGTTGTTCAGGAATATTTTGAGAGGGTTCCGTTGAAGTTTTTTTCCACCAGACACATAAAACCGCAACTGCGACAATGATAACACAACTTATCAGAATACCGATGGATTTATTTGATATTTCAGAGGGCTTTTTGGGCATGGCTTTGATAGAATCCTTGGTGTTTTTGTGTCTGGGCGTCACCTGTTTTTTAGTTTTTTTATACGGGTCCTCCGTCTTACCTGGCGGTTCAATCACAAAAAGGGCGCACATGTTCGGCTTAGACCCGTGTGTTACTCTTCACAAACAATCTTACTCATTCCGGGAACTAACGTATTGTCACCTTCGATGGTGATGGAAAGATTGCGCCTTATTTCCAAACCAAGAATTTCCTTGCGTTTCTTATTCAAAAGATAGTCGGCCACTACCGATGGAACGATTCCTTTTACTTTTGAGATATTATCTTTTAAGGTTTCAAGACGAAGTTTGCGGAGAAAGTCCAGGACCAGCATCTCGGTGGAAAGGACAAGTCCTTTGCCTCCACAATGGCTGCAGGATTCAAAACTGCTGAACTCAATTGATGGCCTGAGCCGTTGTCTTGACATTTCCATGAGTCCGAACATTGAAATTTTGCCGATTTTTGTTTTGGCCTTGTCGTATTTTACATTGTTCCTCATGGCCCTAAAAACTTCTAATTTATGCTTGGAATCTCTCATGTCGATAAAATCGATTACGATAAGGCCGCCCAAATCTCTGAGTCGCAGTTGACGGGAAATTTCCTCGGCTGCTTCAATATTGGTCTGAAGAGCGGTCTGTTCAATTGATTTTTTTTGAGTGGCCTTTCCTGAATTGACGTCAATGGCAACCAGCGCTTCTGTCTGCGCTATTATAATATACCCCCCGGATTTTAATTTGACACGGCTTTCATATATGGATGCAATCTGTTCTTCCAACTGGTATTTTGTGAATATGGGCCGGTCCATTTTATAGTGTTTGACGATCTTGGTATGTTTTGGGGAAATGATGTTAACAAACTTTTTAACTTCGTGATATACCGTGATGTCATCTATGAGGATTTCGGTCACGTCGGAGGTGAAATAGTCCCGTATGGATCTTAAAACAAGGTTTTGCTCCTTGTAAATTAATACCGGAGGGGTTGCTTTGGCCACATCTTTTTTGATGTTTTTCCAGAGACGCAACAAATATCTTAAATCCCTGGATATGCTCATTTTGGTACAGTTTATTCCGGCGGTTCTCACAATGATGCCTAATCCTTCAGGCAATTTGAGATTGTTGATCATATCCTTAAGGCGGCTTCGCTCATCTTCATCTTCTATTTTGCGTGAAATGCCCCGGCTGTTGCTTCCGGGCATAAGCACCAGGTATCTTCCCGGGAGAGAGATGTAAGTGGTGAGCATGGCCCCTTTTTTCATGAACGGGTCTTTTATGACCTGTACCAGGAGTTCCTGGCCGCGCCTCACCATTTTTTTTATGGATTTGTCTTTTGAAAGATTGTCTTGAAAATACTCGCTATGAATTTCATGCTTCTGAAGAAATCCATGACGGTCAGCCCCGTAGTCTACGAATACGGCCTGGAGGCTCGGCTCGACACGTGAAATAACGCCTTTGTAAATGTTGCCGTGAATAATTTCCCTTGTTGCACTTTCGATATGAAATTCTTCGAGTTTCATATCTTTTACTTTTGCAATCCTGCATTCCTCGGGATCTATGGCATTAATAAGAATTTTGCTCATAAAATACGGGCCTTTTTACAACCGGATTAATTCTTTTATCTCAGGGATAAAAGGATTGTTTCCGGATCGAATGAATTGATATATATATTATCTCAAGCAGTTGCTTTATTAATGAATATGAAATTGTCGTATACAAGTCAAACGATTTCTTATCACTTGCTATTTATATCGTGTTGTGGCATGTGAACAACTATATTATATGTAACCTAAATCACACAAGCGAGGTAGTGCAGATACGATGGAGGAAAGATACGATCCTAAAACCATAGAATCCAAGTGGCAAAATTTCTGGGAAACAACGAAGCTTTTTAAGGTCAAAGAGGAGCGCGGCAAGGAAAAATATTATCTTCTTGAAATGTTTCCTTATCCCTCCGGTAATATACACATGGGACACGTGAGGAACTACACCATCGGTGACGTGGTTGCACGGTACAAAAGAATGCGGGGATTCAATGTTCTTCATCCCATGGGATGGGACGCATTCGGTATGCCGGCGGAAAACGCTGCCATTGCGAACAACAGCCATCCCGCCAAATGGACTTATAAAAATATTGATACCATGCGATCTCAGCTGAAGCGAATCGGTTTTTCCTACGACTGGGACAGGGAAATTGCTACTTGCACGCCTGAATATTACCGGTGGGAACAATGGCTTTTTTTAAAAATGTACGAAAAGGGAATGGCCTATCGCAAGGAATCTTTTTTGAACTGGTGTGAACACTGCCAGACGGTTTTGGCCAACGAGCAGGTGGAAGCCGGTATGTGCTGGCGCTGCGGTCAGACGGTTCGGCAGAAAAAACTCTGGCAATGGTTCTTCCGTATTACAGATTACGCGGAAGATCTGTTGGAATATTGCGACAAGCTTTCCGGATGGCCTGAAAAGGTTATCACCATGCAGAAGAACTGGATTGGAAAGAGTGTGGGTGCGGAAATTCGGTTTCCCATAGAGAATACGGATGAACAGATACCGGTTTTTACCACCCGACAGGATACGGTTTACGGGGCAACTTTCATGTGTCTTGCTCCGGAGCACCCGCTGGTGTTCCGTTTGTCCAAAGGGACCCTTCAGGAAGACAAAATTCGGGAATTTGTCGAACGCATATCCATGCAGGATCGATCCAGCAGGGCGGTGGAGAACTATGAGAAAGAGGGCGTCTTTACCGGCGCCTATTGTATCAATCCCATGAGCGGTTTGCGCATGCCGATTTATACGGCAAACTTTGCGCTTATGGAGTATGGTACGGGAGCGGTGATGTCCGTTCCGGCTCATGACCAGCGGGATTTCGAATTTGCTCGAAAATACGGTCTGGATATCGTGGTGGTCGTAAAACCGCATGATGACGATCTGGATTCCGCTACCATGACCGAAGCGTATACCGGTGAAGGGGTGATGGTCAATTCCGGTCGGTTTGATGGAATGGAAAACGTTACGGCCCTTGAGGAAATCGCTTCTTTTCTGGAGAAGGAAGGAATGGGCAAAAAGACCACAAGCTTCAGGTTAAGAGACTGGGGTATTTCAAGGCAGCGATACTGGGGCGCGCCGATTCCCATAATTCATTGCAAAACATGCGGTATTGTTCCCGTTCCTGAGCAGGATCTTCCCATCCTGCTCCCGGAGGATGCCGATCTTCTGGACGGCGGAAAGTCGCCGCTTGGAACTCTCGAGTATTTTGCAAGGGCAACCTGTCCGGTTTGCGGCAGTCCCGAGGCCGGAAGAGAAACCGATACAATGGACACCTTCGTGGAATCTTCATGGTATTATGAAAGATACTGCAGTCCGAATTGTGACACGGGCATGTTTGACAAAACGGCCGTGGATTACTGGATGCCCGTGGATCAATATATCGGCGGCGTTGAGCATGCTATTTTACATCTGCTTTATTCAAGGTATTATACTCGTGTGTTAAACGACTTTGGACTGGTAAAGTACAAGGAACCTTTTACCCGGCTTTTGACACAGGGAATGGTCTGTAAGGAGACGGTATCCTGTCCGGAACACGGTTTTCTTCTTCCCGAAGAAGTGGAAAACCGTGGCGCAGACCGGCATTGTAAAAAATGTGGTAAAACGGTCACCCTTGGCCGGGTTGAAAAAATGTCCAAGTCCAAAAAGAACGTTATCGATCCGAACATTCTTCTTGAAAAGTACGGTGCGGATACCACACGACTTTTTTGTCTTTTTGCGGCTCCGCCGGAAAGGGATCTTGAATGGAGCGATCAGGGGGTTGAAGGGGGGTATCGCTTTCTGAATCGGGTCTGGCGCCTTGCCTGGAAGTGGATTGATTTGATCAAGAATGCAACGCCGTTTGACGAGAGTCCCGATCTTTTGGAGGACAGAAGCCGTGACATATTCAAAAAAACCCATGCGACCATATACAAGGTCACCAAAGATATAGAAGATCGGTTCCATTTTAATACGGCAATCAGTGCAATCATGGAGCTTGTGAATACCATGTACGGAATCGATCCTGTAAAAAGTGACATTCAATTAATCGGGGTTATGCGATTTGCCATGGAATCCGTTACGCTTCTTTTATCGCCGATTGTCCCACATTTTGCCGAGGAACTTTGGGAGGTCTTAGGATTTGATTCCAGCGTTCTATCGGCGTCATGGCCGTCATACAGGGAAGGCGCTTTGCTCAAGGATGAACTTTTGATTGTGGTTCAGGTTAACGGGAAACTAAGAAGCAGGTTCCATGTTGATGCGGATGCGGACGAACATACCATTAAAGAATTGGCCCTTTCGGACGAGCGGGTTCAAAAATTTATAAATAATAAACCCATTAGGAAAATTATTGTGGTCAAGAATAAACTTGTTAATATCGTAGTATAACTCGTTTCCATCCAGAAATAGCCCTTTTCCGCAATCTCTGCGTCAATCTGCAAAATACCTTGTGCGGCGTACCACTTGTACGCCTCCGCGGTATTCCTTGATTTCCTTGACCTTGCGAAAAATTGCTCATTTCTGAATTGGAAACAGAATTTGTGTCCAATTTAGATTTATGGATGGGCACTAACTAGTATCCATTTATAGATGGACACTTAATATGAAATTAAGGGGAGAAGGATCGTTGTTTGTTAAAAAGAAATACGCCTGTACGATCATTTTGTTGGGGTGGCTTTTTTCGGCTTGCGGCTATCGATTTTCCGGTGGGGGAAGTCTTCCATCCGGTATAACATCGGTCAGTGTAGAGATGTTTCAGAACCGCACCGGGGAAACCGGAGTTGAGGCTGTCATTACCAATGATGTCATATATGAGTTTGACCGGCATGAGCAAGTGGTTGTTACCGGTAGTGACAAGGCTGATGCAATTCTTACCGGTGTTATTCGATCCATAAGTGAAAGAACGATTTCACACACGGGAGAGTATACGTCCAAAGAAAGACGGGTTAAAGTTAACGTGGATTTAAAATTAACAGATCGGTCCGACAGGGTAATATGGTCTCGGAAATCCGTTTCCGAAGACGAGGCTTATCCTGTAATGTCTGAAAAACGGTCTGCGGAACGTAAAAAACGGGAAGCGATAAAAACCCTTTCCAAAAGGCTTGCGGAAACTATTTTCAATGAGTTAACCGCCGATTTTTAAAAGAATCCGATGCACGGCCGAAATACAAAGGCGCTTTAGCGGTCGCCGTCTACCCTTAATCCGGATTACGCTGAGACGGTGTTTACAAGTCTGGAGAGACGGGAAATCTTTCGAGATGCGGTTTTCTTGTGGATCACGCCCTTTCTTGCTACAGTATCGATAATGGATTTTGCACTATTGAGTTCAGCCAGCGCTGCTTCTTTGGAATTTTTACCAACAGTTTGTCGAACACCTTTGACGATGTTTTTTACCTTTGTTTTGGTAGATTTGTTGCGCAGGCGCCTTTTTTCGTTCTGGCGCGCACGTTTGATCGCAGATTTATGATTTGCCAATTTTGTAAGCTCCTTTCAATCTTATATTATAAATAAAAAATATGTTTAGTACAGATACGCTTAATATATGTCAAGAGTTATTTTAGCTCAGCAAATCAAATTTAATAATGAACCGATCAACAGATCAGCCAACCCCTGAAAACCAGCGTGTGACAAAAGCAGCGGGTGTTGTTGGGTCAGCTACTTTATTGAGCCGTATATTCGGGTTTATTAGAGATGTTGTAATTGCCTGGTTTTTTGGTGCCGGGCTGGTTTCGGATGCTTTTTTTGTTGCCTTCAGAATTCCCAACCTTTTAAGAAGGCTTTTTGCCGAAGGTTCTTTAAGTGTTGCATTTATTCCTGTTTTTACCGAATATCTTACACAGCAGGGAAAAAAGCATGCCTTTGAAATGGCAAAGTCCGCCATAAGGCTCCTTTCCGTGTTGCTTGTTGCCATCACTGTTGCAGGTATTTTGCTGTCTCCGTTTGTCATCCGGGTTATTGCGCCCGGGTTTGTCACATCACCGGAAAAATATTCACTTACGGTCTTTTTAACCCGTATCATGTTTCCCTATATTTTTTTCATCGGACTTGTTGCGCTTTGCATGGGAATACTTAATGCTCTCGGTCACTTCGCCGCACCGGCCCTGGCACCGGTTTTATTGAATATCTCCATAATCGGGTCGGTATTCTTAATTGCACCTCACATGGCGGATCCGGTGGCCGGGGTTGCCATCGGGGTGCTGATCGGAGGGGTGTTGCAGCTCGCACTCCAGGTGCCGTTTCTTATAAAAAAAGGGTTTTATTTCTGGCAAAAAGCAAATATGTATCACCCCGGTTTAAAAAAAGTCGGCCTGCTCATGGTCCCCACCATATTGGGTGCCGCTGTTTATCAGATTAACATTCTGGTGGGGACCCTGCTTGCATCGCTACTGGCCCAGGGGAGTGTTTCGTATCTTTATTATGCGGATCGTCTGGTACAGTTTCCGCTGGGAATATTTGCGATAGCCATGGCCACTGCGGTTCTGCCGACGCTTTCCAGGCAGGCGGCGGGAAAAGATTTGCAGGCGGTCAAAGATACCTTTTCATACGCCACAAAAATGGTTTTATTTATTACCATCCCTGCAATGGTCGGCCTGATCGTTTTAAGGGAACCTATTGTTGCACTGTTGTTTAAAAGGGGAGCATTTGATTCGGAAGCCACGCGTTTGACTGCATACGCGCTTTTGTATTACAGTATGGGTCTCTGGGCGTTTTCAGCGGTACGGATCGTTGTGTCAACGTTTTATGCATTACAGGACACAAAAACGCCGGTCCGAATGGCGATAGTATCGGTTTTCGCCAATGTCATACTCGGAATCATTCTTATGGGACCCATGGGACACGGTGGGCTTGCGCTCTCAACATCCCTTGCCTCGATATTGAACCTGGGACTTCTTGTTTGGGCTTTGAGGACAAAACTCGGTGCGCTGGGCTTGAAGAGTATTACCGAATCCGCCTGTAAAACAATCGTGTGTTCAGGGATGATGGGAGCCGTTGTCTGGGCCACTTCGGTATTGATTATTCCCTCTGAAGACGGGACATTATCCCGCCTTTTCTTCGGGCTCACCGGAAGTATTGTGACCGGTCTTGTTCTCTATGGTTCTTTTTCCTTATTACTCAAGAGCACGGAACTAAAAAATGTTCTGGCACTAGTCGGCAAGGGGAAAAATAAAAAGTGATTTCAATGAAAAACATTCTGCTTGCATCTGCAATAGTGGTCGTGTTGTTGTTGCTGATGTTTATTTTATTCGGTAAGAATGGTCTTTCCGATTTAAACCGGCTGAAAGCGGAAAGAGACGGTCTGTTAAAAAAAAATGCCGAGCTGATCCAGCAAAACCTTTCGTTATGTCGCGAAATAGAAAGATTAAAGACTGATCCCGAATATGTGAAGAGTTTGGCTCGGAAGGAACTTGGCATGATCGGTAAGGACGAGGTTGTGATCAAGATGAAGAAAGGCGGAACAGCGAATTAATTTCCATATTATTGAAAACAAATTTATTTTTTAGACGCATATTTTTAAGTCGGACGGATCCCCGGTGAAGCTTTTTTTCTATTTTACCGGGACCGGAGTCCGATGTTTTAACATCCCAATTGTGACCTGCCCGCCCGTGTCGTGCAGTGGCAGCCGAGGCGAAGCAACTCGTGAACCGTTTGATATGCCGGCAAATTTTTATCTATATCGGGATTATGATCGTAAAGATCATATCTTGGACTTACAGGACCAAAGTTGTTAACCCCGAGATTGAGTTGGATGTTCTTAAAAGGGGCCAGGTTCCAATTTATGCTTCGTGGCATCAGCGATTCTTTCCGGGCATCACCTTCTTCGCAAAACGAAGCCCATTTCAGTTATGATAAGCCAGAGTAAAGATGGAGAACTTATTTCCAGAATTGTTAACCAGCTTGGATGGCATCCGGTGAGGGGTTCCTCTTCACGCGGGGGAAAAAAGCGTTGAGAGAACTTTACACACTTGCGAAAAAAGGGTATAAAATTGCCCATATCGTTGACGGCCCAAAAGGTCCGCGCGGTGTTGTTAAACCCGGGTTGCTTGTGATTTCAAAAGGGTTGGGAATGCCCGTTCTCCCAACCATTATCTCCGCTGAAAAGAAATGGGTATTCAACAGCTGGGACCGGTTTATTGTTCCAAAGCCCTTTTCCCGTGTCATTATCAGGTTCGGAGATGAAATCAACATTCCGAAAAATCTGCAAGGTCCTGATTTCGAAAACAAACGATTCTCCATTGAAGACGACTTAAAAAAATTGTAACCGTTCACAGGTTCAGAGTTCAAAGTTCAGGGTTAAGGACAAAGAAGGC
>CAZIIV010000003.1:0-75122 GCA_964539365.1 uncultured Desulfobacteraceae bacterium | reverse complement strand
TCGGCGATCCCACCGAAGGCGCGCTGGTGCTTGCGGCCCAACGGGCTGGACTGGTTCAACGCGATCTGAAAGCCATGCTTCCGCGTGTTCGCGAACTGCCATTCGACTCCGAGCGTAAACGCATGTCCACCGTTCACGCCTTACCGTCGTCTTCCAAGAGGACACGTTTGCACCCTGTTCTTGCCGGCGCCGAACAGGAGGGGCATGCCGACCACCTGGTGTTGACCAAAGGGGCGACCGACGTCTTGATCGAGGTGTGCCGTCGGATTCTTATAAACGGCGTTGTTCAACCCCTCAGCGAAAAAAGAAAAGAGGAGATTTCAGCCGAAAACACCGAGATGGCGAAAAACGGCATTCGGGTGCTTGGTTTGGCCTATCGGTTGATTGATGTCCATGCGTTGGATCAACCGGAGCACTACGAGCAGGATCTCGTCTTTTTGGGCATGACCAGCATGCTCGATCCGGTGCGTCCCGAAGCGATCGAATCCGTTCGGCTGTGTAAACAGGCCGGGATTCGCCCGATTATGATCACCGGCGATCATCCCCTGACGGCTGTCGCCATCGCCAAGGATTTGGGCCTGACGATCTCCGATACGGTTCTGACCGGGCAGGATCTCGACAAGATGAACGTTGAAGCGCTCAGCGCGCGAATTAAGGACGTTTCAGTCTTTGCGCGAGTCTCGCCCAAGCATAAAATGGTCATCATCGACGCACTGCAAGCTCAGCATGAAATCGTCTCAATGACGGGCGACGGCGTCAACGACGCACCGGCGCTGAAATCAGCCGACATTGGTGTAGCCATGGGGATTACGGGTACCGACGTCAGCAAAGAATCCTCCGATATGGTCTTGCTGGATGATAATTTTGCCACCATCGTCGCCGCCGTCAAAGAAGGGCGCCGCATTTACGATAATATCCGCAAATTCGTCAAATATATCCTCACCGGCAATGCAGGTGAAATCGTCGTCATGCTCACCGGCCCGCTATTGGGTATGCCGCTGCCACTGCTGCCGATTCAAATTTTGTGGATCAATCTGGTGACCGATGGCGTACCGGCCATTGCTTTGGGGTTCGAAGAAGCCGAGCGCGATGTGATGAGCCGGCCGCCGTACAATCCGCGAGAAGGCATTTTCGCGCGCGGGCTGGGCCGGCAAATTCTCGTCATGGGCATGATCGTCGGCCTGATCTCTGTAGGAACCGGGTACTGGTTCTGGGACGGCGGAACGGGTTCGAACGCTTGGCAGACCATGGTGTTTACCATACTTACGTTCTGTCAAATGGCTTACGCGCTGTGTGTGCGCAAGCAGCATCAATCGCTGTTTATGCATTCCTGGCTCAGCAACCCGCTACTGTTGCTGGCCATTGGCGTCACACTGACCTTACAGTTGATTCTCATTTATGTCCCATTTTTCAACACAGTGTTTCGCACCACGCCTCTGCGGCCGGAGGAACTGGGTATCTGCGCCGTCGGAGCATTGGTAATTATACTGATTACGGAATTGAAAAAACGGTTCCTACGAAACAAGCAGCATTGAGGATCGCACATAATTCCGTCGACAGCGGTCTCTTCGCTCCACTCGTCTAATTGTGCCTGCAGTTTCTTTTGGTAGGTTTCTTTCATGCTCATTGGTAATCTCCTTTTATTTTTTGGGTTAATATTTTCAGATACAGATTGTATAATTGGTTAAAATATTCCAAGAATCATCTCATTTTCGCGCCACGCTTCAGCAGAAGCGCGACAGTAATTCCAGCGATAAACCCTGCCACTGCGGTTAGGAACAGCACGATAATGCCTGGCACTTCCCCGGTCAGCCAGAGAAAACGAACTTGCCAGGGCGCTTGATTCTGGAGCACAACCGCCGCCAAAGCAACAACCAGCACCAGAAGCAACACCAGCTTGATTGCTTTCATTCACCTCACCTCCTTTTCGTTCGAGTTTCGGTCGGATGCCGATGCTATCTACACCATATGACTTCCGGATTGAAAAAGAGCTGACCCGCGGCACGCTCGCGGGTTGGCCGTCATTGGGCCAAAGCCGCATGCTGGATCGAAAACAGCAACCCTTTCTTTACCGAAGTTCAGCCATGCGAAATTCTACCACCCTCTTCGTCGGTCTCGATGTCCACAAAGACTCCCTCAGCGTCGCCCAGACGCCGGCTTGTTCAATGGGGTAATGCAGCCCCTTGCCCTCGGCCCGACAGAACTCTTTCAAGGTGAGGCTGGACCATTGCTGCAAGGAAAGGTGCTTCTGATCGGAAATATCCTCAACGGCCAGGACGGCGACATTGCCGCCATCAAGAAAAAGGCTGTCGATCTTGTATTTTATCCAGATGGCGCCGTTTCCCGATTCACGCTCTATCAAGGTCTCGCCTCCCCGAATCCCGGTCTTGGAATCGGGTGAAATAGCTGCGCCTATGGCCCGAAAAAGAGGACAATCCGGACAGACCGGGCTATGCCCGCAGCCGGCCGCGTCCAGAAACCGGTGTCTGCAGCCGATGAAATCTCCGCACTTGAGGTCGTCCGGTTCGGAAGGCTTTTTGCCGAAAAGCTGTTCAGCATATTCATTGGCGTAGAAGATCCGGGCATCATGATCGAAAATCACAACTCCCACCGGCAAGGCATCCAGAATGGTTTTCAAGACGGGAGCTGTTTGAAATAACTGTCCGGTGTCATGCTGTTTTTCCGTCATCGGACATTCCTCCTCCTCATCCATTCACATTTATTTTTAGGTTTAACATTTGAGATACCTGTTATTGTGCCGTATACAAGGCTCCGAATATCTCGTTGACCTGAGCCAGAACCTCTTTGACCTCCCTTCCATGAAGCTACTTCACTTGCTGATCGGCAGACACAGAGGCCTGCCCTCTTAATCACTGTTCACTGATTTGTCTGCAATGACAGAACAATTTTTTCCCTGTGCTTTTGCCAGGTAAAGGGCGTCGTCGGCTGCTTTAACCCGAAATCATACTGTTTTTCTTCTGATTTTATAGAATTAATCACTATCTCACATACGTAAGAAAAGGGTTATAAGCCCCAGATAAATAAGAAGACCCAGGATATCGTTTAAGGTGGTTATGAATGGACCGGTGGCAAGAGCAGGATCGATTTTCAGTTTTCTTAGGACAAAAGGTACGGCAGACCCAGTAAAACCTGAGTTTAAAATGATCAATACCCCCGCCAGCGCCACAATGGCTCCCAACCCGTAATCAGAAAGCCAGAAGCCTACAATCAGTCCGACAAGGAGCCCACATATGATTCCATTGACAAATGCGACCTTCAATTCAAGCCAGAGTCGCTTTCGGATATCTATAAGTCTGATATCACCCGTGGCCATTCCCCTCACAACAATCGTCGCGGCCTGGGTACCCGTATTCCCTCCCATGGCCATGATCACAGGGAAGAAGAATGACAGGGCTATGACCCTTTCCAGAGAAGTCTCAAACTGGTTGATCACGGCAGCAGCAATAATCCCGCCGAATACCCCTGCGATCAGCCAGGGCAGGCGGGCTTTGGATATTTTCAGGGTAGATTCTTCGGCAATTTCCGTTCCAATAGCTCCAGTCATCAAGGAAAGATCCTCGTCCACCTCTTCCTCGATTACATCAATGATATCATCATGGGTGATGCGACCCACCAGCAGGTAATTTGCATCCACTACCGGCATATTGACCAGATCATACCTCTTGAACAACCGGGCCACATCCTCTTGATCCTTGTGGACATCGACTGAAATCACATCGGGATTCATGATCTCGCTGATTTTTCGATCAGGAGCTTCAATGACCAGATCCTTCAGCGATACGACCCCTACCAGCCTTTCAAGATTATCCACGACCCAGATGTGATAGAGATTTTCTACCTTTTTCCTCTTTTCACGAATAGTTGCAATGACATCTCCAACTGTGGCGTCCTCTAGTACCGAGACAAACTCCAAGTCCATAATGCCGCCGGCCGTATCATTACCGTATTGCAGAAGCTTTTCAAGTTCCTCCGACAGATCCTCCCCAAGCGATTTAATGACATCTTTTGCCCGTCCGTCCGGGAGATTCCCTATAATGTCCGCCGCCTCATCAGAATCAACCTCCTGAAGGATTTCAGAGACCAACCGGTTATTGAGACCACCCAAGATCCGTTTTTGAACAGGGGGCTCAATTTCTACCAGGACGTCTCCAGCAACTTCAGGCTCCAGTATATTGAAAATGAAAAAGCGTTCATCGGGTGCCAGATGCTCGATGAGATCCGCCGCATCCGCAGGCCGCAACTCATCAAGAATTTTTGCCAAGGCCTCGGAGTTATTTCTATAAATGAAACCCTTGATGTTCTCAATCAGCTTTCCATTGATGTTTTCAGTCTCAGAACTTTTCAAAATTAGTCCTTTTAACAAAACCCTTGCCCGTCCAAAATAACCGCTCGGGCGATCCTTGCTCATTTCCAATTGAGTCTTTTTTAGTGACCGTGTCATCTCACTTTTTGTTTTTCTCCTTTTCTTGCAATTCTGTAAACCTGACCGAAGACCAGCGGTACGAGACTCATTACAAAAACCAACAGCCAGCCTTGCAATCCCGGTCCCACGGTCCGGAGAGCCTGCGCTAAACCAGGCACGAGGGTAGTTGCTATCAATAAGACCGAACACAATGCCAGCGCCCCCCAGACAAAGGGATTGTTCGTTATCTCGTTTCGGAAAATTCCTGTGTTATTATCCCGCATGTTAAAGGTATGCCACAGCCGACTGAAACCGAGCGTCAAAAAGGAGATAGTTACGGCCTGCCCTTGAGGCATTTTTAGCCAGTGCAAAGCAATCCATAACGCCGCAAGGACCGGGAGCGCAATGAAAACGCCATAACCGAATATCAGAACCCAATGTCTTCCGGTCAGGATCGGCTCCTGGGGATTGCGCGGTGGTTTTTGCATAATACCGGGAATGCCCTTACCCACTCCCAAAGCCAGGGCCGGGAACACATCCAACAACAGATTGATAAACAATATCTGGAGTGGTAAAAGAGGAAGCGGAAAATTAATTAACGACGCCGCCCCAACGGCCAGGATCTCGCCGACATTGCCCGATAAAAGAAACAGGATAAATTTTCGAATATTGTTAAAAATAACCCGCCCATGCTCTATGGCGGTGACAATAGTGGCGAAGGCGTCATCTTTCAGGACCATATCGGCGGCTTCCTGGGCGACTTGCGTCCCTCTCTTTCCCATGGCAATGCCGATATCCGCTTTTTTGAGTGCAGGCGCGTCGTTAACGCCGTCTCCGGTCATGCCGACAATAGCGCCGTTATCCTGATGCAGAGCAATCAGGTCCAATTTTTGTTTAGGGCTTACACGTGCAAAAATGGAAAGATCGAAAATCTGTTTTTGTTCTTCCGCAGTCAAATCCTGATGACTTTTAAGGTCATTGCCATGCATCACCTTTGCATCATTGTCTTCAACAAGTCCGACCTGACCGGCGATATGACGAGCGGTAACAGGCTGATCACCGGTTACCATAATCACCCTGATCCCTGCCTCCGCGCACGAAGCAATAGCCTCTTTGACTTCGCTGCGGGCCGGGTCCAACAGACCGGCCATGGCAACAAACGTCAGATTTTCATAGGGATCCGCATCCACTGTCTCAACTTCTCTTGTGGCAAGGGCCAAAACACGCAACCCCTCTTTGGCTATGCCGGTATTGGCTTCTTTGAGATGGTTTCTCTTTTCTTCAGATAAACCTTCCGGACCGTTTTCAGTTAATATTGATGCACAGGCATCCAATACCGCTTCCGGCGCTCCTTTTACGGCAATATAGTAGCCACCATTTTGCTTATGAAATGTCGCCATCATCTTTGCCTCAGAATCAAAAGCTTCCTCGCGTTCTTCAGGTAATTCATCAAGCAGGTGATCTCGAAAAATGCCGGCTTTTGCCCCCGCAACAAGAAGAGCGAGTTCCATGGGATCACCAACGCCATCCTGGCCTTTTTCTGACTGCTCTTTAGATAATGATGCGTTGTTGCAGAGGACACCTGTTTCCAGGGCTTTGTATAGCAACCGGTTTTTTTCAGTCTCGATTTCGTCCCCTTTCACATTGGAATCAACATCATCAGTGTTGAAGCTTTCTATCTCATTTGAATCAAATATCAACCGGGTAACGGTCATTTTATTTTCGGTCAAGGTACCGGTTTTGTCTGTAAAAATAATATTTGTTGCTCCCAAGGTTTCGACCGAACTCAAGCGATTGATCAATGCATTGTGTTTTGCCATTTCCATCACACCGCGGGCCAGCGCAACAGTAGCAACAATGGGCAGTCCTTCGGGAATCGCAGCGACCGCCAGGGCAATACTTGTTTCGATCATGAGAAAGAGCTCTTTTCCCCGAACAATACCTGCAATCGCCACCAGTGTTGCGACAGCTACGGTCAGCCAGATAAGCTTATGGCCCAGCCGGTCAAGTCTTTTTTCAAGCGGCGTTATTTCTTCTTTTGCGTCTTCGACCAGGGCGGAAATCCGACCCAATTCGGTATTCATGCCTGTCGCGACCACAACCCCGACCCCTGATCCCCGTGTAATAGCCGTGCCTTTGAAAAGCATGTTGGTCCGTTCCGCCAATTCTGATTCCTCATCAAGGGGGTCAGTGCGTTTGCCGATCGGCAAGGATTCTCCGGTGAGTGTTGATTCATTCGCCTGCAATTTGTTAGCCTCGATCACTCGCAGGTCTCCAGTGACAATTTCTCCGCTGTTAAGCAGAACAATATCTCCCGGGACCAGCTTGGTGGCGGCAATTTGGAACACTTGCCCGTTGCGGCGCACATTTGTTTGCAGCCGGCTCAGCTTGCGCAACGCCTCCATGGAGCGCACGGCTTTAATTTCAGTGAAAAACCCAATGGCAACCGTCAGAAAAATGACCACGATGACGGCATAACCTTCCATGGATTGTCCGAAGGAAAAAGACAAAATAGCGGCAACAGCAAGCAGCGCCATGATGGGGCTCTTGAACTGTTCGATAAAGATTGACAAACCGCTTTTCCGTTTGATCTCCCGAAGGTGGTTGCTGCCGTATTTTCTATGCCTTCGCTCGATTTCTTTCTTGTCAAGTCCCTTTTCAACTGAAACCTGCAAAGACTCAAGGACGTCCTGACAGGATTGCGCCCAGTATTTACTTTCGGAAAACGCTTGCGAACTCATTTTTGCTTCGGTCCTCATTCCAATGTCAGATATCCTTCCTTTAACCAGCGCTCTGCCTTATCCCGTTCAGCAATATCAAAATAATGAACTTTGGCCATCGTAAATGGTTTGGCGATAAAAGCCATTCCCTTTTCCCATTTATTCTCACCCACAATTGCCAGCCGTTCGATATCGTTGAAATGTTTGACGCCAAACTTGGTATCTTCCCATGCTGCGCTTGCGCTCCAGCCCTGGAAATCCAGCAATTCAAACAACAGCCTGATTTTGCCATGCTGCTCGATTGCCCTTTCCACTTCGGGCACGAATATTTCATAGTCTTTCTTCTCCAGTTTGCCCCTAACAGTTACATAGACAATCTGACCCGCTGCTTCTTCTTTGATTTGTAATGTCTTGATTTCGAGCGTCATAACTATCTCCTTTTTAGAGTTACTTGAATTTCATGGGTAACCACACCTTGCTGGGTCTTGATATCTATGAGGTTTGCATCGATTGCCTCATCGCCCCAGAGCTAAGTTTCTACTGCACGTGTGATATCGATGTCCCAAACTTGCTTTGCAAGAACCGGCGCCTCAAATGCCAGGCAATAGAAAGCTGCAAGCAACGGTATTATAGTATAGTGCCTAAAAAATCGCCAATCCAGACACGTGTGGGTTTTTTTTGAAATAAAATGTATTTTTTTTATGCATATTTATTCCTTTATCGACGTTTTCTCTTCCGACGACTCTGCATAGCATAGCGGTGTTATTACGAGCATGGCAATTAACATTAACATAAAATAGTTCGTTTTTATATATTTCATTTGATATCTCCTGGTTATATTGGAGTTAAATGCCATTTATAGCTAAATTATGTCTCCACTCTAAATGGCTAAAAGTGACAGGGTGGTCATTTGAATCTGGAAGCAGCCGACTTTAAGGCGTTGCCGAGCGAGTCCCACGCACTTTCGATAAACCCGGCGTGAAACTGGAACCCGTAGGTGGCGCGGGGAATGGTTTTCAGGGGGTGCTGTTTTCCTTTTTATTTCGTTTGAGTAGAACCAGGGATCGGCTCTCAACGTCGATCCCTTCTCCGGCCCTGACGGTTTTTTCCTCTTCGATAAAGCCGCCTTTTGCAGTGTCCAGAATCACGAACCAGTGTTCTCCCCATTGGGGGCCGGGCAGGGTAAAGGAAATCCGTTCGTGGTTCGCGTTTAAGAGCAGGTAAAACGTATCATCCCGAACTCGCTCTCCCCGGAGGTCCGGCGTGCCGATGCCTTCGCCGTTTAGAAACAGGGCCAGGGACTTTGCAAACCCCTCGCCCCAGTTCTCTTCGGCCATCTCGATACCGTCCGGTGTGAACCAACCGATATCCTCCACCCCGCTGCCGTGGATGGCCCTGCCGAGAAACCAGCCCCGCCGCATAAAGACCGGGTGCTCAGATCTGAACCGGATGAGATTCCGGGTGAACTCCAGAAGGGTTTCATCAGTCTTCTCCCAGTCAAACCAGGAGATCTCGTTGTCCTGGCAATAGCCGTTGTTGTTGCCCTGCTGTGTCCGTCCCATCTCATCCCCTCCGAGAAGCATGGGGATACCCTGGGAGAGAAAAAGGGTGGCCAGGAAATTGCGTACCTGTTTGGCGCGAAGCGCCAGGATATCGGGATTGTCCGCAGGGCCTTCCTTCCCGCAGTTCCAGGACCGGTTGTGGCTTTCACCGTCATTGTTCTCTTCTCCGTTGGCCTCGTTATGTTTATCATTGTATGAGACCAGGTCATGGAGGGTGAAACCGTCGTGGGCCGTGATGAAATTAATGCTGGCATTGGGTCTTCTGGTCGTGCTTTCGTAAAGGTCCGAGCTACCGGTAAACCGAAAGGCGAATTCGGCCAAGGTCCGGTCCTCACCGCGCCAGAAGTCTCGTACGCAGTCCCGGTACTTGCCGTTCCACTCCGACCACAGGGGAGGAAAATTACCCACCTGGTAGCCTCCCTCGCCCACGTCCCAGGGCTCGGCAATGAGCTTCACCTGGCTGACGACCGGGTCCTGCTGAACCAGGTCGAAGAAGGCGGAGAGTTTGTCCACCTCGTGGAGCTCCCGGGCCAGGGTGGATGCCAGGTCGAACCGGAATCCGTCCACGTGCATCTCCGTCACCCAGTAACGGAGAGAATCCATGATGAGTTGCAGCACATGGGGATTGCGCATATTGAGGCTGTTGCCGGTCCCGCTGTAATCCATGTAATACTGCGGATCATCGGTAAGCCGGTAATAATAGGCGTTATCGATCCCCTTGAAACTGAGCATCGGTCCCAGATGATTTCCCTCGGCGGTGTGGTTGTAAACCACATCCAGAATAATCTCCATGCCGGCCTGATGCAGCGTTTTGACCATCTGCTTGAACTCGGCCACCACACCACCGGGCCGCTTGTCCGCTGCATAGTCGTTTTGCGGAGCGAGATACCCGATGGAATTGTACCCCCAATAGTTTTTCAATCCTTGATCCACCAGGTGCTTGTCATGGATGAAATAGTGGACCGGCATCAGCTCCACGGCTGTGACGCCAAGACCCTTTAAGTATTCAATGACTGCGGGTTGTGCCAGACCCGCATAAGTGCCGCGCAGTTCGGCAGGAACTTCCGGGTGCAGGGCAGTGAGTCCTTTGACATGGGATTCATAAATGATGGTTTCGTGCCAGGGCAGTTGAAGGCGGCGGTCCCCGCTCCAGTCGAAATGGGGCTGATGCACCACACATTTGGGCATAAAGGGGGCACTGTCGCTGTCGCTTCGGGCCTCGGAACCGTCGTTAAAAAGGTACGGAAATACAGATTCATTCCATTGAACCTGACCATCCATGGCCTTGGCATAAGGGTCAAGCAGCAGCTTGGCCGGATTACAGCGGTGACCGTTGGCCGGGTCCCACGGTCCGTGGACACGGTAGCCGTAGCGTTGGCCCGGTTCGATAGAGGGCAGGTATCCATGCCAACAATAGCCCGTCACTTCGGGCAGGTCGATGCGCATGTCGGCGCCCTCTTCGTCGAAGAGACAGAGTTGGACACGCTCGGCGATCTCTGAAAACAAGGAGAAATTCGTTCCGGAGCCATCAAAGACAGCTCCTAAAGGGTACGGTTGTCCGGGCCATACTTTCATAGTTGTTTTCCTCCGCATAGACTTGAGTCGGAATTTATTTGTTTCAGATTGTTCGTCTGTGCTATTTGCGGTCAATCAGTACTCAGCCGGATCAAGATTTTCCGGACAGCAAAACTATGGCCGAGTACTCATTAATTTCCCATTCTATCGCCTCGTCTGTTTCGAAAGGCTCACTTTCAGGTTCGTGCCAGTAACCGGGCTGAGGCAGTGGTATTGAAATCTTTTGCTTTTGACTCGAGAAATTCGCCGCGACCGCTATATGATCGAATTCGCCAAACCGCCGATGATAGACGATGCATCTTTTTTCCTCGTCTATCAGCGGCATCACGAAATCTCCGCTCCTTACGGAACTTCGGGACCGCCGGATACGGCTCATTAGTTGGTAGTGTTCCAGCAGGGCCTTGCCCATGTCCGTCTTGAGATTTTGCCAGGAGATTTTGTTCCGTTCAGTGCAGGTGAGAGATGACTCACCCCACTCCTGGCCTTGATAGAGCATCGGTTGGCCGGGAATTGTCATAAGGATCGTTGCGGCCAGCTTCGACTTTTTCAGAGCGCAGACATCATCAAAGCCAGCTTCCCCCAGGACATGCATAAGGCGCTGATCGTCGTGACACTCGACATAATTAATCATAAACTGGGCTTCTCGATAGTCCTGCGTCGCCGGATCGAATACCTGAACGGCCTCCGCGAACCGTGACCAGCTATACGGCTCGACATCGGTTTCAGACACCAGGGATAGTAGGGCCAGGCGGCTGCGCGTATGCCAGACGGCGCTCAAGCCGCTGTCATTGACGAGTTGGGGATTTTCCGGGATGCATTCTCCGATGAAAAAAGCATCCGGCTGGATCTCTCTGGCCCGGTCCATCAAATTGGGTAGACCCTTACCCTCGGCGTCGGCACCGATCCCAGCCAGGTAATCGTAGCGGAAACCGTCGATGTGATACGCTATCATCCAGTGGATCTCGACATCGCGCACGAAAAAATTGGTGGTATCCTTAAGATAGTCGAAGGTCGGCAAACCGTACTGGTTCTGCTCGCCAAGTCCTGAGCCGTACCAGGGACTATTCTCGTACTTATACATTCGGTTGAATGGGTGCTGATGGGCGGTGTGGGCCAGGACCATATCCAGTATGACTGCCACATTGTGGGCGTGGGCAGCATCGACGAATCTGCGCAAATCATCGGGTGATCCGTAGGACCGCCTTGGCGCCAGCAAAAAAGTGGGCTCGTAGCCCCAGTAGTCATCCGGTGCTGCTTCGTAGATCGGCATCAGCTCAATCGCAGTGATACCGAGGCCGGCTAAGTGATCCATTTTTTTTGCGGCTGCGACGAACGTGCCTTCTTCTGTGAAATCGCCGATATGCATCTCGTAAATGAGAAGGTCACTGAGTCTGTGTCGTAGCCAATCGTCATGTTCCCAGCGATACGGCACTTTGTCGACCCGAATGACCGCACACGGCTGCTCAGAGCCTTTGAATCCGTCTGTCACTTCGTGGGCGTATGGATCGCAGACAACCAAATCATGGTCGATCACAAACTGATATTGGTAGCTGCCTTTATCCAATTGAAGTGCTGTCACCCAGTAGCCCGGCTCTCTTTGCTCCAATGGATTTCGTTGATGGTCCCAATCATTAAAGCTGCCTATGACGTGGATTGATTCCTTATAAGGGGCATAGATGGCAAAGCTCACCAGCCCATCACCATGGTCAATTGCTCCGGGATCAGCCTTTTCAATTACGGCTTTGTGGTTTCCGCCCATCTCAGCGTCTCCTATATCAAGATCCTTACATCATCATCTGATCGGAATTATTGCCGACAGCCTGGTTCCCTTTCCAGGCTTGGATTGCACCTGAAACGTCCCTTCACAGAGCTCTATGCGGTCCCTCATGCCGCGCATTCCAAAGCCTTGGTGAGACTGATCCGTTTCAAGCACACGGATATCGAATCCCCATCCGTTGTCTTCCACCTTGAGCAAAATCTGATTATGAAGCGCGGTCAGCTTGATTTTGACAGCATCGGCTCCGCTGTGTTTGCCGATGTTGTTCAAAGCTTCCTGAACAACGCGATAGACCACCGTTTTAACTTTTTCAGAGATGGCCTCGACGGAAAGGTCGAGTTCAAAATCCACCTCGGTCTTGGGAAAAAATTGGTTAAATCTTTTTATTAATTTTGAAATTGCGACCGTCAGTTCGAAATCCTCAAGCGCTCTCGGGTTCAATTGATGACAAATGGTACGGGTTTCTTTAATGGTATCTTTCAAATAGCTGATAATTTGCTCAATTGGCTTGGCGCTTTTACAAGACGACACGTCAGCGCTGTCCATTCTGGATTCCATAAATAATTTGATTGCAGCTAAGCTGCCACCGATACTGTCATGTATCTCCCTCGCCACGGTCTTGCGGTCGTTTTCCATTGCATTGATGGCCTGTTGCGCCGTTTTCTGCACAAAGAATCTCAGCTGTTCATTTTCCTTACGGTATTTTTGCAATTCAAGCAACAAGCTACTTCGTTCGAAGCCGTGTCTTGACAGTCGAGCGTTGAGAACATCTTCAGTTACATTGTGTTCGGTTGTATAGACTGGAACCTCAGGCAATCCATCCCCATTGGTTGGAACGCCATTATCGAACAGGTTTTGATTCATTCTTGTATCCAACATGGCATAACCTCCTTTCACCTCCGGTTTTTAGCCATTTTCCATTGCTGTGGTTTTTCGGCATCTATCATCGCCACGCTAACGGGAATGACCGAACCTGGCTGCTGGTCGTTTAACTTTCCGGAATCTGTCTTGTTTTTTTGTCGATGGCCGCCTTGCCGGTATCGGTTAATAGGGGGCGTTGAATCATCCTTTCATGCAATTGGATGTATTGCTCTGCCGTGGCTGCATGATTAAACCAGGCAATGCTTTCCTGCATGATGCGTGTTACAATAGCCTGCCTAATGCGATCCGTTCCCCATCCCCGGCGGCAAAAATGCGACCTCCGGGGTGACGATCAAGACCCTGGGATTTTTATCCGGGCCATTCATTGTTTTTTTGCCTGTATCCATCGCATCAAACCCTCCGGTTTTGTGAACAATAAAAGGAAGGTCTGTTCCTGCTTTCGTGAAAGATAAACTTCTCCTATAAGGGAAGGTTAGGCAATGGCATCCAATGGGTCACCTCTATATCATCGACAGCATACCCATCGGGCTCCTCGCAAACCAGGTCCGTGCTCCAAAAGCATCTTCCGGGGTCGAAGGTTCTGTAAGCCATTGCGCGTATCAGCGAATTATCATATCCGCTTTTGAAGCATACCATCACCACTACATTTCTTTCAGGCAATTCATCTTCGACCCGCCGCCACTGCAAGTGGACACCATTGGTACTAGAACTCAGCCGCAATGTTGAATCGTCTTTTCCATACTTTAATGCCTTATCGATAAGGCCATTTGTTGAATCGGGGCGTTCGCCTACAGCCTCCATATCCAGATTGTTCATTGCCCGAGCCTCCCATATAAGTTATATATTTCAAAAAAAACATTTCTGCCGAGAATCAAAATTTATCCGCATTGTTCATTTTTGGCCTGTGATTGTTTAAGGCACTATTTCTTGCGGCTTTTAGTTCTTTTTTTGGTTAAAGGCTCAATGCGTCTTCTATCTTTTTTATTATCTTGTCCTCATAAATATCTTTGATGACACAACCGTTAGCTTCGGCAAGTCGCGGGTCATTGACAAGCTGCTCAAAGACGGTCACGATCAGGACGGGACGGCGATGATCTTGTAACTTCAAGCGGCGCAGCAAATCCCATCTTTCATACCCTTGAAGATAAAGGTCGAGCAAAACGATATCGGGATTGTGCGATCGAAGATTTTCCATCGCATCTTCTGCATTTTCAACACAGGTAACATGGTGTCCCGCCAAGGAAAGATCGGTTGAAATCAGTTCTTTCAAATAAGGCTGATCATCTATAATCAGGATGTTGGCCATCATTAATCTCCTGTTTTAAGGATGATTTTCTGCACCCCCGGTAGTTGGGGATAACGGGTACGAGTTTTATTCCAGTCTATGAATAAGAGGTTAGCTTTTGAACGGGATTTTGTCCATCGGGAGGGGGACTATTTTGGAATACTTTATTTCGGATGTTGTTTTATGGGATTTTGTGAGACGAAAGAGCGGTGGTGGGCATAAAAAACAATAGGTGAAAACAACATATGGTAATGAAATCTATCAAACATACCATATGGTGTGTCTTTTTAGCGGGAGAGTAATGAAACGTTTAGGAAATATCTTAGGCCTCAATAAGCTCTTTCTTAATGGCGAGCTTGGTGAGTTGGGCAATGGAGGACACCTCCAGTTTATACATGATATTGTACTTATGGCTCTCTATGGTCTTGGGGCTGATACAGAGACGTTTTGCGATCTCTTTCGGTGTCAAGCCGTCGGCCAGAAGGACGAAAACCTCCCTTTCACGGACAGTTAGTTTCTTGAGCCCATTCTGCACTTCCCTGACTTCAGCCAGGTCCCCCATCGTCAGCATGTCCAGTTGCTCCTTGAGCACCTTTCGCACGCCAATGGAAAAGTAGGTGCCCCCATCCCTGACCACTTTTACCGCCCGAACGACTTCTTTGATGGGTTCGCGCTTGAGAATATATGCGCTTACGCCCAGTCTGAAAAGGGTTGTGATATATTCCCGGTCCGAATACATGGTGTAGATCATCACATGGATTTGCTCCCTCCATGTCTTGATCTCGTGTGTCGCGTCTATCCCCTTCATATTGGGCATGGAGATATCCATAATCACAATATCAGGCTTCAGGGTTTTCACCATTTTGACGACTTGAACTCCGTCCGGGGCCGTACCCACGATTTCAAAATCCGGCTCTTTTTCAAGCGCCCTGATGATTCCTTCTACGACCACGGGGTGGTCGTCAGCAAGAAGAATTTTTGTTTTGCCGCCGTGCGGTTTCTCGGTACTCTTTTGTTCCATGGTGTAAATCTCCTATACCCAATACACAGTTTCATTCAACCGGTGTCTCCACGATCACCCGGGTTCCTTTTCCGACCCGGGATTCGACGCGAAATTCACCGCCGACCTGTACCGCCCTCTCATGCATAATGATAAGGCCAAGCTTATCCTTTTTACCTTTTCCGGCTGATATTATATCGTATTCGAAACCCGTGCCGTCGTCATCTATGGTTATTGATAAAAATTCGTCTTTTCTGGTCAGGTTGACAATAATATTCTTTGCACGGGCATGCTTGAGGCAGTTTGTCACCGCCTCCTGAACGATCCGGTAGACAGCCAGGGCCTTTTCATCATCTATCTGCAAAAGATCCCCTTCTGTATGAAGATGAAAACTGACCTTGGAATTCTCCTTCATTTTATTCAACATGTTTCTGATGGCCGGGACCAGCCCAAGGTTTTCCAGGATGTGCGGCCTGAGACTACCAGCCAGCCAGCTGACATAATCCATCGATTCCATGATGCTGCTTTGGATCTTAACTAATGCATCTGCCTTAATGGGGGCATCCACGCCTGAATCTATCACATCATCAAGATCCATATTGAGTTTTGCCAGTATCTGCCCGACATCGTTATGAAGGGACTCGGCTATCTCCTGACGTTCTCTTTCCAGTATCTCCACCAGTTTTTTTGATAAATATTTGCGTTGTTCCTGCTCTTTCAAGATTCTATTACTTTTCAATTTTAGATCGGCCTCGAATTTTTTGCGCTTTTGGATTTCCTTTCTCAGATTTTCATTCAACTTTGCAAGTTCAGCGGTTCGCTCCTGGACGCGCGATTCGAGTTCATCATGGGTCTTCTGAAGTATTTCCTGGGCCTGTCTAAGTTCGGTGATATCAAGGATGGCAAATTGCCAGTGACTGAAACGGCCCTGTTCATCAAACCCGGCTCCGAGATCAAGATGGAAATGGTGGATGCGGTCATCTTTTCCGAAAAGCCGCAGATCTAAGCTCTCTCTGACGTCTTTGACGCCGGATTCGCTGCTCTTTTTTATTTTCCCCAAATAGGCGGGCAGGTCCTCCGGATAAACCCGATTCGAAAACTTTTGACCCACCAGGTAACGCTGCGGCTGCTGGAGAAGGTCGGCAGCGGCTGCATTGGCCTTTTCGATCGTTCCGGTTTTGTCCAGGGTCATAAAACCAACCGGGGCGAATTCGTAAAATTCGAAGTATTCGTCACGGGCGGCTTCAAGATCCTTGGCGGTTCGCCGCAGGGCCTCGTTCTGCAGATCAAGCTCCACTTGGTGAACCTCAAGCTCATGGAGGATCTCTAAAAGATCATGATCCGTTGTATCGGCCCTTTTGCCTTCCGTCTCTTTCAGGATGGTCTCGGCACGCTGCCGCAGCCTGGCATAAGCCTTTTTGGAGCTGTTTTCGATCATTGGTCCTCTTTTTCCAGCGGGCCCCGGTCGGTAACATCTTCTATGGCGAGCAGGATCCTGCCGCTTTCACTTTCATCTTCCACCAGGAGGCGGGCATTTAACCGCAGCTTCCTGAACCCGATCTTCGGAAATCGATGCTCAATTCGGTAATCATCAAAGGCCTTGCTTTCCGTAATGAGTTTGTTGAAAAGCGTCCTTAGATCGGGAAGATCCCACTGACGGTCTTCCAATTCAAACAAGCCCTTTCCTTCCACTTCCTTTTCAGCCATCTGAAAGATCTCGTAAAAACGCTGGTTTGCCGTAAGCACGCGGAAATTTCTGTCGAGTACCAAGAGCGATTTCCGGACGGTATCCACAATGCTGTCTGAAAACCGCTTCGCCGCTGCAACCTCTTTTTCCCCTAACCGCCCGATCTCTGTCTGGGCCTTCTTCTGGGCATCGATATTGATAAAAGTGAGCACCGTCCCCTGGATCCGGTTGTCCCTGTTGCGGTGAATCATGATGCACATCCGGTACCAGTGCCCGTCCCGGGTTTGGACCTCGTCCTCGACGGCGGAAAGCGTGGCGGCCACCGACTTGACTCTTTTCGGCAGATCGTCGATTCTCAGGTTGTGGGAGATATGCGAGATGGGCCGGCCGATATCGGTTTCAATCAGGTTGATCAGGCTGGCGGTCTCCGGGGTGAACCGTTTGACGGAAAGATCGTTGTTCAAAAACACGATTGCGATTTTCGTGCTGTTCAACACATCGGTAATGGAAAGGTAGGCTTCGGAAAGCGCTTCATTCTTGTTTTGCAGCTGGGCGTTTACCGTATTGAGCTCCTCGTTCAGCGACTGAAGCTCTTCCCTTGAGGACTCGAGTTCCTCGTTGGTACTCTGGAGCTCCTCGTTGGTCGAGCGCATCTCTTCGTTCGACGTTTTAAGCGCTTCCAGGGCGCTTTTGTAGTCCTCCTTGAGCTTCATCAGCTCCTGTTCAAGCTCCATGTTCCGCCGGAGATCAGGGTTGGCTTCACCCTCTTCAAGCCTCTTTAGGGCTGGGGTTTCAGAGAAGCCCCGGGTTTCTTCGAAAAGAATCATGAAGGTGTTTTCAAGCGGCGACGGTTCGCTCAGGGGGGTTACCGTCAGGTCGACCTCCTCAAACTCGCTGTTTGTCTTGACCCGTATCCTGCGCCGGCGGATTTCCTTTTTAGAAGCAGACGCCCGGCCCAGAGCGGAGGAGAGGGCAAATTGAAGCCCTTCCCGCGCCATGTTTGAAACATCGAGGTCCTGCTTTCCCGCGGGAAGCTCCAGGTATTTTCCGGTCCTGCCGTGGACATGGAGGATCCGTCCGGCCTGGTCGACGATCACGCAACTCGGGGTGTGTTTTTTCAGCAGCAGCCTTTCGGTGGCCTGTGCGATGTCTGAAGATACCTGTGGTTTTTCATGACTGCCGGGGGGAATGTATTGAGCCGTTTGTTCCGGTATTTTTTCTCTGACGGGAAATTCGATTGCCGGCCGCGCGGTGACGGGGCCCTCTTTTTTCCGATATATGCTGTGTCTCTTATCCAGCATGTTGAAAAACCCGGCAAAACCGCCGGTGCTTTCCGAGGACCCCAAAAGCAGCAGGCCTTCCGGTTTCAGGCTGTAGTGCAGAATGGGGATCAGCCGGTTTTGCGCCTCGGGCTCGAGGTAAATCAGCAGATTGCGGCAAAATAAAAGGTCGAGTTGTGTAAACGGGGGATCTCGAAGGATGTCCTGAACTGCGAATACCACCGGATCTCTGATCTCTTTTTCAACCCGGTACCGATCCCCGTCCCTGGAAAAGAACCGCTGGAGGCGTTCCGGGCTCACTTTCGCTGCGATGTTTTGAAGATAAACGCCTTGCCGGGCTTTATCGATGGCCTTCGGATCGATATCGGTGCCGAAGAGCTGTACCGGGCATCGTATCCCGTGCTCTTCCAAATATTCGCAGATGACCATGGCAGCGGAGTAGACCTCTTCCCCGGTGGCACAGCCCGCAAACCAGGCGCGCAGATCCGCATTCTCATCCCGGCGGGAAAATAAAGCCGGAAGCACTTTTTCCTTTAAAAGGATAAAGGTTTCCGGATCCCTGAAAAACTCGGTCACCCCGATCAGAAGGTCCTGAAAAAGCGCCTCGCTTTCATGGTCATTGCGGCGGAGGTAATCGAGGTATTCGGCGGCGGTTTTACTGCGGGTAACGCTCATGCGCCGCTCGATGCGCCGGATCAAGGTGTTTTTTTTGTAATGGGAAAAATCGTGCCCGGTATTTTTGGCAAGGAGCTGAATGATTTGGTGTAGCGATTTCGGGATTTGTTTGCCGTCTTTTACCCCCCGCGCGACCTCGGCAGGGTCTTGGAGGGTGACGGGATGCTCGAAATAGTCGATCAACCGCCCGGGCATGCGGGCCGGTTCCAGGATAAAATCGACCATCCCGGTTTCAATGGCGCTTTGAGGCATCCCGAAATGTCCTGCCGAGTTTTTCGTTTCGGCGAGGGTCACCCCTCCGGCTTCCTTAATCAACCGCAGCCCATGGGTCCCGTCCGTGCCCGTTCCGGATAAAATAGCACAGCCGGAACGCTTTCCCCAGGCTTTGGAAAGGGATTCCAAAAAACGATCGATGGGAAGGTGCAGCCCGTCTTTTCGTTCTATGTCTTTTAGGTGAAATTTCTCCTGGTCGATGACAAGATCCCTGTTCGACGGGGGCAGATAGACCGTGTTCTGCTCGGGAACCATACCCTCTTCGATGATTTTCACCGGTATCCCGGACGTTCTTCTCAGAATATCCGGCAGGAGGCTGGTCCGATCCGGGTTTGTGTGCGAGATGACCACAAACGCCACGCCCATTTGATCCGGCACATTGGATAGAAAAGCCTCCAGAGAGTTTAACCCCCCCGCCGATGCCCCCAGGCACACGATGGGAAAGGAATCCGTCCGAGATTGTTTTTTCTTTGCTTTTTCCTTCAGATCACGGTTTTTGCGGGAATCGGCGATCTTTCTTTTTGGGGCGGGTGGCATATTTTTCTTTTCCTCGGACATAAAAAAGATCCCTCAGCATGATGCTTTTTTTTGATTTGAGATGAGTTTCTGAAATATTCCTCATTATTTGAAACCTTTATAACAGATTTGAGGCAAATGTAAATTATTTTTTTTACAGAAAGGCGTTCGAGATCGTTTTTTTCCTGTGAACACAATATATAGGGCTTCCCAAAAAACATTTAATATGAAAAAATGTTTTTCAAAGAGCCTCTTGCTGCCGCCACGCACACGCTGGACGAGCTGATAACCCGGGCGCTGGATAAAATTGGAGAGCTGGTCGACAGCGCCATCGGATTTTTCCACTTTGTCGAGGCTGACCAGAAAACCCTTTCCCTCCAGCAATGGTCTATCCGCACGTTAAATGAATTCTGCCGGGCCGAAGGGAAAGGGCTGATTACCCCATTGAACAAGCCGGCGTCTGGGCGACGATGCATGGGAGGACCTCAAAGCAGGCATGGATAGTGCGTGGAACTCGCTCGGCAATGCGCTGAAGTCAGCCAGTTCCAGATTCAAATCGTGAAAAAGCGCGTGCCAACCTGAAAGCCCTGCGTAAGCAACGAAATGAGGTGGCCGAGTGGTACGGCAGTCTGAAAGCCAGTTCCGCCGGTGCCTGGGAGCATATGAAGAAAGGATTCTCGGATGCATATAAGGCTCTCGGTGATGCCTGGGAAAAGTCTGCAAAAGAATTTGGCAGCAACAAAAACAGGCCGGGATAAAACCTGGTCTTTTTTATTTCAAAATAGTATGTTGCTTTTTTAAACTGCAACGGGAAGCGATACACCGGAATTACCGCAAAGCTAAAGCGGGAAATAAAATAACGGGAAAAGGGCTTATGTCGGTATATTTCCAAAACAGGGAGCATGTTATCGTCGGGGTCATTTCGGACACTCATGGTCTTCTTGTGCCAGGGGCCATAAAAGCCCTTCACGGTGTTGATCTGATTATTCATGCCGGAGACATTGGCAATACCGGGGTTATGGATGAACTGCAAGCCATGGCTCCGGTCGTGGCTGTCCGGGGCAACATGGATATGAGTGAAGACCTGAGAGAACTTCCCGAAACAGAGGTTATCCAGGTGGGTGATGCTCTGCTGTATATCATTCATGATATTAACAAGCTGGATATTGCTCCGTCAAAGGCTGATTTTGACGCGGTAATTTTTGGCCATCTCCATTATCCCTCTGTTGCCAAACACAACGGAGTGCTGTTTGTAAATCCCGGCAGTGCCGCGCAGCCTCGCCGTAAGTCTTCGGCATCGCTGGCTTTTCTTCATGTCCGGGGCCCTTCCATAAAAACAGAGATTGTGAACATTGATGATGAGCATGAGACCCTTAATTGGTGTGGCAGCGATTGTCATTAAAGACAATAAGGTATTGCTGGGCAAAAGAAAAAACGCTCACGGAGCCGGAACCTGGGCATTTCCGGGCGGTCATTTAGAATTCAACGAGTCCATTGAAGACTGCGCCAAACGAGAGGTCTTTGAAGAAACCGGAATACATATCAAAAATATCAGGTACGGCACGTTCACAAATGACATTTTCCGAAAGGATCAAAAGCATTACGTTACCCTATTCGTAATATCAGAATATGATGATGGCGATCTTGAATTAAAAGAGCCCGAAAAATGTGAAAAATGGGACTGGTTTTTCTGGAATGAATTGCCCGAGCCAAGATTTTTACCTTTGAAAAATTTATTGGAGCAAGGTTTCACGCCTGGCGCTAATTATAAAAAAACATAACGGGAATTCGGCAAGGTCAGACCAGGATAAAACCTGGCCTGTTTCCGTTCGGGCACTATTTAAAGCTTTTTTATTCTTAAATTAAGTTCGTCCAGCTGAGCTTTGCCTGCTTGAGCAGGGGCATTGGTAAGCAGGCAGGCCGCTTTCTGAGTTTTTGGGAAGGCAATAACATCCCGGATGGAAGGCTGTGCGCATAATATCATCACCAGTCGGTCAAAACCGATGGCGATTCCGCCGTGGGGTGGGGCTCCGGAGTCTAAAGCCGAAAGCAGAAATCCGAATTTTTCTTCATAAGTTTCCCGATCCATCCCCAGTGCTGCAAACACCCTTTCCTGCAATTTTCTTTGATGAATACGGATGCTCCCGCCGCCGATCTCCGAACCGTTTAACACCAGATCATACGCCTTTGATCTGACGGAAAGCGGGTCTTTCTCCAGCAGGCCACAATCCTCGTCCAGTGGCGCCGTAAACGGATGGTGCAACGCCTGGTTCCGTTTTTCGTTTTCATCAAATTCCAGCAAGGGAAACCGGGTAATCCAAACAAAACTGAATGTATTTTCATCAATCATGCCCAGTTTCTTCCCCAGAAAGTTTCGAAGCTGTCCCAGGGCCTCATTGGTGATCTTGGGCTGATCGGCCACAAAAAATACCAGGTCGCCGGGCTGCATATCAATGCGCTTTGCAATGGCCTGCTTTTCATCGTCGGTGAAGAATTTGGCGATCGGAGATTGCCAGGAATCTTCACGCACCTTGATCCATGCCAGGCCTTTGGCTTTGTATATGGAGACAAATTCGGTCAAATCGTCTATCTCTTTGCGTGTAAAATCGATGCACCCCTTGGCATTCAGGGCCTTCACGATTCCTCCCTTTTTAGCAACATCAGAAAAGAGCTTAAAACCCGCGTCCCGGACAATATCCGAAATATCCACGAGTTCCAGTGCAAACCGAATATCGGGTTTGTCCAGCCCAAAACGGCCAACCGCATCATCATAGGAAAGGCGCTCAAAGGGGGTGTTAAGGTCTATGTCCAGAGCATCTTTGAATAGAGTGACCATCATGTTTTCCGTAATGTCCATCACATCGTTTTCTCCGACGAAGGACATTTCCATGTCGATCTGAGTAAACTCCGGCTGGCGGTCCGCCCTGAGGTCTTCATCCCTGAAACATTTTACAATCTGGTAGTACCGGTCAAATCCGGCCATCATCAGCAATTGTTTGAAGATCTGGGGGGACTGAGGCAAGGCATAAAACAGACTCGGGTTTACCCGACTGGGAACCAGATAGTCCCTTGCACCTTCGGGCGTACTTCGGGTCAGCACCGGTGTTTCAATATCGATAAACCCGAGGGTGTTCAAATAGTGTCTGACGGAAGAGGCAGCTGTGTGCCGTTTGATGAGGTTTTTTTGGAAAATGGGCCGCCGAAGATCAATGTGACGAAATTTCAGCCGAATATTTTCCGAAACTTCCAGATTGTCCTCAATCATAAACGGCGGAGTTTCAGCGGCATTGAATATTTTGAGTTCCGTGGCAAATACCTCTATCCGGCCGGTTTTCAATTTGGGATTTGTCATGCCTTCCAGTCTTTTTTTCACGTTTCCCCGAACGCCAATCACATATTCACTTCGAATGACATGGGCCTTTTCATGGACCTTAGGGCTGACTTCAGGATTGAAAACCACCTGCGTTATCCCTTCCCTGTCGCGCAGGTCCACGAAAATCACTCCGCCATGATCCCTTCGGCGCTGGACCCAACCCATGAGCACCACTTCCATGCCCACATCATCTGCTCCAAGTTCACAGCAGGTATGGGTTTTTCTCATGTCTCCAAGTTTATCTGACAATGAATTGACTCCTTAAGTTCGATTTTATATTTTCAACGACATGTTCAATGGGAATCGACGTCTGTTCTTTGGTGGTCATATTACGCAAGATAACCGATCTTTTTTTAATCTCGTTATCGCCGACGATGAGAACATGTGTCGCCCCCAGTCGATCTGCCTGTTTCATCTGGCTTTTTAAACTTTTATCGCCAAAATCCATCTCGGTTTTAATCCCCTCAATGCATAACGCAGATTTCCACTCAAAGGCGAGTGACCGGCTCTTTTCTCCCAGTGCAGCCAAATAAATATCCGGCGTCCTGATAAAATCACTACGATTCAATCCGGTAATTTCCGCCAACCGGTCAAAACCGATGGCAAAACCGGTGGCCGGAGTATCGGGTCCGCCAAGGGCTTTAACCAGACCATCGTATCTTCCGCCGCCAGCCACGGCACTCTGGGCGCCCAGTGATCCGGCCTGAATTTCAAAAGTAGTTCGGGTATAATAATCAAGACCCCGGACCAGCCATTTATCGATGGTAAATGGGACGTTCATTGTGTTGAGGGCTGTCTTAACGCTTTCAAAATGGCGTCTGCATGCCGGACATAAATACTCCAGAATGGATGGTGCATGAGCCATGGCCTCTCTGCAGGCAGGTACTTTGCAATCAAGCACCCGTAATGGATTCCGATCTTTTCGCCGGAGACAGTCTGAACAAAGCATACCGGTGCAAGATGTCAGAAAATCGGAAAGCATGGCTTTGAATTTTGGCCGGCATTCCGGACACCCCAGCGAGTTGATATGTACTTCAACATCGGAAACAGATAATCTTGAAAATAAGGTTACCGGCAGAAAGATCAGCTCAACATCAACCAGCGGGGACTCCACCCCAAAAATTTCTGCATTGAGCTGGTAAAATTGCCGGTATCTTCCCTTTTGGGGCCTTTCCCGCCGAAACATGGGACCGATGGTATAATATTTCTGCACCGGATCCGCTGAATACAGTTTGTGCTGGATATATGAACGACAAACCGATGCGGTTGCCTCCGGTCGCAGGGTGATGAGATTTCCTTTTCTATCCGGGAAGGTGTACATCTCTTTTTCCACAATATCGGTGTCTTCACCAATACTCATGGCACACAGTTCCGTTCGGTCCATCATCGGAATACGAATTTCCTTAAAACCGAAATCTTCAAAAAGAGACCGGGCGGTTTTTTCGATATACTGCCAGAGTTCGACTTCCCCGGGAAGGATATCTTTAAATCCTCTGATTAATTGTATCATCCTTTATTCTTTATTTTTTGTCCCAGCGCAAAAGTTCGGTGACCTTGCTCAGAGTGCTTCCTTCTTTGATTTCTTCCCGGATGCGGTTTTCCTTCTCAAGCACGTCCATGCTCCGGTTGGCATATTCCACAGCTATGGCGCGCGGCAGTACCACAACCCCATCATAGTCACCCAGCAGCCAATCTCCGGGCTCTATGTGCATATTACCCACCGTAACCGGAACGCCGATCTCTCCGAATCCTTTGGGCTCTCCCGCATTGGGCATGATAAGTCTGCTGAAGGCCGGAAATTTCATCTCTATAATTTCCGGACTGTCTCTGAGGGCGCCGTCAATGACCACCCCGGCCAGACCCTTTTGCACGGCCGAATGGGTGGCCAGTTCTCCCCAAATGGCAGGACCCGCCCCGCCGGCGTCAATGACGATAACATCACCGGGTTCGGCCACATCAATGGCCTGGACCGGTTTGGACCAATCTCCCGGATACGTTCTTACGGTAACCGCACGACCCACCATTCGGATGCCGGGGAAAAGCGGCCGAATTCCTTGCAAAACTCCGCCCCGGTGCAAGGCATCGGAAAGATTCGCCGACGATACCAGCTCCAGCATTTCCTTTATTTGCTCCTCCCCCTTTCTCTTAAAAAGGGTAGTACTGATGCTCTCACCGGTATCCATTCCCCGGCGGATATCCCGGGTTGCCTGTTCAGGGTCCATGGCCTTGGTGATGGCACCACCCACAATGACGATAGAAGCGCCGGCCTCCACTGCTTTGGCGGCGGTTTCGGAATTGATGCCCCCGGCCACTCCCACCGGAATGGTCAATGCCTGGCTGACCTGGCGTAAAATTTCGAAAGGATCTTTTCCTTCCATTTGTTCGTCAATGGCGCAATGGACCGTTACAATGTCCGCGCCTAACGCTTCAACGAATTTGGCTCTTGATACCACATCTTTAACCGCTATCATGTCGACGACTATTTTGGCGCCATAGTTCTTGCCCGCCTGGATACACTCCCGAATGGTCGCATCGCTGGATGCGCCAAGCACATCCACTATATTGGCACCGGCTTTGGCTGCAGTTTCAACCTCGGTTCGTCCGGCATCCATGATCTTCATATCCGCCACAATGGTTTTGTCAGGGAAAAGTCTTCGCAACTCCCGTACGGAGTGGAGACCTTCGCTCTTAATGAGCGGTGTTCCTGCCTCAAGCCAGTCAACCCCGCCGGCAATACCTGCCTGGGCGTTTTTCAGCGCCCGATTCAAATCTACAAAATCTAATGCCAACTGCAAGATTGGTTTCATGCTTCCTCCTTTACTCTATAACCGTGTGTCGTGATGAAACGCTACCGACATCTTTCTTTCTTTTCTGATAAATTTCCAGCACAATCGCCTCTAAGAAAACAAAGGCAGATTGTTCAAAAAGGGAGCCGGCCATTTGCAATGATTGGGGCTCACCTTCACGGCAAAGCTTTGTGGTCCCGGGAATAAAAATGCTTTCATCAACAGCCGAGGCGATTCTAGATTCCGTATTTCCCAAAATTCCGTAGGTTTTGGCGCGGTATTTTTTAGCACTCTTTACCGATTCTAACGTCGACGGCGTCTCTCCTGATCCACTCAGGACAATGAGCAAATCATCACCAGTAATGGCCGGAGTAATGGTTTCCCCACAAAAATACACAGTAAATCCCAAATGCATCAGGCGCATACAAAAGCAGCGAAGAATAAAACCGGCTCTTCCTTGAGCGGAAAAAAAAATGCATCGGGCATCCAATATTCTCCGGATAAAATCTTGTGCGGCCGTGTCACTCAGGCTTTGCACCAAGGACCTATTCTCATCCAGGACAGCCGTAACCATTTCCCGGATGGTAAGTTTTTTATCATTTTTATAACTTGTCGACATCAGATGATGGTTAAGGGAAACTCCCTGAACTATAAAAGCATAAAGTTAACATATTGATAAAACTTACGGTTGAAGTTTCAGAGTATGGCGAAATGGTTTCAGTGTGTCAAGAAAATATTAAATACTTGTTCATATCCCGAGCCACGCGCCGCTTTGCCTGAAAGGAGGTGCTCACCCATGGCAGGCAATTTAAACAAAATTATAGAACATTACAGGAAAAACTTTCGGGAGAACAGTCTCCGGTCCTATCCGTAATAAGCCGGAAAAATTGTTTTTGGGATGACAGACCTTGACTTGGCATGGCTTGTTGATTATACATTTTTGACAGAATCATATAATCATTGACAAGTGGAGGAAATATTGATGGATTTTAAATATCATCTGGAAAACGCCTGGAAAATGACACTGCAGTATATTGCACCACTCATATTCATGACGCTTGCCATGATAGCCATAAGCGTGGTTACACTGGGTATCCTGGCACCGGTAACAATGGCCGGCTATATGCATTCCATTCTGCTGTTGGTAAGAGAGAGACGCGAGCCCAAAGTTAAAGATATTTTTTCACAAATGCGACTTTTTTTGCCTCTGTTATGCTTCTCTATCGTTGTCTTCATTATAACCATGATCGGACTGATGCTTCTTTTCCTGCCCGGAGTACTGTTTTTGCTTGCGGTCTCATTCGCCTGCATCTACATGCTGCCGCTGATGACAGACAGAAATCTGGGCCTTATTGAAGCTGTCAAGCAAAGTTATTCAATAGTTACAAAAAAAGAGACCGTTGTGGACCACATCGTAGTTTTTATCCTGTTTATAGGAATATCTGCGATTGGAAGCTCCTTATTCATAGCTTCTCTTTTTACCCAGCCTCTGGCAACGATTTTTCTGCTGTCAATGTATGAAACGCTCGGAAAGGCAAAGCCACAGACACCGTCCGGAACGCCTCCTGCTCAATCGCCTGTGACCGGAGAATAGTTAAGCGCCTTGTGTTTTATAACTTTTTGAAAATACTTGAGATATTTTGAGACTTAAACGCTTGCCTCGATTATGGAATATTGGAATACTGGAAGATTGGTTTTTAGAAGGATGTCAGCCATTTTTAATTTTATCGTAAACACAACTTTTACGATTAACCCATTATTTCATTATTCCAGCATTCCAGTTGGGGTGTAACCCCTAACTTGACGTTTCGGAAATTCTACAACTTTTAGAAAATAAAGGTTTTTTGATGGTGGCCTGTTTCCGAGCATCTCAATCCCTGATAAATCCGGGCGAATAGGTATGGACCTGAACAAAAACAAAATTTCCGAAAATGTTAAAAATATTCACCTTATCGCTGTCTGCGGGACGGGAATGGGTGCCCTTGCCAGTATGCTAAAGGATTCAGGCTATAGCATAACAGGATCGGATCATAAAGTGTATCCCCCCATGAGTGAGTTTCTCTCGAACAAAGGCATTCAAATTGCCGAGGGGTTTAATGAAAAGAATGTTTTATACGGTCCGGATTTGGTGGTTGTGGGAAATGCCGTATCAAAAGATAACCCTGAAGTTGTAAAAATGGATCAAATGGGACTAGAATTTTGCTCCATGCCTCAGGCAGTCAACAGATTCGTTGCAGCAGGTAAAAAATCCCTTGTCATAACCGGCACCCACGGCAAAACCACCACATCTTCGATTCTGGCATGGATTCTTTATCATGCCGGCCTTGATCCTGTTTTTATGATTGGAGGAATCATAAAAAATTTTAACAGCAATTATCGACTTGGAAGAGGGGATTACATTGTCATAGAAGGAGATGAATATGACACGGCCTTTTTTGATAAAGGCCCCAAGTTTTTACACTATAATCCTTTCATGGCAATACTGACCGGCGTTGAATTCGATCATGCGGATATATTTAAGGATATCAATCAGGTCAGACAGGCCTTTGCTTCCTTTATCTCCGGCATTTCTCCCCAAAGCACCCTGCTTGCATATGACAATGATAAAAACATTGCCGATTTAATCCGTAAAAGTCAGTGCCGGGTCATACCATACGGCACCAATGCAACCGCGTTGTGGCGTCTGGGAGCTGTTTCCATTGACCCGCCATGGACTTTTTTCGAAGTTTTAAAGCATAATGCAGTTTTCGCGAATTTTAAGACAAGACTTGTCGGAGAACACAACCTGTTAAATTCTTTGTCCGCCATTGCGGTTGCGGATGATTTGATGATCCCGGCAGAGGCGATGGCAACGGCTTTTGAAACATTTGATGGTATCAAGCGGCGCCAGGAGGTGCGAGGCCAAAAAAGCGGCGTTACCGTGATGGACGATTTCGCCCATCATCCCACAGCCGTTCAAGAGACCATCCGGGCAGTTAAACCGTTTTATCCGCAAGGACGCGTTGTTGCCGTATTTGAACCCAGAACCAATTCCAGCATGCGCAACGTGTTTCAGGACATCTATCCGGTTTCATTCGACGATGCAGATCTCACATGCATCCGCAATCCCTCGCGCCTTGACAAAATTCCTCCTGCCGAAAGGTTTTCATCCCAAAAACTGGTGGCCGACCTCAAACACCGCGGCAAGGATGCACACTACTTTCCGGACACCGATTTGATCATTGATTTTCTGGCGTCAGAAGCCAGACCCGGTGATCTTATTTTGATCATGTCAAACGGCGGGTTTGACAATATTCATGAAAGGCTCTTAAATAGATTATAAATATCAAGTTCTTGCAGCGCCATACGGGGTTATTGTTGAGATGATCCGATTATGCAATCGGCCATTATCGGCGACAAATCCGCTTACCAGTGTGTTTGGGCGATTGAAAATGAAAGGCGCATTATTTAGCTCTACGCAACGCCCCCCGGCTTCCGTGACGAGCAGTACACCGGCACAAATATCCCACTCATTTTTGGGCCCGCGACTCCAAGATGCATCGCACAAGCCAACAGCCACCCGCGCCAGTTTGTATGCGGTGCTGCCCATTATTCGAATTTTCAACAAATTTTCAAAGGGTTTAAATTCACCCCGTTTGCACTCGGAACGGCTGGCATCGACCTGGGCGCCCTTAAGTTGGCTGCGTTTTGTAACTTGCGCCCGGGTGCCGTTTAAGAATACACCGGCTCCGCGCATGCCATAGAAAAGTTCGTCGGAAGCCGGGTTGTAGATAACCCCTAAAACGGGTTGTCCATTCTCTACCAAGGCAACGGAAACGGCAAACTCCGGGATTCCCATAATAAATTCTTTGGTGCCGTCTAAAGGATCGACGATCCAGACCCTCTCTCTTTGCAAGCGGTCAGGCTGGTCAACGGTTTCTTCACTCAACCAACCTGCTTCCGGTAGCCGGACGGTTAGGCGGTGATGCAAGAGCGTATCGGCAGCATAATCAGCATCCGTGACCGGGTTGTCCGGTGATTTGTTTTCAATGTCATAAGAGGACTTGTAATACTGCATGATGACATTCCCGGCCGCCTGTGTAATTTCGATTGTGTCTTTCAATAAAGATTTCATTTTGAGTTTTCCTTATGATCTCCTGCTAAATTAACCCATTGATTTTTTGCAGTATCTCAAAAACTCATCGGGAGCAGGCAATTTAAAATGACATAAATTTGACGGGTAAATTGATGTATGTTGGTCATTGGAATTTGTAATTTTGATATTGTTTGGTGTTTGAGTATTGTTATTTGGAATTTTAGCGCCGTATCTGGAAGGCAAGTCGCTTCTATCTGAATCAGGTAGAGCTGACTTTGACATTTCCACTGGTTTGGGGGATGACAGGTTTGACAAAAGACGCTTCAGTTCAAAGGTATTTGAACATCGCACAATACAAATCCATGGGAGTGGGATTCCAAGTTTTGATGAATCCGTGTTTTTTGTAGAACGCTTCCGACCGTGGAAATTTGGGGACTTCGACTTCTATTTCATGCATGCCTGCTTGTTTGAATCGATTTTCGCAATGCTTATATAAGATCGAGCCATAGCCCTTCCTGCAGTAGTCTGTTTTGACCTGAATTGTTTTTATGATAAGCTTCATTCCCTTTCTGACGACAATCCCACACCCGATCAGATCTCCCTCATCGTTCGAAAGCGTAACCAGGTAGCCTCTCTTAACTTCTTCCTGAATTTTCTCCGGCGTTGCAAATGCATTTAATCTTTCGAGCTGAGCCGGAGTATACTCTCCTTGATTAACGTCCTGAGTGTTTTGCCTGATCAATGCGGTGATTTTCTCCGCTTCTGAATAGCTCAGAGGTTCAATCTTTCCGTCCAGATTGTCTATGATATTGATCTTCATGGCTCAACCCATTGTATTTTAAGGAGATATTAGGTTCCATTGAAGGCCGATCCGGATAGTCGTAACGTTACCAGGCAATTGCCTTGATGTCAATAAAATTGAACCTGCTTATTTCACTTTCTTACTCTACGATCATTGAAAGGGGTTATGATATTTTAGATAAACATGAACTGAAAGGATTATCCGAATCCATTGTCAGGTTACTCTGACTCTCGGGCTGTATCAGGGAAATTTCTTATTCGTTCCGCATAAATTTCTATGGGATGTTTAACAACGATATTGTCACCGGATTTTGACAGTAGATCAAAGAACTGAAGCATACAGGCCGGACATCCGGTTGCAACAACGTGGCATCCGGACGCCTTGATGTTGTCCAGTTTTAATTTTCCGATATTCTCCGAAAGTTCATAATATTGGAGATTAAAACTTCCCCCAAGGCCGCAACACCGGTCCGATTCAGGCATTTCTTTAAGCCGGTATCCCGGGTTGGCCTTAATAAGAGCTCTGGGTTCGGCAAACACGCCTAACATTTTTTTCAGATGGCACGGGTCATGATAGGTTACGGTAACGGAATCCATAGGATCATCAAATTTGACAGGTTCCACTCCAACCTTTGATACCAGGAATTGATTGATGTCCATTGTTTTTTGAGCAAGTTTTTTTACTCTGCTCTTAATATATCCGGAATGTTTATCTGCCATCATGGGCCATATTTCCTTAATCGTCGACGTACAGGTGGCACAGGAAGTAACCAAAAAATCAAATTTTTCGGCATCAAATATTTTAAGGTTGTGACGCACAAGACGATTGAACGTCTTGGTATCTCCGGAAGAGATCGCCGGGATTCCGCAGCAGCCTTGTCCCTCAGGCATAAAAATTCCCACACCGTGATGAGTTAAAACATCGATAACATCCCGGGCAATATCAGGAAAGACCTTGTCAATAAGGCACCCCACATAAAGGGCCACTTTGATTTCGGAACGGCTCGGATCAGTATTTAAAAATGGGGTTATACGATGAAACGGTACCGGGGCAAGTCGTTTAAAATGCCGGTCTTTAAGCAACGGTGAAACAAACCGGGCGCAGGATGTGCCCATAGGATCGCTTGCCGGTCGCGTAAAAATTTTCTGAAATTTAGAGCCCCATTCTACCATTCCGTCAAAAATCTCGGGTTGGGACAGCACTCCCCTTAAAATTATTTTTTTTGCCGGAGAAAGACCCATGAAGCCGGCGAGAATGGCACGTGCCTTAATGAAAATTTCCATAACGCTCACGCCGCTGGGGCAGTTTGAGGCACATGATCCGCACAGAAGGCACTTGTTTAGACGGTCGTTCACACCCTTGGGGTCTTTGAACAGCTGGTGCACAAGCCCCTCTAATAATGCCAATTTTCCGCGGGCCACATCTGATTCAAGACCGGTCTGGGCATACAGGGGGCACACCGCCTGGCACATGCCACATCGCATGCAAACCCTAAGCTGATCGTCAAGTTCCTGCATGAGTCTTGTCAGCTCTTTTATGCTCGACATGGACATCCTCCAAAATTGAATGAGAATTTGAAATATATTTCATGAGAATTTCCGTATATAAATTTCTATCAGCCAAGAACTAAAATTTGCAATGTATTTGAGTGATTCAAGTCATTTTTTAAAGATAATTTCAAAAACTGTTGTTCATCCGGAGGTTTTGAGTTACAGGTTAAAGAAAATTTATCATCGGTATTCGATGAGATGCTGAATGAAAATATTTAGCTGGAAAGGAGTTATACCATATGATCTCTCCAGACTACTTATCACCATTTGCAGAAGCCAACCGAGCCATATGCGAGGGGGCGGATGAGCGGAAGGTATTAAATCTTGTTACACGACTTGTAACGGAAACGCTTAAAATTAAGGGGTGTTTCATTAAAATAAAATCTCCTGAGGGAGAACATGTGGAACGGCGGACAGAAGCACTCGATTTCGGTCGCAGCAGTATCAGAGTGAAGTTTTCCCAGGATAAAAAACTGGAATTGGTTTCCAGTTTCGGGCTAAGTGAAGATTTCATTTATTCTGAGTTAAGTGATTCTCCCGAAAGCATATTTTCGCGGATTCCGGAAGATACCTTTGTCATTAAGGATATCCGGAAAATGGAAAAAAACCTCGACTACACAGCCATGACTGCGGAAGGCATCGGTTCCGTTCTATTGTTTCCCATCGAAGTATATCAGGAAAATGTTTCGGTGGTTGCTCTGTTTGATGATAAAGTCGGGGAACTTACCCGAAAAGATGTAAAATTTGCCAGAGCCATAACCAGTCGAGCCGTGGTGTCTTTTATTATGAGACGCAGCGTGTATCATTTGTTGGAGCGCGAACGACAATTCCTTCTCAGTTTTCAAGAGATCAGTAGCGCCATCAACTCAACGCTGAACATAAAAAAAGTTATGCAACTTGCGGTTAACAAAATCACAAATGTACTGGGAGCACGCGGTACTCAGATACGTCTATTGGATAGCAAGACACAACAATTGCAACTGGCCGCATCTTACGGTCTGAGCGAAGAATTTTTAAAAATAGGACCCATAAAGGAAAAACGAGGTGCGGATCAGGAAACACTCGATAAAATTATTGTTATCGATGACGTAAACACAGATCCTAGAATTGAATTTCGGGCAGAAATTATTAGAGAAAATATTCGCAAAATTCTTACGATTCCTCTCATTGTACGAAAGAAAATCATTGGAGAGCTGACCATTTTCACTGGAGGAGATCGCTCTTTCGGTAAAGAAGAAATTCGGTTTGCCAATGCCGTTGCTCAACAATGTGCATTTGCCATAGAAAACTCCCGCATGTATCAGCGCGTAAAATATGAGTTTCAACAATTATTGGTCGATTTCGGTTACAACGGAAGCAGCACCTGATCGTGAAAAAATCGGATGTTGCATCAATAGGGATAATACGCAATGACACTTTTAAACGGCCTTCGGATGCCAAAGGATTGTGATGAAAATTTTATCGCTCAAGTCGAAACAGAAAGCAGACAACAGATTTCCAAATGCTATCAGTGCGGCAATTGCAGCGCAAGTTGTGCCTATACGTATGTCTATGATTATCCGGTCAATCAAATCATGCGCTTGATACAGCTCGGTCAAAAGGAGGCTGTATTGCGGTCTCGTTCTATCTGGTTGTGTGCCGACTGCCAGGCCTGTACAACACGCTGTCCTTGCAATATTGATGTCGCCCGCGTTATGGAAACCTTACGTTTTTTTTCGGTTGAACAAGGCACGGTTTCCATAAAAGATATTCAACTTTTTTATGACGAATTCATCAATTCCGTAAAAATATTCGGGCGTGTGTTCGAAACCGGGTTGCTGGCCACATACAACCTTAAAGCCAAAAAATTTTTTACGGATATAGATCTTGCGCCCAAGGTGCTTAAGAAAGGCAAGCTGTCCATAATACCTCACCGACTTCATGGACGCAAACAAGTTGATGATATTTTTAAGCGTTTTGAAGATTACCGAAAAAAAAAGAGCCTGGTTTAGGCAAAGGGCATTATGAATCAAACCGCAAAACGCATCGCCTATTATCCGGGATGTTCTGTCACGGGAACCGCTGTCGAATATGATCAATCCACCCGTGCATTGTGTGCCGCTTTGGGCATTGAACTTGTAGAGATTCCTGATTGGAACTGCTGCGGGTCAACACCGGCACATTCATATGATCCTTTGCTCGGAGCGGCTTTGGCCGGACGGAACCTCTCATTGGCCCAGGAAATGGGGCTGGATGTTGTTATGACGCCATGCCCGAGCTGTCTAAAGGCCCTCAAAGGAGCCCTCAGAGAGTATGAAGAAAAAAAACACTCCTTTTTAAACATATTGCAAATGCCTTTTTCAGGAAAGATTCGAGTGATTTCCGTGCTGCAGTTGCTATACGAGAATATCGGCCCTAAAACAATCCGTGAACAGATACGCTATCGGCTTACCAATAAGGTGGTGGTACCCTATTATGGGTGCCTGATTTCGCGACCGCCGGAATTTGTCCGATTTGACGACCCGGAAAATCCGATTTCAATGGACGAATTGCTTCTTTCAACGGGCGCATATATTCCCGAATTTCCCTATAAAACCGAATGTTGTGGGGCGGCCTACGGGGTCACCCAAAACCATATTGTGGGTAAACTGACCGGAAGGATTTTGGATATGGCCCGGCGGTTGGGTGCCCATGCCGTAGCAGTGGCCTGCCCGTTATGCCAGCAGAATTTGGATTTACGCCAGTCTCAAGTAAACCGATACTGGCATACAAAATTCCAAATGCCGGTGGTGTATATTACCCAGCTTTTAGGGTTTGCACTGGGAATCGATCCTAAAAAGCTCGGCCTTGACAAGCTGTTTGTCAGTGCTGATGATCTCTTCAAGGAAACATCTCAACAACCCGAGAATCAAACCGAATCGACAAGCGCTTAAGGTGAGACCCTATGCGGATCGGCGTTTTTATCTGTAAATGTGGAACAAACATTGCCGCTACAGTGGATACGGAAGCAGTAGCACACAAGACTCTGGAATATCCGGATGTGGTTTACGCCACAGATTATACGTATACCTGTTCGGAACCCGGTCAGCAGGAAATCCAGGAGGCCATACAAAAACACAATCTCCAGGGCGTGGTGGTGGCGGCGTGTTCCCCCCGTATGCATGAAATTACGTTTCGTCGTGCCGTGGAAAAAGCAGGCCTGAATCGGTATATGTTCGAACAGGCCAATATCAGAGAGCACTGTTCCTGGATCAGCAAGGATATAGAGGCCAATACGAGAAAAGCCGTTGACCTGGTCCGAATGTCAGTGGAAAAATTGCGTTTTAATCATCCGCTCTTTTCGTCACAGGTTCCCATTAATAAACGGGTCCTGGTCATTGGCGGAGGCATTTCCGGTATCCAGGCCGCCCTGGATTGTGCTGAAGGGGGATTAGACGTTGTCATGGTAGAACGCGAATCCACCATCGGCGGCAAGATGGCCAAACTTGACAAGACGTTTCCCACAATTGACTGTTCTTCATGTATCCTGGGACCGAAAATGGTGGATGTGGTCCAAAATGAAATTATTCATCTCTATGCATATAGTGAAATCGAATCGGTAACAGGTTACATTGGTAATTTCAAAGTGGGTATCCGGAAAAAAGCGACTTATGTAGATTGGGATGCCTGTACCGGTTGCGGGCTGTGCACCGAAAAGTGTCCGGCAAAAAAATCTTTCGATGGGTTTAATGAGGGTCTGGATACCACAACGGCCATCAATATCCCGTTTCCCCAGGCAATCCCAAAGAAAGCAAGAATTGATCCGGAATATTGCTGGTATCTGACAAAAGAAAAATGCAAAGTATGTCAAAAACTCTGCCCGGTTGACGCGATCCGATTTGATATGAAGGATGAAACCGTTGTGGAAGACGTCGGCGCCATCATCGTTTCCACGGGGTTTGATCTGGTGGATCATTCGGTTTACGGCGAATACGGGGGGGGACTTTATCCGGATGTCATCACCGGATTGCAATTTGAACGACTTGTGAGTGCTTCGGGTCCGCATGGTGGAAATATTCTTCGTCCGTCCGATAAAAAAGAGCCTAAAAATATTGTTTTTATTGCCTGTGTGGGATCACGCGACGCTTCCATCGGACGTCCGTATTGTTCGGGGATATGCTGCATGTACATTGCCAAACAGGCGATATTGGCACGAGATCATATCCCGGAGTGCAACTGCTATGTATTTTATATGGATATCCGTGCGACGGGGAAAAATTACGATGAGTTTGTGCGACGGGCTCAGGAAGAGTATGGGGTTCAGTATATCCGGGGACGAGTCGGGAAAATATATCCCCAGGGAGAACACCTTATTGTTCAGGGAGTAGACACTCTGCTCGGTATACAGATGGAGGTTGAGGCCGATCTGGTGGTTCTGGCAACCGGTGTGGGTGCATCTGCCGGCGCAAAAGCGCTGGCCGAAAAACTGCGCATTTCTTATGACGAGTATGGCTTTTATATGGAAAGCCATCCCAAATTACGACCTGTGGAAACCAACACCGCAGGTGTATTTCTTGCAGGGGTCTGCCAGGGTCCCAAAGACATTCCGGCGTCAGTTGCCCAGGGGAGTGCCGCAGCAGCAAAAACTCAGGCGCTTTTCTCCCGGGATACCATTGAAACAGATCCGCAAATCGCCAAAGTCATAGACCCTGTTTGTATCGGATGCGGGAAATGCATTGAGGTGTGTCCATTCGGTGCCATCCAGTGGAAGACGTTACGGGACGGATCACAAAAGGCCCAAGTTCTGGATACGGTGTGTCAGGGGTGCGGCTTGTGCAACGCGACCTGTCCGCCCAAGGCCATACAATTGCAACATTGCACGGATGATCAGATCCTTGCTGAAATCGATGTGTTATGTGCTGGAGAACGGCATGGTTAACTCCAAAGAGGAATCCGAAACAAAAAAAAATTTGAAAATTGTGGGATTTTTATGCAACTGGTGCTCCTATGGCGGTGCGGATACGGCCGGTGTGTGCCGTTTTAGCCAGCCCACGGATTTACGCATTATCCGTATTCCATGTACCGGGCGCATGGATCCCCTGTTTGTTGTCAAAGCCCTTATTTACGGCGCTGACGGCGTGCTGGTATCCGGCTGTCACCCAAATGATTGCCATTATAACGTGGGCAATTTTTATGCAAGGCGTCGCCTGGAAGTCCTGAAGCGATTTTTGCCGTTTATGGGCATTCATACGGATCGATTCCGGTATACCTGGGTATCATCTTCCGAAGGACAGCTCTGGCAACAGGTGGTCACAGAGTTTTCCGAAACCATTCATGGTTTGGGACCGAACCCCGGCGTTTACGGAGAAACTGACGCAAAAGCAGGAATGTCATTTTAAACATAAAGATGGAAGACAAGGCCAAAACATTACAAGAAGAATTTTTAAAGGTTTTCGAAAAACTCGATTTTGTGCTCGGTTGGGAATCCGGTTATGATGCGTTACATGCGACCCCGTGTTTCATCCGCCAGGCACAGGATCTTAATCGAATGGTTTGGAATCCTCTGTGTTCTCAGAATCTTTGTACTTATTTAGCAAAAATTCCAAACACTTCCGTCCGGGAAAATGACAAAAAAATCGGCATTTGTATCAAAGGATGCGACAGCCGCTCTCTAATCGCTTTAATTCAGGAAAAATTTGTTGCCCGGGAAACGCTCTATATTGTGGGTATCCCTTGTGACGGCACGGTGGATTGGCACCGGCTCATGCGTCTGGAGCCATCTTTAAAAGATGTTCGGGAAGTAACCGTTCAAGACAATGAGCTGCGCGTTGAAACAACACAAAAAACATACCGTTTTCCGCTGCATCAGGTACTGGAGCAAAGATGCCTGCAGTGTCGTTATCCCAATCCCGTCATTTACGATTGTCTTATCGGCCACCCCGTAACGCCTCGTGTGAGCGATGCCCAGGCTTATGGGGATATTGAACACATAGAACAGTACTCGCTGTCCGATCGCCTGAAATTTTGGGAAAAAGAGCTGGACCGGTGTATTCGATGTTATGCATGCCGTAATGCCTGTCCGCTCTGTGTGTGCCGAGACAGGTGCATTGCGGAGACCCGAACACCTAAGTGGCTTTCGCAACATTTCGATCTTACGGAAAAATTTCTTTATCATATGATCCACGCCATGCATCTTGCCGGACGCTGCACCGAATGTGGCGAATGCCAACGAGTCTGTCCCGTGGAAATACCCGTAACATTGATTAAAAAAAAACTGAATCAAATCGTAAAAGAGCTGTTGGGCTACGAAGCCGGAATTGACCCTCAAAAACAACCGCCGTTGCTGACCTTTGACCCCGGTGAAAAGGGAATATAATCCGCTGAAAAAGGATACTGTATGTCCGAAAAAATCTTTATTGCTCAAGGTGAGCTGACTGCCGTGCTGAAGCGTCTTTCCAAAGAAATGAAGGTCTGGGTTCCGGTAGAGATGGGAGATGAAAAATGGGGGATTCGGTTTTTACCCTATCACCAGGACAAGATCGTTGTGTTGAACCGACAAAGCACATTAGGTCCGAAAAATGTACTGTTCCCGCAAGTAGAAACGTTATTGCGTTTCCGGTATCAAAAGGATGACAATGATCCGTCCAAACAGAATATTGATCTAACAGACCATCAAGACACATCCCCTGCCCTTGTTTTCGGGGCGCGCCCTTGTGACGTGCGCGGCTTTCTTACTTTTGATCAAGTCTTTCTTAACGGCAGATATAAAGATCCCTATTATGAACAACGCAGAGAAAAAACTCTGTTTGCGACTCTGCTCTGCGATACGGAAGACAGTGCCTGTTTCTGCTCATCGGTGGGCAGCGGTCCCGGAGACAGGGAGGGCAGTGATCTTTGGATTATTCCCGTGGATGACGGATTTGTGGTTGAAGCACTTGGTGAAAAGGGTGAGAAGCTGATTCCCGTAATGGGAAAGCAGGCAACGCCTGAACAGATAGAAACGGCTCGGCGAATTCAGGAACAAGTAAGTACCAAACAAGTGGGAGAGGACGATTTAACCCATAGTGCAAGGGATTTCACGGGTCGTTTTGAAGATATGGATTATTGGCGCGATATGGTCTCAAAGTGTATTAGTTGCGGAATTTGTACATTTGTGTGTCCGACCTGTTATTGTTTCAATATTACAGATGAATCCAGGGATCTCACCGGCGATCGCTTGCGTTCCTGGGACTCCTGTATGTTTTATCATTATACCCTGGAAGCCGGCGGGCATAATCCACGGCCCGAAAAATTTGAACGGTATCGCAACCGGATTGGCCATAAATTCTCCTATTTTCCTGATACATATAACGGCATGATATCCTGTTGCGGATGTGGACGCTGTATTCGAAGTTGTCCCGTATCCATAGACATACGCAGGGTTGTGCATCATTTGAAGGAGGCAGTGGGTGCCGAAGTTTGAATCTAATCCGTTTCGACCGGAATTGGCGACCATTCAGGATATTATTCAGGAAACCTCAAATATCCTTACTTTTAGAGTGGTTTTGAACAACGAACAAAAGATGAGCGAATTTTCATTTCAACCCGGACAGGTCGGGCAACTCTCCGTCTTCGGAGTGGGAGAGTCCACCTTCGTAATAAACTCTCCGCCGACTCGAAAAGATTATTTGCAGTTCAGTGTCATGCGCACCGGTGAGGTGACCCAGCGGCTGCACCAGATGAATATCGGTGATCAGATCGGGGTGCGCGCTCCTCTGGGAAATGGTTTTCCTGTTGAAAAATTAAAAGGTTATGACATTCTATTTGTCGCCGGCGGGATCGGCATGGCCCCGTTGCGCACCCTGCTTCTCTATATGCTGGATAACCGAAGGGATTATGGTAATATCATGGTGATTTACGGTGCACGTTCACCGGAAGATCTTTGCTATACCTATGAATTCGATGAATGGCGTTCCGGCGGGGTAAGGCTGGTGCTCACCGTGGACCGAGAATTTCCGGGTTGGAAGAAGCGGGTGGGTTTTGTGCCTACCGTGCTTACCGAAGAAGCGCCGAGTTCGTATAACTGCATGGCCGTTACCTGTGGACCGCCCATTATGATCAAGTTTGTTCTGATCGGGCTCAAAAGGTTGGATTTTGAAGATCATCAGATTATTACCACGTTGGAAAAACGCATGAAATGCGGAATAGGCATCTGTGGACGGTGCAATATCGGGACGAAGTATGTGTGTGTCGACGGTCCGGTTTTCTCTTATGAAGAACTGCGTCAAATGGTTCCCGAAATATAAATACCTCGATAACAAAGTAAATCCTCTTTGGGGATAACAAAAAGCTGTTTCTTTGGACCAATATTTTTACTGTTCTTTGTTCTCTGCGCTGTTTTTTTGTATAGACAAAAACCAGCAACCATGAGGGTTTAAAAAACTAACCTCCCTTGACAAACTCCCCATATTAACTATAATAGTTAATATAATTATTATAATTAACTCAAACAAAAAGGAACATGAAAATGCTTAAAAAAATCTCCGCCATGAAAGCCCGGCAAAACCTGGGCCAGATAATGAACGAAGTCTCTTTAAAAGGCGACGAGTATATTATAGAACGCGCCGGCAAGCCGCTGGTTGCCGTAGTCTCCATGGAAAAATTCCAGGCCTTGCAAAAAGACAAGGATGCGGCCATGTCAGCCCTTGAGCAGATTTGGGGAAAGATGAAAGGTGAGGACCCGAAAGCGCTTAAAAAAACGATTAATGAAGCTGTTGAAGCAGCCAAAACCGTATGACCAGGATCGTAGTCGACACCAATCTTCTGGTAAGCGCCATTCTTACCCCCAAAGGCAATCCGGCCAAAATCCTTAAACTCATTCTGGAGGGAAAATTAAACCCAATTATCTCTCCGGCCATCCTGGAAGAGACCCGGCGAGTTTTACGCTATCCCAAGCTGGTCAAGCTGATGCAAAAAAATAAAATAACCCCGGATGAGGTTTATAATTTTCTTGATAAAATGAGTAAGGTTGCTTTCATTACCCCTGATGAGTTGGAAATTGACGCCATTCCTGACGATCCGGAAGACAACAAAATTCTGGCTTGCGGCCTGGAAGGGGAGGCTGATTATATCATATCAGGTGACCATCATCTTTTAGACTTAAGGATTTTCCAAGGCGCGAAAATTGTGGATCCATCAACCTTTCTCAAAATCATATCACCCCGCACGGCAAAACTTAACATTATTGGTCCTAAAGCAACAATAATAACAGAACGCTGACAGGAAAATATTTATTCTTTTTCCTTTTTTTGTTCCTGTTTATTTGAATAAGAAGAAAATTGATCAAAAAAGGATTTGAAGGGTGACAGACCAGTCATGGTTTGTTGGGCCATATTTGAAAAATCCTGTCCCATTTCGAGCCATTTTTTGAACTGATCGTCAACCGCATGTCTATGGGCAAGGTATGTTTGAATCATTTGCTGAAGGTATTTCTCGAAAAATTCTCCCAGTACATTATCACCGTATTGAATAATCAGGTGAAGAACCGGTACCGGCAAAAGAATGTTTTTGTTTTTTGCTTCTTCCAGAATAATTTGGCTGAGAATGGAGGCGGTTACCTCCTCTTTGCTTTTTGCATCAATCACTTCCACCTGACGGCCCTGTCTGATGAGATCCGCCACCTGATTGAGGGTAACATAGGCGCTTTTTTCCATGTCGTACAGTCGTCTGTTGGCATATTTTTTTAATGTTACTTTATCAGGCATCTGCTCTTCCTTATTTTATGTTGTATTGCAATATTTAAAGTTTTTTAGGTCTTATAGAATATTATAAATTTAACATATTTGTCAAATTTAAGCTTAATTTAGGACGGTTATTAATTTATACCTGAACAAAACCAAGTCAAGACAAAAATGATGCGGCGCAACATTTTTGTCTTGACAAATAAAATTTAAAGGTTATTATTCTTACATGAACAATTTCAAACCATAAAATAAAAAAATTAACAGGAGGAATTATTACCATGGATTCATCAAAAATTGCAAAGCAAATGATCGATTTTCAGAAAACAACGTTTGACAACACCTTCAATGCCATGGTTTTGCTTCAGGAGCAGGCCGAAAGTATGGCCGGTACGATCTTGAATCAGGCAACATGGATGCCCGAGGAAGGAAGGAAGGCGATCAATGATTGGGTAAAAGCCTATAAAAAAGGGCGTGAGGATTTCAAGAAGGGCGTGGATGAAAACTTTAAAAAAGTGGAAGATTTTTTTAGCGCATTCGATAAGGATCAAAAAACTAAAAAATAAGGAAAGGAGTTGACGTAATGGAAAACTATCAAATTTTTAAGCAGATGGCTCAATTCAATAAAACTGCCTTTGACAACAGCTATAACACAATGGCCATGTTTAGGGAGCAAAACGAAAAAATGACAACCTATCTTTTAGATCAGGCAACATGGATGCCCGAGGAGGGAAGAAAAGCCATAAATGAGTGGATGAAGAGCTATAAAAAAGGTTGTGAGGATTTCAAAAAAATAATTGAGCAAAACTATCAAAATGTAGAAAAATGTTTTACCGGTTTTAGCAAATAAAGCCAAACTTTGTGTGTGGCTCATGGCTTTAGCCCTTAGGAAATCCGGGTTTAAGGCTATGAGCCACATAAGTTCTTGAGTTATGGGGGTAAACATCTATGGTTAAGGTGAAGAACAACCTGAATGATCCTGATTTTCTGACCAATATATTTTGCAAAAACGTTTCTGCATTCTCTCACCTCATGAGTGTCTCACAAAATTACCTGAGTGCCATGTCCAAGTACGCAATTGATTTCATGATTCCCTATCTCATTGCGACAAGCTATTTCAATGATGTGGAAAAACAGAGATTTTGGAGTAATACACCCTTGGAGACCGTTCAATCTTATATGGAATTGTTGAGTTTTAACCTTGACCTTATGGGTAAGGTGATTAGCAGCGGCATGCAAGCGATCACGAGTTCCGGAAAAATGGAAATGGAAAACGCCATTGCCGCCATGTTCAATACGCTTTTTTGTGCTGATGGCGAAGATGTGGAATCTTTTTTAGAACGACAGACGAAAATGATGGATGTTATGGCCAACAGGTATCCGCAGGCCATCCAGGATATTGAACCGGAATATGGGTTCCATTTTGAACGGGGTGACAATAAAAAGGTTGCTGAAACAGACCGGTTCATTCTTTATCAAATCCTTCCCACGGATAAAAAGGTTACCGTCAATAAAAAGGGCAAACCGGTCCTGATTCTTCCTCCCTATGTTCTGGGGGCCAATATTCTTGCCTTTTTACCTTATGAAAATAAGAGTTACACCCATTGTTTTGCAAACCAGGGGATTCCCACCTATATCAGAATCCTCAAGGATATCAATACGACTGAGGCGGTTCAGGTCATGACCGGTGAAGATGATGCCCTTGATACCCGCTTATTTTGCGAAAAGGTGAAAAAAAGACACGGAAAACCTGTCACGTTGAACGGATATTGTCAGGGCGGTTTTTTTGCCGTTTGCAATCTCCTTTCCGGTGAACTGGACGGACTGGTTGATGCTCTGATCACCTGCGTAGCTCCCATAGATGGAACCAAAAGCAGGGGGCTGGCGAATTTTTTTGATAGCCTGCCCCAGCGATTTTATGATCTGGCTTACGGAACCAAAACCTTGCCCAATGGAAATAAAGTTGTGGACGGCAAACTTATGGGATGGATCTATAAGCTCAAAAGTATAGAAGACGAATCACCGGTGGCCACGTTCTACAGAGATTTGATGATGTTCGGCCGACAGGGGGATAAAGATGTGAAAATCAGCAAGACGGCGGCCGCAATTAACTACTGGATGAGCAATGAGCGTAATGACCTTCCCATAGAGATTACTCATAAGAGTTTTGTTTCCTATAACATGCCGATTACCCAGGATGGAACACTTCCGGTAACCCTTTTCGGCAGAAAGCTTAATTTTAAACGACTGCAGGACCAGGGAATTAAATGGCTTATCTGCTATGGTGAAAGAGATGATCTTGTGGAGAAAGAAGCGGCCCTTGCGCCCCTGGATTATATCGATGTTGAAGTAACGCCTTTCCCAAAAGGGCATGTTGCCATAGCGACCTCCTGGTCAAATCCAACGTCTGCATGTGCGCTTCATACCCGTTTCGGCGACAAAAACTATCGGGGACCTGTGCGGTATCAATTGGATTTGGACGAAGAAATAAACGGATTAGACACGAATTCCGCTAAAAAAAAGCGTCCAAATCAAGCAAATAGAAAACGACCGTAAAGTCTGCCGCTAAATCCGGCAAGGCCAATACCTTTAAATAAAAAAACCGCTTGAGAGGTAAATATTGTGGACAAACATTTCTTGGAGTTTTGGGGAAATTTTCTGATCAATGCCGCAAAAGGGCAAAAACAAATGGAAGACATGTCAAAATGGATGCAACAGGGCTTTGAAGGTTTTGATGAACTGACAGCCATGTTCAGAAAATTCTACGGCCTGGAACATATGGAGAAAGACACACCAGCTTATATGGAAACCTGGAAAGAGGCATCAGAAAAATTCCAGGAGTCCTTTAAAGATTATTTGCGTCTGATGGGTGTGGTACCTAAAGACGAACATCTGTCCCTGGTCAAAAAATATGAGGAGCTCAAAGAAAAACTTGCCGCTCATGAAGAAACCATAAAACACCTGCGGATGCTTTTGGAAGAAAAAAAGGTTGAGACACAGGGGGAATTGGTTCAAGGGTTTCAGGAAATAATAGAAAAGCAGAGCGAACAGTTTCAGGAAACAATGGAGACGCTGAACAGATTTTTAAAAAAAGATAGGAACAAAAAGGAATAATAGAAGGAGAAAAAGAAAATGCTTGAAATCAAAGAATCTGTTGCCGTTATTACCGGCGGCGCTGGCGGCATCGGTCTGGCAGTGGCCAAATACTGGGTGCAAAACGGCGGCAAGGTGGTTATTGCGGATGTGGCTGAAAAATTTCTGGAGCAGGCCGAGGCTGAAATCAAAGCGTTAAATGGTGACGTCGCTTCAGTGGTTTGTAATGTTACCAGGGAGGATGATTGTGCAAGACTGGCTGATACTGCAATTGAAAAATTCGGACAGATTAATCTGGTTGCCCCCTTTGCCGGTATTATCAAGGATGGACTGATGCTGTCCACGGACAGAACAACCGGAAAAGTTAACAGAAAAATGTCCCTTGAACAATTTCAAACGGTTATTGATATCAACCTGACCGGTGTATTTTTAACCGTGAGGGAATGCGTTGAACGCATGATCAATCATAACTGCAAAGGATTGATCTGTCTGGTATCGTCCACCGGTTCTCTGGGAACGGCGGGCCAGATCAATTATTCCTCCAGTAAAGCTGCGATGTCGGTGATGCCAAAAGTGATCACCGCCGAGTTTTTCCGGCGTGGCCTGGCAGACAAGATTCGTTGCGTGGCCATTGCACCAGGCTATGTGGGAACGCCCATGGTCAAAGGAATGAATCAAAAAGTCCTGGATAAAATTATAGAACAGGTCCCCATCGGACGTCTGGTTGAGCCTGAAGAAGTAGCTGCTTTTGTTGGAGATATTTATCGCAATGAGGCTCTGGCCGGAGATGTATTTTATATCCACGGCGGACTGCGCTTGGGATCCAAGGGATAGTTAATTGTCAAAAATCGATCTTCAATCCGTTTGAGCGATATTCTTGACCATCAAGACCAGGTCCTGATAATTTTCCTGGTAATCTTTAATAAAATCTTTGAGAACGGCAGCCTCCTGAAATCCCAGTTTTTCAAACAGAAAATAAGCTTCGTCCAGAACCAGCGCTATCTCGGCCGTGAGTTGTTCCAAACCGAAATCCACGGCAATCTGTATCAGATTTTCCACGAGAATCGTTGACAGACCCTTTTCTCTGTACTCCGGATCACAGGTGATGCGGATTTCTCCCTGGTGTTTGGTCCAGCCCACGGGATCAAATTGTAAGGTGGCGTTAGCCACTATACGGCCAGCATCCAGGGCCACAAGGGGAAGTATAACATCGTAATCAAGATCGTAGATCCAGTTTTCAACGACTTTGGGATCGGTAACATCGTTTCTGAGACACATCCGATCCTCCGGGGGAAGTTTCAGGAAATACTCATGCAGCATTTTCTCGTCTTCTTTTCTAAGGGGCCTGATCGTAATCTGACTTCCGTCTTTTAGATTTTCCGATTTGGGGTATTGATAAAGGATCATATGCTGTGGTTCCTTATTAATAAAACTTAATAGTACCATTCCCGTTCAACGATAGTGGCAATTCCCATTCCGCCGCCAATGCAAAGAGCCGCTAATCCGACCTTGGCCTCTCTTTTTTCCATTTCATAAAGCAAGGTTGTTAAAACCCTGGCGCCGCTGCATCCGATGGGGTGTCCCAGGGCAATGGCGCCGCCGTTAACGTTGACAGTCTCCGGATCCAGATTCAAGTCTTTGAGGCATGCGATGGACTGGGCGGCAAAGGCCTCATTGAGTTCCACAAGGTCGATGTCCTTGCCCAGTTCCTCCCTTACCTTATTAATGGCGCTTCGCACCGCATAAATAGGACCGGTACCCATGAGCTCAGGTTCACACCCCTGGTAGTCATACCCTATAATCCTGGCCATGGGCCGTATCCCCATCTTAAAGGCCTTGTCAGCACTCATAATTACAAGCGCCGCAGCACCGTCATTTATCCCTGAGCTGTTCCCCGCAGTGGTAGTTCCGTCTTTGCGGAACGCCGGCTTAAGTTTAGCCAAATTTTCTACGGTAGTGCCGAATCTGGGAAATTCATCGGTATCGAAAATGATAGGATCTCCTCTTCTCTGGGGGACTTGAACCGGAGTGATCTCATCCTTGAAGCGGCCGCTTTTAATGGCCGCCTCCGCCTTTTGCTGGCTTTTAGCGGCAAACGCATCCTGTTCTTCCCTGCTAATTTTGAATTTTTCCGCAATGTTTTCTGCGGTAATCCCCATATGGGTGTCCCCAAAAGAGCACCACAGTCCGTCCTGGATCATAACATCAATGACCCGGTCATGGCCCATTCTATGACCCCATCTGCTGTGGGGCAGTACGAAAGGAGCCTCGCTCATATTTTCCATGCCCCCGGCCACAATGATATCCGCATCCCCGGATTTTATGGCCTGGGCCGCCATGATGACGGTTTTCATACCCGACCCGCACACCTTGTTAACGGTGGTCGAAGGAATGTATTGGCTGATTCCCGCCCGCTTGGCGGCCTGGCGTGCGGGATTTTGACCCAATCCGGCCTGCAGGACATTACCCATGATCACCTCGTCAATTTTTTCCGGTCGAATCTTGGCTCTGGCAAGGGCCTCCTTTATGACAAGACTTCCCAACTCGACAGCAGTTACATTTTTCAACGTACCCCCGAAAGACCCCACAGCCGTGCGGACAGCGCTTGCGATCACCACTTCACGCATAACATCTCCTTTATCTATTCTGGCTTCTTGTTTAAATTCTTGACAAGAACGGCAATGTCTTCATAGTTTTTATTATATAGAATTTTCACATAGTTTTTCAATGTTGCTTCCCGGACAAAAGCATTTTTTTCAAAAGCCCGGGTCACATAGGTCCTGGAGGCAACAACCTTTGCGCAGAGTTTCTCCAGATTGTGCTTAAGAGCCAGTCTTGAGAGCTCTTCCAAGAGAAGGGAGCCCAGACCAAGATGCTGAAAATCTGCGGCCACTGTGATCCTGACTTCGCCGATATGCCTTCCCCACCCAAAGGTTTCCCTGTGAAGGGTTGCGTTTGCAAGTATCCGGCTTCCATGTTCCGCCAGTATGGGCAAAACTTTATCGTGGTTTAAATCACGGCACCATTTTTCGATAAGAATTCTGTTTGTCGCATGGTTTCTCAAATATCTTCTGTCCTCTTCAGGAAGCGAAATAAAGAACCTGTAGAGTGCATCTTGATCGTCCCGGGTCATCGGCCTCAGGATACAAACAAAACCGTCCGGCAAGGTGATCTCTTTGGGATATTCTTCCAGCATATTCTCTCCTCGATTTGATAATTTCTTAATATTCCAGCATTCCAATTGGAGCGAATCCCTAAATTCAATGTATTGAAAATTCCTTATTTATTCTTTGTGGTTTTTAATGCCGGTTTGCTTTGAGTCGCCGTGGTTTTTACAACACGTTTTTTCCGGGATGGCGGTTTTGTTTTGCGCTTCTTCTGATCCGTCTCCCTTTGCTTGAGCCATTGGGCGATCCAGGGTACAAATTCTTTTTGACACTTGGAACTGACATAAATACCGATATGGCCTGTATCAAGACAAACGTTCTCGGTATCTTTGCTGCCCACTTTACTTATAAGGGGTTCACAGGCTTCCGGGGGTACAAGATGGTCGTATTTGCCGTAATAGTTCAAAAGGGGCATGGTGATTTTCTTAAGATCCACAACTTGCCCGCCAACTTCCATCTTGCTCTGGATGAGCAGGTTCTTTTGGTAACAATCCCGGACGAATTGCCGGAATGTTTCCCCCGGCACATCCGGGCTGTCAAAAATCCATTTTTCCATGCGGACAAAATTTTCCACAAAATTTTTATTGTCCATGTTTTCTAAAAACCCCACGTATTTGTCGATCATCAGCCGGGCGGGATTAAGGAGCAAAAACGCTAAATTCATTATATCTCCGGGGATATTGCCATAAGTATCCACAATCTGATCTACATCCATATCCCTCATCCAGATATGCAAAAGCCCCTTATTCGTTTCGAAATGGGTCGGGGTGACCGTTAAAACCAGGTTTTGAACCTTTTCAGGATGAAGTGCCGAATAAATGACACAAAAGGTACCGCCCATGCAAATTCCCATCAGGTTGATCTTGTCCAGATTGTGTTTTTTGAGGATAAAATCCACAGCGTTGTCTATATACCCGTTAACATGATCATCAATTGTGAGATACCTGTCTTTGCGAGTGGGGTAGCCCCAGTCGATCATATAAAGGTCTATGCCTTCCTGTAAAAAATTTTGCACAACGCTCTTTCCCGGCTGGAGGTCAAGCATTGTTTCCCGATTGATCAGCGCATAAACCAGAAGAAGCGGTCTATTAAGCTGAATTTTGGTTGCCGGCGTGTAATGCTTGAGTTTTACCCGGTCTTCTTCATAAACAACATCGCAAGGCGTGGTGGCGATTTCTGTTTCAAGAGGTCCGAGCAATACTTCCGAGGCCTTTTTAGCACGCGTCCGGGCCTTTTCCGCATCCTCGGCCAGTTTTGAAAAAATCAGATCAACGGCTATTTTGGGTTGAGTCATAAAATTACCCCCCCATTCTATTTTTTCTTTTCAAGTTCTTTTATTCGCTTTTTTAACAGATAAATTTCCTTATAGAGTTCATCCATCTCTTTATGGGTAGGAACAGGGAGCATATTCAGAAAATCCTGGAGAACCTCTTTTTTTGCCTTTGAACATTCCGACATGGAATCAAGAGTCTTGTTCAGTGCCCGGGTGTATTCGGGCGACTGGAACAATGTCATGTAGCGCCCCTCAAGTATTTTTATCCACATCTGATAATATTCTTTTGGATCTTCAGGAAGGCCTCCCTTGTCCGTTAATTCCACAAGCTTTTCCTGTAAGAGCTGGAATGATTTTTCCATGGGCAGTGATAAAAGACGAGAGAATTCGGCGACAGTGGCCTGATAAATATTAAATTTGTCCATCCACCGGATCATTTTTTCCTGATATAATCGAGTCAGTCCCAATTGAGGAATTTTGAAAAACTTTCTGAATTCTTGTTCATACAGTTGGGTCCACGCATTGAATGCATCTTCTTTCAAATCCCCATGTGTAGAACTTTTGGTGGATTTTCGGAACTCACCCGTACGTTCCAGCCACTGCTCCTGAAAATTCACGAAATTTTTCAAACCGGTTTGCGCCATTTTCAAAAAAATTTCCGGCAACATACCGGCTCCTTTCAAAAGGGTTTCCATGGGTTCCGGTCCTTTCTTTTCCTTTGAGTTGTCAGCCATCATTCACCTCGCCTTATGGAACAAAAATTCTTTCTATCTTTTTTGTATCTTTACAACAGGAAATGTCAACAAAAGAAAATATAAAATAACACCTTGAATTTATCTGGATTAGTATCTGGGGGAATTGCCTATAGAACGGGAATTTTCCCTATTAAAATGAATATTTTATCTTATGGACATATTTTAAATAAAGTTTTAGTTTATTTCAAATTGCTTAAAAGCGCGGGAGGCTACATTTTTGCGCTTGAGTGGAGTGGTTCTTTAATTACAAAGAGCCACTCTTTTAATTTTCTTACCTTCGAGATCTTTCCAATAAATATGAGTTTAACAGCAACTTCTCGATTTGAGGTCAATTTTGCTATCATATATAAAATTTAATTCAAGGAGGGAAACATGAGTGGCAGTGTTTATAAAATTATTGAATTGGTAGGAACAAGTGATACTTCCTGGGAGAAAGCTGCGGAAAATGCAGTAGCAAAAGCAACGAAAAGTCTGCGCGATTTAAGAGTTGCGGAAATCACAAAATTGGACATGACAATCAACGATGGTAAGGTCGTATCCTATCGTGCCAGAGTAGCGCTTTCTTTCAAATATGAAGGTTCCTGACCTATCGCGATATCCTCTCAACAACCATAGTCTTATGATAAATTGGGAAATCCTGGAAGAATCTTAGAGAAAGATCGGCCATTAACTGTTTTAAAGGGGTGTCACTGAGTGCGCCCCTTTTTTCGTTAATCAATTAAAACAACGTATTGCATCATTGTTTTTTTCCCTTACATATGGAATACTAACATAATGAAATAGTGGAATATGCCTTTTTAAAGGATTCTTTCATTCCCCGGACAGGATAGAGGTTATGCACAGGCCACTTTCCCATGATTTCAGTATTCCAATTATGCTCTGCCGGATTATACCCCCGGCCGCACTGATCCGATTAGCTGGCATATGGAGCCAAACGATTAAATTTGAAATTAGGAGTATATTCAAATGCCCAAGAAGCCAACATATAAGGAATTGGAGCAGCGGGTAAAAATACTAGAAAAAGAAGCCATCGGATGCAAACAGGTGGAGGAAGAGCTGAGGAGAAGTGAGGAAAAGTACAGAACACTTACAACGAACTCCCTTACCGGTATTTTTATCCACCAGGATGGAAGGTTTGTATTTGTTAATGATCGATTCGCCGCGATGCATGGGTATACTATAAAAGAATTACTGGGAAAGGAATATAAGCTGCTGATCCACCCGGATTACAGGGAGGTGGTCGCGGCAACAGTATCAAAAAGATTAAAGGGTGAATCTGCTCCGTATCATTATGAGGTTCAAAGACTCAAAAAAGATGGGAGAACCATTTGGTGCGAAATGATTGCAGCTTCCATCGAATATAGAGGGAAGCCTGCTATAATGGGAAATATAGTGAACATCACCAAACGAAAGCAGGCGGAAGAACATGTTCGCACTCTCACCCAGCAACTGATGAAGGCCCAGGAAAATGAGCGCCAGCGAATTGCCCGTTATCTGCACGACAATGTGGCACAAGACCTTTCCCTGGTGAGAATCGGCTGTGAAACACTTTTTGATAATTATCCATCCATACACATTGGCATAAGGGAAAAAACTTCGGAATTGTCAACAATACTCAAACGATCAATATCGGCTCTCAGGAATTTTGCTTATGATTTACACCCTCCCGGCCTGGAGCAATTGGGATTGGTCCGGACGGTTTATCAATATTGTGAAGAATTTGCCGAAAAAAATAAGATAAGCATTGATTTTTCCGCTGCCGGCATGGATGATTTGACACTTCCTTTTGACACGGAGATCAATCTGTATCGCCTTATACAGGAGGCCCTCTGGAACATTAAAAAGCATGCGGATGCCTCCAGCGCAGCTCTCAAAATGGTCGCTTCTTTTCCGTACATCATCCTACGCATAGAGGATGATGGTAAGGGATTTAATATAAAGAACAGGATGGGATCGGCTATCAAAGAGAAACGGATGGGACTTCGAAGTATGGAGGAAAGGGTCTGCCTTTTGAACGGAGAAATGAAGATTCAATCCCGGCCGGCGGAAGGCACAAAAATATGTATTGAAGTTCCCTATAAGGAGCAAAATCATGTCCGAAAAAAAGAGCATATTGATTGTTGATGACCACCCTCTTTTCAGGGAAGGGCTTAAGGCAATCATAGAGCGCGGTTCTCGTTTTGAGGTGGTGGGCGAAGCCGGAAATGGGCGAGATGGGCTTCAAATGGCGAAAACACTCAAACCGGATATGATTATAGTGGATATATCCCTGCCCGATCGAAGCGGCATTCAACTGACCAGAGAAATCCGAACTCTTTTTTCGACAACACGCATTTTGATTGTCAGCATGCATTCTAAAATTGATTATATTGCCGAAGCATTTCAGGCCGGAGCAACCGGATATGTGGTCAAGGAATCTGCCTCTGAAAGGCTCTTACAGGGGCTTGAATCTGTTGCAAGAGGAGATTATTTTCTTGACAGCTCGGTTTCCCATGCGGTGGTTGAAAATCTTATGAAGTCTCCTTTAAAAGAGGCAAAAATTACAGATGCCGATTACGATACATTAACACCGCGGGAGCAGGAAGTTATGCGCTTTCTGGCAGAAGGGTTTTCCAGCAAAAAAGTTGCGGAAAAGCTTTGCATCAGCCCCAAGACCGTTGAAAACCACCGTTCCAATATTATGAACAAGCTCGGTCTTCACAATACCATTGAATTGATTCGCTATGCCGCAAAGCTCGGCCTGATCGACGTTGACCTCTGGAAAGAATAAAAGAACAATGTTTATCCTGCTATTGCGGGATAAGTTCCCTCTGCCCAGGAATTTCGCCTATTAAAATGAGCGTTTCTCTCTATAGACAAAATAAATTTTAAATTGATAATTGATAGTTGTAAAATATTATTATTATGGATAGTTCCGGATAGAGGAGGAAATATGATTTCTTCTCCATGTAAAAATTGTCCCAGAAGAGATCTGCCCAAGGAAGATTGCTCCAAAAATTGCAGCTTACTGAAAATCATACAGGATATTCATGTATGTACTGAAAAGTGGAATGTTGGAAGCGGGGTAGATTATACCGAAGAATACAGTTATACACTACCGTCTTCAATTTCACAAAACTCTGTCTCTTTAGGGTAGATATAACATAAAGCTGTTTAAAAAAAAGCAGCCATCCATTCTAATTTAAAACAATTCGGAAAAGGCGTTGTTTTTAAACCGCATGTGTTTCGCCGTGAATAGAAATTCCGAGACATAACATTAACGGATTTATGGCATTCATAAAAAATCAAAAGTACGCGGGCAACCCTGGAAATCTGAAGGGGGACGAAAACATAATAACAGCATCATCTTCCAGGTCGGGACCGGATGCTAATCAAAAGAGCTTCCTTGATATAACGAATTTGATTAGAAGTATTCAAAGAGCTGAAGGGAATCCGGACTGTTTCCAAAAAGGAATTGCGAATTGCGATCAGATCAACTGCAAGTGGCGTTCCTTCTGCCTGGAAGGACATTCGCTCTTGAAAAAAGACGAGCTATAGATAGAAACGAAAAATCACGTCCAAAGCAATGGCAAATATACTTATTATAGATGACCAGAAGTGGGTAAAAGATCTATGTAGAGTGAGTCTTGCCGGTCAAGGATACACGGTTTCAACAACGGATGATGTCGAGTCCGTGATGGAAAATATTTTATCGTTTAACCCGCATATCGTACTCCTGAACCAATACTTAAAACATGGATTTCTCGTATGGGATGTTTTGCGGGGCATTAAAATACAACGTCCAAACCTTCCGGTACTTATCGTTACCCCCCACGATACACATCTGTTTGATCCTCATCTTTCACAGGCAGACGGGTATCTGGTTAAAAGCCATACGGCCCCCCATGAACTCAGAGAGAAGATTTCCAATTTATTAAATTAGTTGCCTGTCATTCGAATAACTTCTCAATAAATGACGGAACCCCTGCCTCTCCCGAACAAATGTTTTCTTTTCCTTTGACACCCTATCGATATTATTTTACATTGCTTATTTTTTGATACATAATCCTATTGTTTTCGAACCAAACAGTGACGTCCGATGGATAATCCAAATTGGGTCAGCCAGGATCCTGCGCCCGGAACACACATTCTTATATTTAGAGGAGATACCCGGACATTTAATCTTTCCCTTTCGCATCCCGGAAAAGGAAATGCGTGGCTTCGCACCAACATCGGCCATGCCCAAACTGCCAGGCAGGAAATCATCAGGAAAGTAACTAACGATACGCCACCCCTGGGTCGGGACTGGTTTGACATTCCCATGAGGCGTGTTGACGGGCAAAATTTTACGATTACCCTTCCCTTTTGTGAAATCGGGCATTTTGAAGCCAAATGTTTCTTTTTGAGTGAAAAGGAGACCATCCCGTTGTGGCCGGAGGGTACTAATGTCGCCATCAACGTGGAACCGGCGCACACATGCTGTTCAAACATCATTTATAATGCATTTGTCCGGCAGTTCGGTCCGAACAAAACCGGCAAGTTCTTTTCCGGGACAGATGAAGATTCGATCCGGGCTCTTGATAAAAATGGATATACGGTCATCCCGCCGTCAGGAACCTTTCGTGATCTGATAGGAGAACTGGATTTCATTATCGGCGAGCTTGGGTGCCGAATAATTCAGCTGCTCCCGATACATCCCACTCCCACGACCTATGCCCGCATGGGACGGTTTGGAAGTCCGTATGCAGCACTCAGTTTTACCGCCGTAGATCCGGCTTTGGCCGAATTTGACCCTAAGGCAACTCCTCTTGAGCAGTTCATAGAGCTGATAGATGCAATCCATGAACGTCATGCTATGGTTTTTATTGACATCGCCATCAACCATACGGGCTGGGCCGCCGGTCTTCATGAAACCCATCCTCAATGGCTTGTCCGGAATCCGGACGGCCAAATCGAAATGCCGGGTGCCTGGGGCGTGGTCTGGGCAGACCTGACGAGTCTCGACTATACCCAAAAAGACTTGTGGCAATTTATAACCGATGTTTTTATTACATGGTGTCGACGAGGGGTGGACGGATTCCGGTGTGATGCGGGGTATATGATTCCGGTACCTGCCTGGAAGTATATTGTTGCCGCTGTCAGGGATCAGTATCCTGATACAATTTTTCTTCTGGAAGGTCTGGGAGGAAAAATTTCTGTAACCCGTGATATTTTGAACAAAGCCAATTTCAACTGGTCCTATTCCGAGCTTTTTCAAAACTATGACCGCAGCCAGATTGAATCCTATCTTCCGGTAGCCGATGAGATCTCTGTAAGTGACGGAATAACGGTACATTTTGCTGAAACCCATGATAACCCTCGTCTGGCCGCTCAATCTAAGGTTTTTGCTCGAATGAGGGCTGCACTGTGCGCGCTTTGCAGTTATCAAGGGGGCTTTGGGTTTGCCAACGGAGTAGAATGGTATGCAACGGAAAAGATCAACGTCCATGAAGCAGCTTCACTGAACTGGGGCGCTGCAACCAATCAGGTCAAACATATCCGTCGCCTGAACACGCTGCTCCACATACATGCGGCATTTCATGATCGAACACAATTGAAAATGGTCCAGCAGGGTGATGGAAACTGTATTGTGCTATTGAGACACCATGTGCCGTCAGGAAAAAAGCTTCTTATTGTAACGAATCTGGACCATCGGCGTCAAACCTTAGCAACCTGGAATTCTCAGGAAACAGGCATGGATGCATCTAATTTTGTGGATCTTATTTCCGGTGAGAAAATAGCTATTGCCGAGTCTGACGGAAAACAGTCCTTACTCCTGGATTCCGGTCGGGTTCTTTGTTTTACCGATGACCCAAATGATATGGATGTTGTTGGCGAGGCCGAATCTCAAACCGCAGTATATCCGGAGCGAATTAAAAAACAGTGTCTTCGGGCCAAGGCCATGGACGTGCTGCATTTTTATAAACGCTCCCGGGATCCCGGCAAAGTTGAACCGGATACGGCGGCGCAAAAACTGGCGGAAAATCCCCTGGAGTACTGCCGCAGCCTTAATCCTTTCAACACTGAATCTCGGGTGATAACCTGGCAATGGCCACGTGACAAACGGCGGGAAGTCATGGTGCCTCCGGATCATTTTCTAATGGTTCGCGCCGACAGAGCTTTTCGTGCCCGGATCATGGACAAAAACCGATGCCTGTACCATGAAGAAAGTCTAATGTGTATGGACGGGTCGTGTTTTGTACTTTTTTCTCCCCTTCATCCACCCAGGACGCATTGCTCGTATACCCTGAAAGTATCGGTGTATACTCCAGGTCGTACTCAACATGTCGACGCGCCCCTTCTTTTCCTGTCTCGGCCGGAGGATGCAAGGGTGAACCGGATCTATTACCGGCCGGATCTGTCGAGACATTCACCTCTTCTGCTTTGCACCAACGGGTACGGAGGCATGCTTCGGGCGGCGGTTTCCTGGGGAAAGCTTACCAGCCGGTATGATGCCCTTCTGGCAGCAAATATGAACCCTGATATCCCTGAAGACCGGTGGGTAATGTTTACCCGATGCCGGGCATGGCTGGTATATCAGGGATACTCACAGGAAATTTGCGATGATTGCTTTGATTCTTTTTGTTTCAAGTCCCGTGCCCGAGGCGTATGGCGACATCAGGTACCCACAGGCCAGGGAGAATCTGTCTTTCTGACCATATGTGCGGAGATGATTCCCGGAAAGAATTCCATGCGTATGGTTTTTATCCGCGATTCAGCAAAAACCAGGCGAGGAATGCTGGCAGATCATGAGCCGGTCCGGCTCATCCTTCGTCCGGATATTGAAAGCCGCAGTTTTCACGAGACCACCAAAGCTTATCAGGGACCGGAGCATTTCTGGCCCGGAGCCGTAAGATCGGATAAAGACGGATTCACATTTGTGCCGGATCAGGAACACCGGCTGAATTTGAAGATTTCAGATGGGTCTTTTGTATGGGAGCCGGAATGGCAATATATGGTACACCGGCCCATAGAGGCTGAGCGGGGTCTGGACGCGGATTCGGATTTATTCAGCCCGGGTTATTTTTCTTCATTGCTGAAAGGAGGACAATCCCAAACACTGAGCGCCTCTATTACGGGTGCCCAAAATTCCCGCGGTCCGAATCAAAAATGCCGGGTCCGTGATATGGAACCGAAACCTGTTGAAAAAAGAAGATTTTGCAAACCCTATGACGCGTTAAAAACAGCACTGGATGATTATGTCGTCAAAAGAAACGATTTGAAAACGGTAATTGCCGGATATCCTTGGTTTCTGGATTGGGGAAGGGACGCATTGATTTTTGTCAGGGGATTGATTGCAGCGGGAAAAATGGAAGAGGCTCGTTCTATCCTGAAACAGTTCGGACAGTTTGAAAGCAACGGAACGATCCCTAATATGATCCGAGGCAAAGATACCGGAAACCGGAACACCTCTGACGCGCCGCTATGGTTTTTTGTCGCATGTGCCGATTTGGTCCGAATCCAAGGAAATGAATTATTTTTGGATTCAACATGCGGCAATCGGACCATTCGTGATATTCTTTTTTCCATAGCCAATGCTTATGAAAAGGGCACGCCCAACGGTGTCCATATGGACCCGGAATCGTGTCTTATTTTCAGCCCGACCCATTTTACCTGGATGGACACCAACCATCCTGCAGGCACACCCAGGCAGGGGTACCCTATTGAAATTCAGGCGCTCTGGTTTGCCGCACTATCCTTTTTATCACGAATTGACCCCTCCGGGGATGGCGGCGACTGGACCCATAGAGCTTCCCGGGTTCAAACGTCAATTTCTAAATTCTTTTGGCTCGAAAAATCAGGTTACCTGTCCGACTGTCTCCATACGGATTCGGAAAAATCGGCCGCACAAGCGGATCCTGACGATGCCCTGAGGCCAAATCAGCTTTTTGCGGTAACACTTGGCGCCGTCTCCGACCGCAGGATTTGCCGTAAAATCGTGGCCGCATGTGAGGAACTGCTGGTTCCCGGCGCGGTTCGCAGCCTTGCAGACCGACCGCTGAGCCGACCGATGCCGATTTATCATAATGGAAGGACCATTAACACCCCCCATCATCCTTACCAGGGGCAATATTCGGGAGCGGAAGATTTAAAACGCAAGCCTGCATATCATAACGGTACCGCCTGGACATGGCTGTTCCCCAGTTATTGTGAAGCATGGGTAACCGCTTACGGAGATAAAGGAAAAAACACAGCGTTATCATTGCTGGCGAGCAGCGCCCGTCCGGTAACCCAGGGGTGCGTAGGCCACCTGCCGGAAATCATGGACGGAGATTTTCCCCACAGGTACCGGGGCTGTGATGCACAGGCCTGGGGGGCAAGCGAATTTGTGAGGGTGTGGAAGCTGCTTCAAGCTTTGGATTGACGATTTGATAATATTTAAGTAGTGTCCATCCATAAATGTTCTTTTTGCTTGCCCCATGATCAACAAACAATGACAAAGGATAAACAAATATGCGTTTTTTACAAACATTTCAAGTACTTCCTGTAATTCCAAAGCCCCTTTCCTTTCTTCAGGTTCTGGCACGCAACCTTTGGTGGTGCTGGCATATGAATGCCATCGAACTTTTTCGTCGAATAAATCCCCGGCTCTGGGAAGAGTCCGGTCGCAATCCCATCGAGTTTTTAACCTTAATTCCCCAAAAACAACTCGAGGAACTGTCAGCAGACGAAGGCTTTCTGGCTCATCAGCAACGGGTGGAAGAACGTTTTGTGAACGACTTAACCCCTGAAGCTTCCAACGAAATTTCATACGGCAAAGATGGGACTATTGGATATTTTTCCATGGAATTTGGAATTCATGAAAGTGTTCCCCTGTTTGCAGGCGGTCTCGGAGTTCTGGCCGGAGATCACTTAAAGGCAGCTTCCGACCTTACCCTTCCCCTCATAGGGGTAGGTCTTCTCTACCGGCACGGCTATTTTCACCAGTTTTTGGATCATGAGGGGTGGCAGCAGGAGGAATATCCGGAAACCGATATTTATCGCCTGCCTGTGAAGCGGATAAAAGATAGTTCAGGAAATGAGCTAATCATCTCGATCCCCGGACCTGAGGGCGAAATCCGGGCTGTTGTCTGGAAAATTATGGTGGGACGCATTCCCCTTATTCTTCTGGATACCAATTTGCCGGAAAATTCTCCGGAGATTCGAGAAATAACGTCTCGTCTGTATGCCGGAAGCCCAAAGACTCGGCTGGCCCAAGAGGTGCTGCTGGGAATCGGAGGAATGCGTGCTCTTGAAGCCATGGGAATCTTTCCGACCGTTTGCCACATGAATGAAGGTCATTGCGCCTTTGTCACCCTGGAGCGCCTTGCTCAGACGATTTCCTCCTATAGCGTCAATCTTGAGACCGCAAAGGAGATCGTTTCACGAACTACGGTCTTTACTACCCATACGCCGGTAGCGGCAGGGCATGATGAGTTTCCCGTTGACCTTGTAAAGCCGTATCTTAATTCTTTTACCGACAGACTAGGAATAAGTGTTGAAGAGATCTTATCGTGGGGGCAACCCATGAAATCCGGTGCAGACACGCCCATTTCCATGTTCGTTCTGGGATTGCACAGTGCGCAATACTGCAACGGCGTCAGCGAATTGCACGGAAAGGTGGCCAGACACATGTGGTCCCATGTCTGGCCCGGCAGACCGGAAGATGAGATTCCCATAGCCCATATTACAAACGGGATACATATTCCTTCATGGATTTCCATTGAGAACTCCCTGCTGTTTGAACGCTATCTTGGACCGGATTGGCATTTAGACATGGGGAACCCGGAAATTGCCAAACGCATTAACGATATTTATGATGAGGAATTATGGCGGTCCCGTGAAATGAGTCGCAGCCGCCTTATTCGCCATTGCCGGGCACGAATGATAAAACAATACCGGCGCCGTAATGCCCCAAAAGCAATGATGAAGGATGCTGAATCGGTACTGGACCAGGATATATTGACCATCGCCTTTGCCCGTCGCTTTGCAACGTACAAGCGGGCCAATCTTTTGCTTAAAGATCCGGAGCGATTTGAAGCAATCATTACCTCGGAAACAAATCCGGTTCAATTCATCTTTGCAGGAAAAGCCCATCCTAAAGATAACGAAGGTAAGGAGCTCATCAAACGCCTTATCCAGTTTGCCCGCAGACCCACGGTGCGCCACCGAATCGCCTTTTTAGAAGACTACGATATCAGTATCGCACGGAACCTGGTTCAGGGTGCGGATGTGTGGCTTAATACTCCCAGACGACCCTTTGAAGCCTGCGGCACATCCGGTATAAAAGCTGCCGCGAACGGAGTCCTTAATGTGAGCATTCTCGATGGGTGGTGGTGTGAAGGATATTCTGAAGAAAGAGGTTGGAGTATAGGAAACGGAGAGGAATATACTGATGCGGCTTACCAGGATACGGTGGAGAGCCTCGCCCTTTATAATGTGCTGGAAAACGAGGTGATTCCTTGCTTTTATGAAAGAAGGAATGGGGAAGCCCCGGACCGGTGGCTCAAAATGATGAAAGAATCAATGAAGATGGCGATGCTGCAATTTTGCGCCCGTATCATGGTTAGAAAATATGAAACCCAATTTTATCTCCCCGCCGCAAATCGCTTTGCACATCTGACTGAAGATAATGCCAAGGAAGCAGTAATTCTTTCCGCTCAGTATAACCGACTTATCTCCCTGTGGGAAAAAATAAGAATTGAACCTCCTGTACGAAAAGCTGAAGATCCGTTTTGGGTGGGAGAACAGTTTGAAGTCACAGCGATGGTGAATCTGGGAGAACTCCGTCCTGATGAAGTAAAAATTGAGCTCTATTACGGGCCATTAAAAACTGTGGACAGCATTGCAGACAGTCATTCTCAAGAAATGACCGTAAAGGAAATCCATGGAGATGGTGAATATCTTTATTCCTGCACCATAGCGTGCAGCAATTCAGGGCGGTATGGGTTCACTGTCAGAGCTATCCCCAGGGGCGATGACCGAATCAGATTTGCCCCCGGCCTTATCACATGGGCTTAGGGATTGAAAATTTAAGATTGACAATTGATAATTGATAATTTTAAACTGATTGAATGACCTGTTCATGCTTTACAATAACGGCGGGATCGACTTCCTTAAATTGTCAGTATTCAATTTTAATTCCTCTTGGGTTTCGGCTTGTCCGGGTTAGGACTTACCATGACACATTCACAGGGTAATCCCCGCATTCTCATTGTGACCCCGGAGGTAACGTATCTGCCGGACCGTATGGGAGGCATGGCCTCTTTTTTTACCGCCAAAGCAGGGGGACTTGCCGACGTTTCGGCATCTCTGATTACTGCCCTGTTTGAACAGGGAGCCGACGTGCACGTCTCCATTCCGGATTACCGCTCCATCTTCAGTAACGGATTGGCCCCTGTTCTAAAAAAAGAGCTCAATAAAATTCAGCGAAAAATGCCCAATGATCGCATCCATTTGGCAGAAGACAGGGCCTTTTACTACATCAACCGGGTTTATTCTTCGTATGGAGAGGAAAATATTAAACTCGCACTGGCGTTTCAACGTGAGGTGATCAATCACATTGTTCCCCAGGTGCAACCGGATCTGATTCACTGCAATGATTGGATGACCGGTCTCATTCCGGCCATGGCCAGGCAAATGGAAATTCCATGTCTTTTTACCATTCACAATGTACACACGATAAAGACAACACTGGCATACATGGAGGACAGGGGAATCGATGCCGCCTATTTTTGGCAAAACTTATATTACGAAAACATGGCCGCCAATTATGAAAGTGTTCGGGATACCAATCCCGTAGACTTTCTCGCCAGTGGAATTTTTGCCGCTCATTTTGTGAATATTGTCAGCCCGACATTCCTGCTGGAAGTCGTCAGTGGGAAGCATGGTTTTGTCGAACCTCCCATACGACGGGAATTGACCAATAAATATTATGCCGGCTGTACCGTTGGAATATTGAATGCGCCGGACCCTTCTTTTAACCCTTGTGACGACAATTATCTTAAGCAAACCTACGGTCATGAGGATTTTTTGTTGGGCAAACAAGCAAACAAGCTGTTTTTACAGGAAAAGTTGGGACTGATTCAAGACGTAAACGCACCGGTCTTCTTTTGGCCCTCCCGGCTGGATCCGGTTCAAAAGGGATGCCAGTTGTTGGACAAAATATTTTACACGGTAATTTCGAAATACTGGAACCAGAATCTTCAGGTCGTTTTTGTGGCCAATGGTGACTATCAAATGGTATTCAGAGACATTGTGAATCATCACGGATTTCAGAAACGCGTGGCAATCTGCGATTTTGATAACGAGCTGGAACATCAGGCTTACGGGGCTTCGGATTTTATCCTTATGCCGTCGAGTTTTGAACCGTGCGGCCTCCCGCAAATGATAGCTCCGCTTTACGGAAGTCTTCCGGTGGCCCATGATACCGGCGGGATTCATGATACCATCAGTGATCTGGATGTTGAAAACAATTTCGGCAATGGCTTCCTGTTTAAAACTTTTGATGCCAACGGGCTGCTCTGGGCCATCAACCAGGCCATGAACTTTTATAATCTGCCCTACAGGATAAAGGAAAAGCAAATCAAACGCATCATGATCGAAAGTGCCGCCCAATTTACCCATGCCACAACTGCTCGACAGTATATCGATCTTTATGAGAAGATGCTTCGACGGCCGCTGATCGTAAACAAATCGTCAGACAACGCTAACGAAATATAAACGAAAGAAAGAAAACATTCATTATGTTCGAAACCTTAGGTGATCCAAAAAATTCGGGTCAAGACAATCATATCAATACGCTACTCGAGGGTCTTTTATCCCGAGACCCCTACCTGAATTCGTATAAGAACACCATTCGCCGGCGCCTGCTGAAAACACTGGAAACAGAATTTCGCCTGACTCAGGGTAAAAAAACCCTGGCGGACTTCGCTGCCGGCCACGAATATTTCGGATTGCACTTCAGAAACAATGAATGGATTTTTCGAGAGTGGGCGCCGAATGCCACTCGGATCTATTTAATCGGCGATATGACGAACTGGCGAGAGAAAAAAGACTTTGCCCTTCATCGAATCAGTCAGGATGGTAATTGGGAAATTCATTTGTCTCAAGACAAATTGAAACACGGGGATCATTATCGACTCCGTATCCACTGGCCCGGTGGTGAAGGCGACCGCATCCCTGCCTATGCCCGTCGCGTTGTTCAGGACCCTGATACGCTGATTTTTAATGCCCAGGTCTGGTCCCCGACGGATCCGTATGAGTGGAAATGTAAGGATTTTCAGTCTCCGTCAGACCCGATGTTTGTTTACGAAGTGCATGTGGGAATGGCCCAGGAAGAAGAGAAAATCGGGTCTTATAAAGAATTTACCACACGAATTCTTCCGCGTATTGCGGTGAGCGGCTACAATACACTGCAATTAATGGCGATCCAGGAGCATCCTTACTACGGTTCTTTCGGTTATCAGGTTTCGAACTTTTTTGCTGCCTCGTCCCGGTTCGGAAAACCTGAGGATCTCAAAGACCTTATCGACACGGCTCACGCCTCCGGTCTGAGGGTAATCATGGACCTGGTCCACTCACACGGGGTTTCCAACGAGGTGGAGGGATTGAGCAGATTCGACGGCACACGGTACCAATACTTTCATGAAGGACCGCGCGGTATTCATGAAGCCTGGGATTCCAGGTGTTTTGACTATGGAAAGTACCAGGTTCTTCATTTCCTTCTTTCCAACTGCCGTTTCTGGCTGGATGAATATCATTTGGACGGCTTCCGTTTTGACGGAGTGACCAGTATGCTCTATATGGATCACGGTTTGGAAAAAGCATTTACTTCCTACGAGGATTATTTTAACGACAATATCGACGAAGATGCCTTTACTTATCTGACCTTGGCCAACAAACTGATCCATCATGTGCGGCCTGATGCGGTTACCATAGCCGAAGATATCAGCGGAATGCCGGGTTTGGCTGTTCCAATTTCATCCGGCGGCGTTGGATTTGATTGTCGTTTTGCCATGGGAGTGCCCGACAACTGGATTCGACTTGTCAAAGATACACCGGATGAACAATGGCACATGAGACACCTTTGGTATGAATTGACCAACCGTCGGCGGGATGAAAAAACCATCAGTTACACCGAGTCCCACGACCAGGCCCTGGTGGGCGACAAGACGATTATCTTCCGTTTAATCGATGCGGATATGTATGATCACATGCATGTGGATGATGATACTCATACCGTAGCTCGTGGAATGGCTCTGCATAAAATGATCCGGCTCATCACTCTGGCTACGGCGGGTAATGGCTATCTCAATTTTATGGGTAATGAATTTGGACATCCCGAATGGATCGACTTTCCGCGGGAAGGAAACAACTGGTCTTATCGATATGCCCGGCGCCAATGGCATCTAATGGATGACAAAAACTTGAAGTATCAATTCCTCGCCCGTTTTGATCGTGACATGATATCTCTGTCCATAAATTACAAGATTTTGGAATCACAAGAAATATCTCTTATTTACGAGCACTCGGACAACAAAATTATTGTATTTGAAAGAGCAGGGCTTTTATTTGTTTTCAACTTTCATCCGGAGCGCTCGTATCCGGATTATCGCTTCGAAGCACCGCCTGGAAAATACCGTATGATTTTCGACAGTGATGCGCCGGAATATGGGGGCCACAACCGTTTACACCCGAACCAATATCATTTGACCATGTTCGATACATCCATGGAACGGCCACGGAATCTGCTCAGCCTATATCTCCCCAACCGCACGGCACTGGTCCTTCAACCCGTTGCCCCCGGGTGTAAGGAATGGGAACATCCTTAAAGAATATGGTTTTATCTCAGATGCAGAACAAAATACATATCGGAACTTCCGGATGGAATTATGATCACTGGAAAGATGTATTTTATGAGAAGAACTGTCCCAAACCCCAATGGTTGAAATTCTATGCAACACACTTTAACAGTGTTGAAGTCAACGCGACGTTCTACCGTTCCATGTCTCACAAAACTTACGAAACCTGGAGGAAAAAAACACCGAAAGGGTTTATTTGGTCGGTGAAAGCAAACCGTTACATTACCCATATCAAAAGGCTAAAAGATATCGCAGAACCCTTAAAAAGGTTTTTTGGCGAATCGGCGGGATTAAAAGAAAAACTGGGGGCCGTTCTTTTCCAGCTCCCGCCCACACTGACCTTTGAAAATGAAGTTTTCGAAGCATTTTTCAGCCTGATTCCAAAAAATAAGTGCATCGCCATAGAGGCAAGACACCCGAGTTGGTTGGAACAAAAGGCGCTCTCTTCTCTAAAAAAACATAATATTGCCTGGTGTATTTCAGATACTGCGGGACGATACCCCTATCTTGAAGCAGTAACATCCGATTTTATCTATATTCGCCTGCACGGATCAAAAAAACTATATGTATCCAAATACTCAGAAGACGAAATTAAGAACTGGGCCCAAAAGATTAAAAACTGGGGCAAAGATACTTTTGTTTACTTTGACAACGATGCCATGGGGCATGCACCTGTGAACGCTCTGAGGCTCAAAGAACTCCTGAATTCGGAAAGTCCAAATTTGATTTGAATCCGGGATAACTCCCTATATCTTCAGGATACTTTCCTATCAAAATAAGTTTATTATCCTATAGACTTATTTTTATAAATTTGTAATAAGCTAAATTATCATGTTATATTTTTATATGTAATATTTATGAATAAACAAAATTAAGATCCCGATTAAAAATGATATATAATTTATTAGAATAATATAAAAAAGATAATCACAGCCAAATCCAGGGGGGTAACCCTATGTGATAGAAAAAGGCTCATATACAGTATCTAAACTGTGTAAAAATATGGGCCTTTTCGTTTTTTTTCTGTTGGAAAATTATTAATGCCCGAGAGAAAAATAAATCGGAACTACAATGATCACACGATTTAGGAAAGATGAAATAGAAAACAGCCGGCAAACAGTAAAGTTTTTCGAGACGCTCCTGCGTATTTCTGCCGATGGTATCGTGATTGCGGACTCGACGCATACTATCATCGAGGTCAATGAGACCTTCTGCATGTTTTTCGGACGGGAGCGGCGAGATGTCGTTGGGACTCTTATGTTCTGCTGGCTTGAACAACTTGATGCCAATGCTTTGATCCGCTGGTCTGAGATGGAAAAAAAGGTTTTTCTCGATGGTTTTTTCCGTAATGCCGAGTTCGAGATGACAACAAAGAACAAAGTGAGACATTTTAATGTGAACGCTTTTTTGTTTGAACCGGTTGGCGGGGAGGAACCGGGTGTCATCATCAGCATCTGGCAAGACATAACTGAACGAAAACTCGAACAGGAAGCCCTGAGGCAGAAAACACATGACAGTGAAGAACGGGTCAAGGAACTCCACTGCCTTTATGGTATCGCTTATCTCGTTGAGCAGCAGGATATTTCGCTGGAGGAGATTCTTCAGGGAATGGTGAATCTTATTCCTCCCTCGTGGCAATATCCGGAAATCACTTGCGCACGAATCATTTTACAGGGTCGAGAATGGAAAACAAACAATTTCCGGGAGTGCATTTGGAAACAGTCCTGTGACATTAAAGTTCATGGTGAACCGAGCGGTATTTTGGAAGTTTATTACCTTAAAGAAAGTCCGGAAAAAGATGAAGGTCCGTTCCTTAAAGAAGAAAGAAAATTGATCAACGCTATTGCCGGGCTAACCGGAAGAATTATCGAGCGGAAACAAGCTGAGAAATCACTGAGGAAAAGCGAAGAGCAGTATCGCAATATTTTTAAAAATATTCAGGATGTTTATTATGAAGTAACCCTTGACGGAATCATTCTGGAAGCCAGTCCTTCGATAAAAGATGTTTCTCTCTATAAACGAGAAGAGATTATAGGAAAATCATTATACGAGATATATGTTGATCCGAAAAATAGAGATGAATTCCTAAAAGAGCTTCTGAAAAATGAAAAAGTTACGGACTATGAAGCGCTTCTCATAGACAAAGACCACTCTCAAGTCCATTGTTCGATAGCGGCAAAGCTGGTGCGAGATGAATATGGACATCCCGTAAAAATTATCGGCTCATTGCGTAATATCAACAAAAGGAAACGGATGGAGGAATCCCTCCGTCAGAGCGAATCTCAGAAACGGGCAATTCTTGACGCTTCCATTGACAGGATTCGGTATATTGATAAGGACATGAAAATTATTTGGGCAAATAAAACAACAGCTAAAGAGCTTCATATGTCTTCCGAAAACCTGGTCGGGCATACCTGTTATAAACTTTTCCTTGGCCGCGATACCCCCTGTAAAGAATGCCCCACGGTAATCGCTCGAGAGACGGGTAACATCGAACGGGCGGTTATGTGTCAACCCCAGGTAAAGGGGATAGAAGGAGAAAGTTACTGGGACACTTACTGCGTGCCTCTGAAAAATGATACGGGTGACATTGAAAGCTTTATCCAGATTGCCAGAAATATCACCGACCAAAAGAAGGCCGGAGAACATATTAATATGCTCACCCAGGAACTGATGAGGACTCAGGAAAGTGAGCGTCAGAGGATTTCCCGTGACCTGCACGATAACGTGGCGCAAGAGCTTTCTGCGGTAAAAATCGGCTGTGAAACGCTTTTTGATAATCAACCCAATATACCCTCTGAAATCAGGAAAAGAATGTCTCAAATGTCAATAATGCTTCAGGAGGTCATCAAGGCCGTCCGGGATCTTTCATATTACTTGCGGCCTTCAGGACTCGATGAACAGGGACTTGTACAGACTATTTTTCAGTATGTTCATAATTTTTCTGAAAATAATGGAATAAATGTTGATTTCCATTCCGCGGGCATGAAAAATTTAACGCTGGATTTTGACACCGAAATCAACCTGTATCGGCTGATTCAGGAAGGCCTCGCCAACATCAAAAAGCACGCTGACGCTGACCATGTGAGCATCAGACTGGTTGCAGCTTTCCCTAATATTATTCTTCGAATAGAAGATAACGGTAAGGGGTTTGATGTGCGAAAACGATTGGCAACCCTATCGGAAGAGAAACGAATGGGAATTCGGAGCATGCAGCAACGAGCCAAATTGCTTCGAGGTGAAATGGAAATTCAGTCAAAACCCATGCAGGGCACAAAGATTTCTATTATGTTTCCTTATAAGGACAACAGGGGTGGTTCAAAAGAAAACCATACTCATAATAGATGACCATCCCCTTTTCAGGGAAGGCCTCAAAGCAATCATCGGACGGAACCATAGATTTGTAGTGGCTGGTGAGGCGGGAAACGGTCGTGAAGGGCTCCAAATGGCGAGGGAACTCAAGCCCGATTTGGCGCTGGTGGATATGTCTTTGCCGGATCAGAGCGGCATTCAACTGACTCGCGAACTTAAGAATGTATCGACGAAAACACGTATCATGATTATTACCATGCACTCCAAAGTAGATTATATTGTCAAGGCATTTCAGGCCGGAGCCACAGGATATGTGGTCAAGGAATCGGCCTCTGAAAGACTGATACAGGGGATAGAGACCGTATTGAAGGGAGAGTATTTCATGGACAGTTCCGTCTCCCATAAAGTGATTGAAAAGCTTATGGAATTCCCGGAAAAAGAGGCGAGGATAACGGATGCCACCTATGAAACTCTGACCTCCCGGGAACAAGAAATCATGGTATTGCTGGCACAAGGCCTTTCAACCAAACTGATTGCAGAAAAACTTTTCATTAGCCCCAAAACCGTTGAGAATCACAGATCAAATATTTTGCGCAAGCTTAATATCCACAGCACCTTAGAGTTGGTTCGATATGCGGCAAGGTTAGGAATTATCGACCTGGACCTGTGGAAAGAATAAGCCTTCCCACAAAAAAGCGAACCGCTATTCCTCCCGATTGCATGGGATAACTTCCCGCCCCATAGGGAGTTGCGCCATCAAAATAAAGCCTTGCCTCTATGGACAAAATGAACTATAATTTAGTAGTTAGATAGAACATTTGGGGAATTCTACAACCTGACCAAATTACACGTTTTTAATGACAGCCTGTTTATGCCTTCGGTATGGAAGAATGGAATACGGGGATATTGGGGGGTAACAGCGGAAATGAAGTGTTCAGATTGTCGGAACCTCTTTAAAATCCACCCCATTTACCCGGTGTAATTTTTTTCTATTTCACCGGAACTATTCCTTCAATATTCTCCTGTTCCTTCCGGGGTCTGAGCCTTCCCTGCCTGAGGTCAATTGGAATAAAGTTCCTAAATACTTTTACATAGGCAGTTGGCGGATGCATGAATATCGAACTGCCATAGGAAAGATAAGGAAGGTCGCTATGAAAAAGGTCATCAAAAATATCGCCAATATGATGTATCAAGCCGATCCAACAGCATCTTTCGCCATAGAATTTTGGGATGGCGATACCATACGCTTTGGAAGCTTTCCAGAAGTAATATTACGCCTGAAAAATGAAAATTCTACCAAAAAAATCATCAGAAAAGGGTTTTCAGGGTTTGGAGAGGCTTATATGGATGGAGATCTGGAAATAGAGAGAGATCTTCAAAAACTTTTTCGTCTGGGATTCGCTATTAATTTTGATGAGCATCAGTTGCCTTTCTGGCAAAAATTTCGACCGGCTATCCTTTCGCTACTGAACAGTTCCACCCTGAGACGAGCCCCAAAAAACATTTCCTTTCATTACGACAGGGGCAATGAATTCTATGAGCTTTATCTTGACAAGACCATGACGTACTCCTGTGCATATTTTTCAAAGCCGGACGATTCTCTGGAACAGGCACAATTGAACAAATACGAACATATTTCCCGCAAACTTTTGCTTAAACCTAATGAATCGCTTCTCGACATTGGGTGCGGCTGGGGCGGAATGCTTATCTATGCAGCCCAGAACTATGGCATAGCCGGAGTTGGGATTACTCTATCGAAAAATCAGTTCGAATACGCCAATCGTAAAATCGAAGAATTGGGGCTTCAAAATAAGCTTAAGGTTTTATATCAGGATTACAGACGGTTAAATGATAAGTTTGATAAAATAGTTTCCATAGGCATGATGGAACACGTCGGAAAAAAATTTATTCCCACTTTTATTCGAAAGGTTTCGGATTTGTTAAAAAGCGGGGGGCTGGCTCTACTGCATACTATTGGAAAAGATACCCCGTCTGCCGGGGATCCCTGGACGTTTAACTATATCTTTCCCGGAGCCTATATTCCGGCGCTTCACGAAATTGTGAAAGAAGTGGGAAACACCGGTTTTTCCATCCTGGATGTAGAAAATTTGCGGCTGCACTATGCCAAAACTCTTGAAAAGTGGGCGGAAAATTTTGAAGATAATATAGAGAAAATCAGGAGCTTGTTTGATGAAACGTTTGTCAGGCAATGGCGTCTTTTTTTAAACAGTACGGCAGCAGGATTCAAGTACGGCAATTCTCGACTGTTTCAGATCCTAGTGTCCAAAGGATTGGACAATACGTTGCCGGTAACTCGGGCACATGTGTATGAGGAATACCCACCATAAAGGACTTGGTTAAATATAAAACAACAGGTTATGAAAGGAGAACAAAATGGCGGTTAAAATTCTAATTAAACGGACGGTGCCGGAAAACAAGGCAAAGGAAATGATACCTCTATTCAGGCAAATGAGAGTCCTTGCGACGAACCAATCGGGTTATATCTCCGGTGAAACCTTAAAAAGTCTGGACAAACCCGATACGTTTCTGGTCATCAGCACCTGGAAGTCCTCCGATTACTGGGAAAAATGGCTGTTAAGCAAGGAACGACAGGAAATTCAAGACAAAATAGATGCGTTGCTTGGAGGAAAAACAGAATACGAAATTTTTCATTATGGATTTAAGGAATAGCCTCATCAATATTACATAACAATAAATATTCATACGAATCCGTCTGAAAATCTACTTGTTGACCGGCTTAATCTGTGAAAAAAAATAAGCCTGGCCCTAAAAACTTAAGTCATAAGCTTTTCACCCAATTGCATGGGATAAATTCCCGCTTCACAGGGGTTTTTACCATCAAAATGAATCCCCTCCTCTATGGACAAATTAAGATATAATTTGCTAGTTATTTAACACAAGTAAATATGACATAAAACTTTAAAGGAATTTAATATCAGGAGGCATTTCATGGCAACGGCTAAATCAAAAAACAAACGCAAACGGAAAAAGGTAACATTCTCAATTAATTTATCGGGTGTTAAAGAGGTCGTTTTGATGGGAGATTTTAATAATTGGAATCCCAAAAAACATGTCATGAAGCAGGATCGGAATGGCTTGTGGAATAAGTCTGTGATTCTGAATCCAGGAAGGTACGAGTATAAGTTTCTTGTTGACGGGCAGTGGAGGGAAGATCCCCAAAATGATCAGACCTGTTTAAACTGCTTTGGGAGTTACAATAACATTCTGAATCTGACCGCACCTTAAATCTGGAAAACTGAGACAATTTATGGATTAAATAACGATTTCGCCGCAAATCAGGAGTTTTATAGTCGATGAAAAAGAGAACCAATAAACGCCATAAATGCGAAGCGTCCGTTATATGCAACTGTTTTAATAAAGTTAAAACCATTAACGCCACCATGCTTAACTGCGCTGAAGGCGGAATGTATTTCGAGTCTGATTCATTTTTTAAAGAAGGAACGAATATTTTGTTCAAGGTGAAAACCTGTTCTTTTGATACTTCCGCACCGGAAGCGTTCAGTGGGTTGCGAACCGTATCGCTTGCTCAAGTGAGATGGTGGAAGGAAATGAAGGACAAAGATGCTTCTCGTTTTGGAATTGGCGTCAAATATTATTAACGGTTATTATCATTTTTCCTTTCTTATGATTCGAGGAAACGAGATTTTCTGCGCCTGGAAGGTCGGTCGCCGTACCGTTCTTGCACCACGTCAACATTCCAGTCCTCAAAGAAACAAATAAGCCTTAAGCACATAAGTTGCAGAATTCCGGAACCGGCTAATCACACCGGTTAACATAATCGGCGATGGTTTTGCGGAGGCGGCGCACCCTTGCCGCGATATCCGCAGCACAAGTTATGCCGGTGATCATGGCCACACGGCGTGCACCCGCTTTCAGAACCAGACCAATATTGTCCGGATGGATGCCGCCCATGGTAGTAAAGGGCACCGTGAGTTGCGGCCCGATTTCGGCGATGGCTTCAGGACCCAAAAAACGGACCGTATTTGCTTTGGTCTTGGTGGGGAAAATGGGACCGATGTTCACGTAATCGGCGCCGTCTTGCTCGGCTTTCAAGGCCTCTGCCAGGTTGTGGCTGGAAGCGCCGATAATCAGCTCCGGGGCGATGTTGCGTGCCGCCTCGATAGGCAGATCTTCCTGACCCAGATGGACTCCGTCAGCGCCTGCAGCCAGGGCCACGTCCACATGATCGTTGATAATCAACAGCGCATTGTGCCTGCGGGTATGCTTACGGAATTCAATAGCCAGTTCATACAGATCCTTTTTGTCCCAATGCTTTTCTCTGAGCTGAATGATTTTGGCACCGCCCGCCAGGACCTCCGCCAATACTTCCAGGTTGGTTCGGCCTTCTGAAAGCTCTTGACAGGTAACCGGATAAATATCGACGGACTTTAATTTTATCAAACGTTCTTTACGATTCATCCCCCACCTACAAATCGAATGAGTTCCAGTTCATCACCTTCTTTCAAAACAACGCGATCAAACATGTCCCGGTGTAAAATATTTCGGTTGCGTTCCACCACAACACTGGCAGGAGGCACCTTCAATGTTTCCAGCAAAGATAAGATATCCGTGCGGTGTTCAACCGCGTGGGGGTTACCGTTGAGTGTGATGTGAATCGGCATAAATATCTCCTCTTATAAGCCGGTGATTTGCCGGGTTATCGAAAAAAACCGTTTCTGATGCCAGCCAAAAGAAAGGGCTGTCTGTCAGGGCTGTATGTCATTCAAAAAGCCCGCATCCCAATCCTTCCAGATCGGCTCATAACCGTGGGCGGCAATCATGCGGACGATTTCCTGCGGACTGCGAACGTCGCTGATCTCGAACTGGCCCTCGACGTTTTCTTTTGCGGCATAACCGCCCGGTGCGGTTTTGCTGCCCGCGCTCATTTGGGTAATTCCCAGGGGCAGCAAATTTTCGCGCAAACTGGCGGGTTCTCGCGTGGACAGCACCAGACCCGCATCGGGCATCCAGAGTCTCAACGCGCACAAGAGCTGCACCATATGGGCGTCGGTTACGGAAAATTGGGGTTGAAATCCACCGGCCGCGGGACGCAGGCGTGGAAAGGAGACCGAAACGTGGCTTTGCCAGTAGCGACGTGCCAGATAATCGGCGTGTAACCCCACGAAGGCGCCGTCCACGCGCCAGTCGGACAAACCCAGAAGGACGCCAATATTCAGACGACGGAATCCGGCCTGCCCCCCGCGATCCGGAGTTTCCAGGCGCCAGCGGTAGTTGCGCTTGGGACCCGCCGGGTGGACCTCGGCATACCGTTTTAAGTGGTAGGTTTCCTGGTAAACGGTCAAACCATCCACTCCGTTTTCGATCAGGCGCCGGTAGTCGTCCGTCGCCATAGGATAGATTTCAACGGATATGGACGCTAAAAGCGGCTGTAATTTCCGGGCGATGCGAATCAAGTAGTCCACCGGTACGTGTTGTGGCGATTCGCCGGTGAGCAAAAGCACGTGACGGAACCCCTGTCGGTGCAAAAAAATGACTTCCTTTTCTACTTCTGCTACGGTAAGGGTGGCGCGGGATATCTGATTGTGGCGGTTGAACCCGCAGTATACACAGGAATTGGTGCATTCGCTGGATATATAAACCGGGGCGAACATTTGGATGATCCGGCCAAAGCGCTGAACTGTCATCCCGTGGGCCGCCTGGGCCATTTCTTCCAGAAAACCGGCTGCGGCCGGAGAGAGCAGTGCCAGTAAATCGTCGAAGTTCCGAGTGGGTGCTCTCAAAGCCTGTCGAACATCTTCGGCGGTTTTGCGGCAAATCGCCGCTTCGATTCCATCCCAACGATATTGAATTATTTTCTTCCAGAAACTCATGCGTGATTGCTCCTTAAAAATCCGGTCAGAGGAGAACTGGCTTCCGCCTGCCAAGAGTGTCGGCCCAGACCTGCCCGATATGCCCGATACCCGGCTTCCACACCCAGCCGGAAGGCGTTTGCCATGCCCACCGGATCCTCGGCCGTGGCAATGGCGGTGTTGACTAAAACGGCATCAGCACCCATCTCCATGGCTTCCGCCGCATGGGAAGGCGCTCCCAGGCCGGCATCCACCACCACCGGCACCTGTGCCTGTTGGATAATGATCTGAATCGAGTCCCGTGTTTTCAACCCGCGATTGGTTCCGATCGGGGCCCCCAGGGGCATCACCGTAACCGTTCCCACATCTTCCAGGCGCTTGGCCAGGACCGGGTCCGCATTAATATACGGAAGCACCTTGAATCCGTCTTTAACCAGGATCTCGGCCGCCTTCAAGGTTTCCACCGGATCGGGCAGCAAATAATGAGGATCGGGCGTGACTTCCAGCTTGATCCAGGGCTCGCATCCCGCTGCCCGGGCAATCCGTGCCAGACGAACAGCTTCCTCCGCATCCCTGGCGCCGCTGGTGTTGGGCAAAAACAGGTATCGATCTCGATCCACGGCTTCCATAAGGTTGTCCTGTGGATCGCTCAAATCCACACGGCGCAGGGCCACGGTGACAATTTCTGCCCCCGAAGCCGCAATCGCCCGCTGCATAATCTGGGTAGAGGCAAACTTTCCGGTCCCCACCAGCAGGCGGGAATCAAAGGCGCGATCCGCTATAATCAGCGGAGGGTGTTGGGTCATAGTTGTCTCCTTTTTTATTGGATGAATTTCGACGGCTTCGTAAAAAGTCCAATTTCTGCGTTGCGCTTCATTTCGTGTTCACTGC
>CAZIIV010000002.1:69319-79354 GCA_964539365.1 uncultured Desulfobacteraceae bacterium | reverse complement strand
TTGAAAGAGAAGATTTCTCAGCAATCTATAAAATATTTAAAACCTAAATCTTGACGGTTTCGTAAAAAGCCGAGTTATACCGCGATGCGGCATAATTTAGCTTTTTACGAAACCGTCTAAATCGGACTTCCAACGAAGTCATTTCTATGAAATGCCGGAACATGCTGAAATTATTTATGTTAAGGACAATAATAACAGGCAGCAAAAACCAGCGGACTTCGTTGCTCATAGGCTACTGCATCGCGGTATAACTCGGCTTTTTACGAGTTCATCTTAGTTAATACCCATCCACAAATGGCTTTCTTGCTTGCCCAGCCTGTCCATTGAAATGTTTGCCCAATGAAATGTAAAGCCTATCTTTCTGGGGTCAGTTTGCGGAATCACCTGTTGTCTGACACCATACGGTTAATGATAATGCCATGTTTTTTCCCGAATCGCATGATATTAACCGGATTGAATCCTCCTGATGTATACAGCGTTCTGAAATCTGGCGTGGCAATCAGATGAAGGATATAGCTGATATGCCCCGAATATCCGGTTTCATCCAGTTGCTGAAGCTTTTTAACGGTCTGTTTTGCCAGTTCCACGGCCTGCCGATGAACCACAGGTCCGGAATCGGTGCATTTTCGCAAAGAATACAGCTGCCGGCAACTGAAGGGGCGTATGGTATAAATCCGGCAGGTATTATCCTTTTTAAGAAACGGACATCGAGTAATGGACCGCTTTTCTCTTTTTTTCATGTTTTTGGCAATTTTCTTTCGGATGCTGATTTGATCCTGTTTGTCAAGCCCCTCAATCCACTCGTGGATAATGAGTCCTTCCAGGGTGATTGCATCCACATTGCCAAAGTGGGTACAACAAAATGCACAGCCTACTTCGCAGACAGCACCGGACTTGAAGGGTCGTGCCTTTATCTCAAAGTCATCATAGATTTGTTTTAATTTTTCCTGTTTTGTCCGAATATCCATACACTATCCGAAACTTATATACCTGATGGATCGGGGAGTTTTTCTTTTAGAACCCCAAATTAAGCGGAGGAATGATCCGCAACGACATCGTACACTGTTTGAATGTATTATGGATCGTTGTGAAAAAACAGCGCTTTTATGAATTCGTAGTAAAAAGATGAAAAATTTTATGCCCCCAACTTATTTATTTAAATATTGAAACACTGTTTTTTTCGTTACGAGCCCTTATGCATGAGTTTGTACGGTGTCGTTGCGGATTATTCATGCAGCGGTTCAATTAAAAAAACTCCCTGGTCCCTCATATACTTATAGAAAAGAGTTGTATATATCACTCAATTTTTCTTTTCAATCAAAAGATAGTTAAACCGGTAGGGTAAATACATTCGATTTCAGTGCAGCGTAGCAACGGTGTGTTTCTCTTGGAAACCGACTGACTGTTTGAAGGGCTTTAGCACGCGTTAGCCCGAGCCGAACGAAATTAATACTAAATAAATCAATCGGATAATTTAGTGACGAATTGTTCTTAACAGCTCTGGCGCGGCTGGGGCTTACGGGTGCTTAAGCACAAGTTTCAGTGGGTTGGAAAGAGATATACACCGTTGCGGAGCGTTCTCCCTATATTGAAATTCAAATGCATTTGCTCTGTTAATCAATCAATTCGGACTTGACAGGATTCTTTTATAATCTTACAGAAAACATAACATCCCTCTAATTTCTTCCAACCATTTAATGCAGGAGGTAAAACATGCGTATCCTACTCATTGGACAGGCGGCATTCGGTGCAAAAGTATTGGAAAGCCTTCTGGAAAGAAACGAAAATATCATAGGGGTTTATGCGCCACCGGACAGACCGGGGGGCCGAACGGATCCGCTAAAAGATGCGGCGGTATCCAAAGGAATTGATGTGTTTCAACCGGCAACCTATAAAGATGATCAGGTATTTGACCAGTACAAGGAACTCAAACCGGATCTCACGGTAATGGCCTTTGTGACCGATATTATCCCGGCGCGTTTTTTTGAGGTCCCCACTCACGGGACCATCAACTATCATCCTTCGATTTTGCCGCGCCATCGCGGTGCCAGTGCCATTAACTGGGCGGTAATCATGGGAGACACCCGAACCGGGCTGAGCATTTTCTGGCCGGACGGGGGGATTGATACCGGGCTTATTCTACTTCAAAAAGAGATCGAAATCGGTCCGGATGACACCACCGGCTCCCTCTATTTTAACCACCTGTTTCCCATGGGAGTTGATGCCATTCTCGAATCCATCGACCTTGTCAAAACAGGAAAGGCTCCCAAAATACCCCAGGATGAAGCCGGCGCCACCTATGAACCCCCCTGTGATGACCGGGTTGCGGGCATTGATTGGGAAAAGCCGGCCGGGGAACTCTACAATCTGGTACGCGGGTGCGATCCCCAACCCGGTGCCTTTGCATTGTTGAACAGTGAAAAGGTCCGTTTCTATGGTGCACGGCTTATAGAAGAGAGTACCGATAAAGCTCCGGGAACCATTCTCGCCGTAGACGATCAAGGCATCCATGTGGCGGTGTCCGGAGCAACGCTTGTGGCAGGTAAAGTCCGGCCGGCCAAAGGCAAAAAAGTGGCCGCCGCCGAATTTGCGGCCGAACAGGGACTTAAGGCCGGAGACAGCTTCGATAAGTAATACCGGCTCAGGCGGCTTTTTCAATTTTTACCGCACATACCTTATACTCCGGAATTTTGGCAATGGGGTCAAAGGCCGAATTGGTGAGGGCATTGGCCGGGTTTTCTGCAAAATGAAACGGTACGAAAAGGAGACCCGGTTTTACCTGCTCACTGATTCTGGCCGGGGCCTGGATTGCGCCTCTGCGGGTGGTCAGATTGACCGTGTCACCGTCTTGCAGTGCCAATTTTTCGGCGTCCCGGGGATGAATTTCCACATATCCGGTTTTCTGTTCGGCATCCAGATTCGGGGAGACCCGGGTCATGGTGCCGGTATGATAATGTGAAAACGTCCGGCCGGTGGTTAAAAAATAGGGATATTCGTCATCCGGCATTTCCGCAGGATCCAGATACTCCACCGCATGAAACAACCCTTTGCCCCGGGCAAATTGATTGGCATGCAAAAACTCGGTTCCCGGGTGTTCGGAATTCGGGCAGGGCCACTGCAGTCCGTCCAGTCCCAGTCGTTCATAACTCATCCCCGCATAACTCGGCGTCAGGGAGGCCATTTCCCGAAAGATTTCTTCGGCACCTTCACACCTCATCTCATAGCCCATGGCGGTTGACAGCCGGGAGATGATTTCCCAATCCGTAAGCGCATCCCCCACCGGATCAATGGCTTTATTTACCTTCATGCACCGACGTTCGGAGTTGGTAAAAGTCCCCTCCTTTTCCGCCACCGAAACTGCTGCGAATACAACATCCGCCGGCTCGGCGGTCTCGGACAGGAAAATATCCTGGCAAACCAGAAGCTCGAGTTTCTCAAACGCCGTGGTAATATGATTTTGGTCCGGATCACTTAGTTTCGGGTTCTCTCCGATCACATACAAGGCTTTTAATTTTCCATCCAGCATGGCCTGAACCATATCGGTGATGGTGTACCCTACCTGATCCGGCAATTTTTTTCCCCAGGCTTTGGCAAATTTTTCGGTGTTGGCCTCAACGGTTACCGCCTGATAGGCCGGGAAAACATTGGGGAGGCCGCCCATGTCACAGGCCCCCTGAACATTGTTTTGGCCTCTGAGGGGATTGACACCCCCGCTTCTCACCCCTACATTGCCGCAAAGCATGGCAATATTACAACACGATTTCACGTTATCTACACCGGTGGTGTGCTGGGTGATCCCCATAGTGTAGAGCAAGGCCGCCGGGGAGTTTGTGGCATAAAGTTCGGCCATCCGTTCCAGATCCGTCCGGGCCACACCGGTTATGGCCTCTACCTTATCCGGCGAGTACGCATCAACAACCGCTTTGAATTCATCAAATCCTTCGGTCCGTTCCTGGATGTAAGTTTTTGAGTGCCAGTCATTTTTGATAATAATATGCATCATGCCGTTAAGCAGGGCCACATCGCTTCCCAGACGATGGGTGACCGCAATATCCGCAAAGCGCGCCAGTTGAATATTTCTGGGATCCGCGACAATAAGTTTGGCCCCATTTTCCTTGGCCCTGAAAATACGCCGGGCGATCAGAGGATGGCATACCGTGGTGTTTGAGCCGATAACAAAAATACAGGCGGAATCCTCGATTTCCGCAATGGAATTCGTCATGGCCCCACTTCCGAACGCAGCGGCAAGACCTGCCACTGTGGAGGAATGTCAGAGACGGGCACAGTGGTCCACATTGTTGGTGCCCACCACGACCCTGGCAAACTTCTGGGCCAGATAATTTTCTTCATTGGTAATTTTTGCAGAAACCAGCACCCCCACACTGTCCGGGCCATGATCTTTTATAATGGACTTAAACCGCTCCGCCGTGGTCCGGATGGCCTCATCCCAGGAGACTTTCTGCAGGTGCCCGTCTTTCTTTACCAGGGGTGACGTCAATCGCTTATCGCTGATTACATGTTCATGGAGGTTCCATCCCTTGATGCACAGCTTTCCCTGATTGACCGGATGAGTTTTCATGGGCAGGGTCCCGAGGAGCCTTCCGTCTAATACTTGAAAAAGCACACCGCACCCACAGCCGCAATATGAACATGTTGAAGGGATAATTTTGTAATCCATAGCTAGTGTTCCTCATATAATTGAAAATTTTCTATTGAGCCCTTAGATGGGTTTGGGCTCCAACGTCACCTCATCGCCAAGAATATTGAATGGGGATTGATCGGCACGCATTCCGGTTTTATAATCAAACATATCCGACACTACCCGGTTAACCTTTCGGTAAAGCAGCCTCAGGGGAATATCTACCGGACAGGCGTCTTCACATAACCCGCAGTCTATGCACCGGCCGGCCATATGAACCGCCCGGACCAGGTGGAAGATCGGAACTTCGGGAGGAACACTTCCGGTGGCAATCAGGTCATTATGTTCCATGCTGCATTCCTGACAGAAACAAACCGGACAAATATTCCGGCATCCATAGCACTTGATGCATTTCTCAAATTCATACATCCAATGCTGAAACCGTTCTTCCTGGCTGAATTCTTCGGCATCCTCAACATCCATGTTATTGTCGATGCCCACCTGTTTCTTATAAGCCCCTGACCGTTCCGGAGACAGATAAGAGCAATCTCCATGTTCCTTGAGATTGGAAGGACAGCAGTTTATATTTATTGTTTCCACATTCTTCGGATTCAACTGGTTCCAAACATAAAGAACATTCAAGGCACGCTGATTACAATCACGAACCAGAAGGCCGATTTTTATTTCCGGACGGTGAGCCGTGATATTTGCAGCCATCTTTTCAAGGGCATACCGGGCCTTGCCAACAATCAATTCATCAGTCTCATCCGGATTTTCCTTGGTAAAGCAATAGGGAAGCGGATGCCCTTGAACCATCTTGTACCCTAAAAAAATATCCACCTTGCTTTGTTTGAGCCATGCGTTCACCTGATCGCGCAAATTATCAAAGGTGCTGGGTTTTTCTCCGGTCGTGCTGAATGGTTCAGGCCACTCTTTTATCTGCTCGTCCATATTATCCCTCCTCCACGCGTTCGGCTTCTACACTCGCCAGGCATTCTTCTTCCACGGCGGTCAGGTCAAGCTCACCCGACAGAGGGCTTGGGCCCAATGATTTGATCTTTTTGGTAAAATCAGTAACCACCTGGACAAACTTCTGGGCTTCGGCCGAAGATATCCAATCCAGATGCAGGCGGCCCTCCAATCCAATAAATTTCAAAAGTTCCTGCAGAAACGTCATCCGCTTGATCGTCATGTAATTACCATACAGGTAATGGCAGTCGCCCACGTGTCACCCGCCGACCAGGACCCCGTCGGCCCCGCTTTGAAAGGCCCTTAAAATATGGTGAGGGGATACCGTGGCCGAGCACATCACTCGAATCGGACGAATACTGGATGGGTATTCCATTCGACTCACACCCGCCAGATCAGCGGCGCCATAGGCACACCAATTGCACATAAACGCGATTATCCTGGGCTCAAAACTATTTTCTTTCACCTTGCTCTCCTTAGACGTTTAATTCGGTGTCACAATTTAGTAAAATCACCTGCTCAGGGCGCCTTTTATCTGAGCGTAAAGTTGATTGTTGTCGAATCCCATCAGCGCGGGCGCCTCTGAAGGGCATGCTGCCGAACAGGCACCGCAGCCCTTGCACAGGGCGGGATTCACTTCAGCCACAAATTTCTCCGGGTCAAATGTGATGGCGCCAAAAGGACAGACATTGATACATCCCATGCATCCGGAACATCGTTCGGGAATGATGTGGGAAACAATGCCTCCCATCTTGATGTTCTCCATTGACAAAACGGTTACGGCTCTTGCGGCTGCGGCCTGTGCCTGGGTGATGGATTCATCCAGGGATTTGGGGGCGTGCGCCAACCCGCAGACAAAAATGCCGTCCGTGGCAAAATCCACGGGCCTGAGTTTCACATGGGCTTCGGCAAAAAATCCGTCGTCATTAAGGGGCACTTTATATAGCTGCGCCAACTCCGTCTTTGCGTCCGGCACGATGGCGGACGCCAGTATCAACAGATCCGGACGGATCTCCATGGCTCGTCCCAAAACCCGGTCTGAAAAGCTCACCTTGAGAGTCTCCCCGTCCACGCCCACGGTCAATTCCTTGTCCGTATCCCGGCGAATAAATGCCACTCCAACGGATCGGGCCTCGCGATACAGATCTTCCCGTAATCCATAAGGTCTCATATGCCGGTACACGACAAAAACATTCATTTTCGGATTGATCTTTTTGAGCTTGAGGGCGCTTTTAATGGACTGGGTGCAGCAGATCTTGGAACAATACGGACGTTCCGGGATACGCGACCCCACGCACTGGATAAATACCGCGGTATTGAGGCTCTCTAACGACGGACTTTTATCGATAAATCGCTGCTGCAATTCCAAACCGGTTACCACCCGGGGGTCCTGCCCGTATAAATACTGAGCCGGTTTCAACTCCGATGCACCGGATGCAATAAGGGTAACCCCGTGCTCCAGCGTGCGGCGTTGGCCGCTCTGGGTAATGGTGGTTTTAAAATTCCCCACAAAACCGTCCACCCCGGCAATTCGGGAATCTAAAAAAACATCGATGTTCCGGTCCGACTCGATAGAATGGATCAGACCGGCCAAATATTCTTGAACATCTTCCCCGCGCCAAGTTTCGTGCACCTGGCGCGCCCGGCCCCCAAGCCTGTCGGTCTTTTCAATTAAAAACGTATGAAATCCCTGCCCGGACAGAGTCTTGGCCGCCACCATGCCGGCCACGCCGCCTCCGATAACAAGGGCCGAATGATTCACCGCCATGGCGGATTCAGCCAAGGGTTCCAAAAGCGCGGCTTTGGACACCGCCATTCTCACCAGATCTTTTGCCTTTTGAGTAGATTTTTCCGGATCTTCCTTGTGCACCCAGGAACACTGGTTCCGGATATTGGCCATCTCGAACAGATATTTGTTAATGCCCGCATTGATTAAGGTCTCCTGAAACAGCGGTTCATGGGTTTTGGGGGTACAGGCGGCCACAACCACCCGATTCAGCTCTTGTTCTTTAATGACCTGGGTCATTTTGTCCTGGGTGTCTTGGGAGCAGCTGAACAGGTTTTCTTCCACATACACCACCCCGGGTAAGGTTTTGGCGAATTCCACCACCTCCGGCACATCCACCACACCGGCGATATTGGTTCCGCACCGGCACACAAACACCCCCACCCGGGAGGGCGTTCCCGTAAGATCGATCTCATCGGGCACGGATTCCGTCTTTGTCAAAGACCATCGGGCTTCGGATAATTGGCTTCCCACCACCCCCGCGGCCGCACTGGAATCGATCACCGAAGACGGAATATCCTTGGGCGCCTCAAAGGCCCCGCACACATAAATTCCCGGCCTTGAACTGGCTACGGGTTCAAAACTGCTCGTGGCGGCATACTGGTAGTGGTCCAGATCAACCCCCAGTCGTTGCGCCAGCTCCGCGCCTTGCTTGCTGACCATCAGGCCCACGGACAACACCACGATGTCGAATGCTTCTTCCACTCGCTTGCCCCGGGCATCCACATACGGGATGACATGCCTGCCGGTTTCGTCAACCGGCGTAATCTGCGTGATCTTGGATTTCACAAACCGGACCCCTTCCTCCTTTGCGCGATTGTAATACCGTTCAAAATCTTTTCCGTACGTTCGGATATCGATATAAAAAATGGCCGTGTCCAGATGGTGGCTGCTGTGTTCCTTGGCCAGCATGGCTTCTTTGATGGCATACGTACAGCAAACCCCGGAGCAGTATCCTTTGGCGCCCGGGTGTTCATCCCGGGATCCGATACATTGAAGCCAGGCGATCTTTTCCGGCTCTTTCTTATCCGAAGGCCGGACCAGATGCCCGCCGTAGGGGCCGGAAGCCGAGAGAATTCTCTCGAACTCCAGGCTGGTCACAATGTTGGGGTGTTTGGTATAACCGAAGGTGTCGTGGACCGACGGATCAAAGGTCCGCCCCCCCTGGGACAGAACCACCGCCCCAACGTTCAGGGTGATTTTCTTTTCCTGATCGTCGAACTTTATGGCCTGGGTGGGGCAAAATTTTTCGCAGGCTTTGCATTTGCCCTTTTTGAAATAAATGCATTGGTCCGGATCAATCACATATTTCAAGGGAACCGCCTGGGCATAGGGCACATACACGGCTTTGCGCTTGCTCAAGTTGCCGTCGTAGGCATCGGGCACTTTTTTAGGGCATTTTTCAGCGCACAGGCCGCAGGCAATGCACTTGTCCATATCCACGTAACGGGGATGCTGCGTCACACGGACTTCAAAATTTCCTTGTTCCCCGGAAATTCCCGTTACCTCCGATAGGGTAAGCAGTTCGATGTTAATGTGCCGGCCGACCTCGACCAGTTTGGGTGAGAGAATTCACATGGCACAGTCATTGGTGGGAAAGGTCTTGTCCAGTTGAGACATCATCCCGCCGATGGAGCCGGATTTTTCAACCAGATACACATAAAAACCGGAATCGGCCAGATCCAGAGCCGCCTGCATCCCGGTGATCCCGCCTCCTACCACCATTACTGCGCCTGTTTTTTTATTCGGCATTCTCTTCTCCTGATTCCAAAAAAGATGCAACCCCACCGATATCCAGTTGATTCACACCGATTCCCAGAGTGTTTTCGTCAATACCCATGCACAAACCGAGCAGTTGCGGATAAAGAACAGACGCCAAAGGATCCGTTCCATTTCCGGAAACCATCATTTTTTGAACCGTATCAAATTGCAAATGACAATAAGGACAGGCCGAACACAAAAAGTCGGCGCCTGCTTTTTTGCCGGATGAAATTTTCTTCCTGGTTAAATTCATGGACAGATCGTCATTAAACCCCAGTACCGGAGCACCGCAACACTCCAGTTTCCGGCTCCAGTCCACACTTTCGGCGCCTGTCAGTTCCACGAGCTTGTCAAATATAGAAGGAGCAACCGGGTCGTCGAACCGGGTGATCTTGCTGGGGCGCAAGGCATGGCACCCATAGTGCGTCGCAATTTTAATATCTCTGTATTGCCGGGTGACGTTGTTTTGCAAGATATCCAGTCCCACATCGTAGTACAACACGGAGAGGAAATGCTTGATCCGGATCTTGCCTGTATATGTCAGACCTCTTTGAGCAAGCAAACCATTGACTTGTTCCTGCAGCGTTCCTTCTTTAGTCAAGAGGTGTTCGGCCTCCTTAAGCGTGCCGAAGCAGCATTTGCAAAGCGCCAATATATCGAGTCCCGCTTTTTCAGCCAAAGCCAGATTTACGGCCGAAGAGAAAAGGAATGCTTTTTGGTCCACATTGCGCAGGGGATATCCACAGCAATTAAATTCGCGAATATCCTTCAGCTGCACACCTACCTGCCGTAACACAGCTCTGGCGGATGCATCATACTGATCCACCCGGGCAGGTATATTACACCCCAAAAACAATGCGTATCTCATATGAATATCCTT
>CAZIIV010000002.1:66458-69219 GCA_964539365.1 uncultured Desulfobacteraceae bacterium | reverse complement strand
GCCTCTACCTCAGGGGAGCTTTCATCCGAAACCTTGCCTGCATTACCGGCGGCAAGATTTTTTAACCCAAAGAAAATATCCGTGATTTCTACATTCTGGGGACAATGTTCCTGGCATTGATAACAGGTGACACAATCCCAAAGCATCCTGGGTCCGGAGGCCATTTCCACCAGTCCCAAACCCAAACAGTTCATGATTTGATGGGGCAGCAACCCCAGAGTTTCCAGCGGATTTTCATATTCGGCCACCACCGGGCACACCGTCGTACAGGTCTGACAGCCGAAACAGTAAGAGAACGTGCCGGTACCGGACAGCTGATCTGACTCTGTGAGTTCTCTGTCCTTAAAACAAATCGGCATGCCGGAATCCATAACCTGTTCAAACTTACCGGCAACCGCCCGGTTCGCATTCGCCAGGGGTTGCCCATAATCTTCCGTGGATATATTTTCCCGATTAAGGCCCCGGTAAAAAGAAAATGGAGAAAGCATCAACGGTTCGGGATATTCTCTTTGAACAAGATCCTCCCTCACCGTAAACCACAATTCCTTTAGGTTGATCCCTGCGGGGCAAACCACGGTGCAGCGATCACAATTGGTGCAAAGATAAACCCCTTCCCGGATGGCGCTCAGTTTTCGTGCGCTCAGTTTTTTCCCGGCGGCCAGGGTTTTGAGAAACGTCATTTTTTCCGACGGCAAAATATAATCATTTCCTCGGACATCAAAGGCCGGCGCGGCGGAACATCTCAAGCTGCAGGTGCCGCAGTGCATGCAGGCATCCAGCTCCAAAACCTGCCGGGTTGCAATATTTGCCGGATCGGATTGATCCTTTTCCATGACCGCATTGGCCAGCAAACTGACCGGTGTGGCAAACATATGGAACATTTTACTGAACGGAAGATATGCCAGGCCTATAAAACAGGCCATAAAATGGATATACCACAGGATCGTAGACGTCCCCGCCCGATCCAGTGCCAGACCCACGGGTTTGATGAGTTTAGCCGTGGCATAACCGGTAAACGCCCACTGAGGAGCAGAATGACAGTCCATACAGTAGGCTTGGTGAAGATCCTTGCCCATCAACAATACGTCTTCATCAAAAGGCGCCTGAACGTTGGGTGAGACCGTGCCGAAGTTCTGAACCCAGTAGCTTTCAAGAGCTTCGATCTCCTCTTCGTCTTCAAGACCCGCATAATCTTCCATCATGTATTGATACTCGGTATGAGACGTTATTTTTACCCCTTCCAAAATAACTCCAGAGAGCATAATTACGGCCAGTATCACAATGGCGTAGTGATCCATGGCGTTTGTTTTAAGACGGGGAACTTTCAGAATGAACCGCCGAAATACGGCAATACCGACTCCAACGATGACCATGAACCCGAACAGATCTCTTAAAAACATAAACGGATTGATGGTGGAATAGTAACCGGTGAATAAGGGTTCGGAAACAAAGTTTTCAAGGGCATGCATGAGAAGCAGCAGCATAAAACCGACATAGATGAGCATATGCATGACCCAGCGCAGAAAATTTTCCTTGAGAATTCTTATCTGCAAAACCACATCAAGGATAAACACCTTGATAAGGGTTAGAATTCTTGTACTGAAAACAACCCCGAAAATTCCCTTGACCGCCGCAGATACCCGCTCTGGTGCGGGTATCTGCTGGGCTGAAGTTCCGATGGTGCGTGAAAACCAGGTCCAGATCTTGATCATCAAGCCGAGAGCAAAGATTATAAGAGAGGCATATAGAAACGCCGTAAACACCATAAAAAACTCCTTGGTTTCACTTGTTTTAAAAAATGGTCAATGTATCAAATGGCATGAACTCGCAAAAAGTCGACACGCCGGTAGATCCCGGATCGAGCCCGGGAGGAGTCCAGATGCTCAGCAACTGATTGAAAAGACTGGATTCCGGCTTTCGCCGGAATGAGGCAAAACGATATTTTATGACTTTTTGCGAGTTCATCAAAAGTAACCGCCATTTAAAACCACAGACCGTCCTTATAAATCAAGCATTTTTCTCACCATGAAAATTGATATTCCGCATGACAGTTCAATTCATGCCGCAATGTCAGAACCCAATGATTTAATCATTTTGGTAAAATTTATTCTGAACGCTATCCGAATAAGAAGAATTAGAAACTGAACTTGATTCCCGCCGCTAATTTATACAGGTCATCACTGTCATAATTGTCGCTTTCCGCAAGATGGTCGGCTCCGTCGCCGGCGAACAGATAAGCGGCGTCTATGATCAAATCCACATGCTTGTTTAGCGTGTAGGCGTACCACAAATCAAATTCGTATCCGAGATCATCATCCGATTCATTGGGTTTTAATTCCAGATCTTCTGAGGTCATAAGATACCGTACCGCAGCTCTGAGGTAGTTTTTCCCGTTAATCTGGTATTCACCCTGGATGGCATAGTTGATCAGTCCTTTATCCATGATATACGGGGCATCCGAGACAAACCTGTCACAGTCGGCCATAACGGAATCCTTAAAAAAGATTGTGCCGATTTTGACGTCCACATCGATGGCGTCAAAATTTTCTGCATCATCGTCATTGGGATCGTCGTCACCGCTCACATAGAGAATGTTGCCGGAGATCTTGAATTTGTCGCTGACCTTGAACCCAACGGTCAGGTTGCCCAGCCAGGCGGAACGGTCAAGGTCATCGATGGTGGTGTCGTCGAAATCAATGTCTCCGCCCTGATAAATCAAGTCGAAATCGCCGAAAACTTTGCCCTTGCTGTACTTGCCGGT
>CAZIIV010000002.1:35197-66358 GCA_964539365.1 uncultured Desulfobacteraceae bacterium | reverse complement strand
CCGAAAAATCCCAGGGTGGTGTTTGGCGTCAGTTTATTGTCCGCCTTAATTACAAAATAGTCGTTGTCTCTTTCAATTTCGCCGGTTGTGCTGTCTTCACCACGGTACCAGCCCGCCATTGTTTTCCATGCGCCGAAATCACTATGGTAGGTGAGGCCCGGAGCGGTTTCCGTCCATACCCAGTGATTGATCTTGGTGGGCTGAAGGCCGGCCCGGACTTTTCCGCCGATACCCGGCATGACCACTTCAGCATAGGCAAACCGGGTCTCCTGATTGGTTCCGTCGCCGGAGAGGCCGAATTTTTCATCTTTATCGCCCCAGTTATAGGTTCCCACTTCCAGGCCGTATACCACCTTGGCCAGTCCGTCATCGGTTGTCCCTTCAAAGCGGAGCCTTGCCTTGGTGAGGCCGAAAGTGGCATCATCATTATCACTCATGACATTATAAAGGGTGTATGCTTCATCTTTTTTTGTCATGCCCGCTTTATTAAGACTGCCTTGATAACTAAAATAATCCGTTGGACCACTTTTTTGGGGAGTAGCCATAGCCCCATAATTGTCGGTAACGCCCACCGTCTGCCACATTTTACCATGGAAATCAAAGCTGAATGCGTATGACGTTCCCGAAATCGCCAGAGATAAAATTGCCGCCAACATAATATTAAAAACCTCTTTTTTCATTTTCCCCCCCATTTTCCCCCTGATTTTTAAAAAAATTTGGTCTAATAATTCAGCAACCCCCTGTCACAAAAAAATTCAGTGTTTTCTAATTTATTATTTATATTTTTTCAACTTTAGTTTTGATATATTTATACGGATAAAATTCTTGAAATTTAAAAATTTATAGTATAAATAACACAGTACCACAAAATAGGAGTCGCTGAAAACCGCACGGTGATTTTCAGTACTTTAATTTCAATTCTTTTTGTTGGAAATGTGCACAAAAAAGCTACATTTTTTCTTAAAATTAAATTGCTGTGTGGATAAAATGCGGATTAACAATTTTGAACCTAAAAAAGACGAAAATTTTTAGCGAAAAAATTTTCGTCTTTTTCAGTGGCTCCGACCGGGCCATTTTTATTATTGCCTTTGGGTGTTGTTCATAAATTATCCGGGAGGGCGGAAATGACGGAAGCGTCTCTGATCGATTACATGTATATATTTCTTTTCCTCATGGTCGGTTTCATGGGAGGATTTGCACCGTTCATTGTGAACTGGTTCATCCGTCCGAAACGGACCCATCTGAAAAAATCTCTCAACACCTATGAATGCGGGATGGATACTTACGGTAAAGCCTGGGACTATCGATACGGTATTGCATATTATCTGTACGCTCTGATCTTTCTGGCTTTTGATGTGGATATTCTGTACCTGTTCCCGGTTGCGGCATATTTTGACAAGGTGTCGGGGGTTCGCGGCGTAATAGAGATTTTTATCTTTATCGGCATTTTAAGCCTTGCCATTGTGTATGCATGGGCTAAAGGAGTCTTTACATGGAAAAGAAAACGAACCGTTCGGTAATTAAGCCTGATATGGATTCCTATACGGAGCGGATTAAGGCGGAATGCTATGCCGGTGTTTCAGACGGCCGCATGAACTTTGATGCCGGACCGTTATTGCGCATGGACCTGACCGACAAATTGTTGAAATTGTGCCAGGCCAATTCGCTATGGCCTATGACCTTTGGAATTGCCTGCTGCGCCATCGAGATGATGGGAACCGGCATGGCACGGTTTGACATTTCACGTTACGGAGCAGAGGTGTTTCGACCTTCGCCCAGGCAGTCCGACCTGATGATTGTCGCCGGTACGGTGAACCGGAAACTCGCTCCGGTCCTGCTGACTCTGTATGAACAGATGCCTTCCCCGAAATGGGTGATCGCTATGGGCAACTGCGCCATTTCCGGCGGGCCATTCAATGTAAAGGAAAACTATAATATTATCGAAGGGGTGGATAAGCTTATCCCGGTGGATGTGTATGTTCCCGGCTGTCCTCCCCGGCCGGAAGGTCTATTGGAGGGCATCCTCAAACTTCAGGAAAAGATTACGGGCGTGCGTCATCCCATCCCCCAGAACCGCCATCCGGATGTTCCCCAACGGAAAGTCAAAGGATTGGAGTTATGATGGGGACATTTGAGGATTTCAAAACCCATGTGAGAAATCTCGGGGCTGATGTCACGGAGACCGACTTTGATCAGCGGGGGTATCATCTGGACGTTGTGCTGACCGTGAACACGGTTCGAGAATTTGCCCAAACCGCCTATGATCACGGATTTTACCTGGTTTTCGTCACAGGGTTTCATTTCCTGCCAGAGACCGGGGAGGAGGGCAAAACTTCCGGACTGGAAGTGGTTTACCAGTTTGCAATGTATGACCGGCTCTGTCGCGTTAAAGCCCGCGTGTCCGTTCTCGAGGATTTGACCGTTCCCAGTATATGCCATATCTACCAGGGGGCAAACTGGCATGAACGGGAAACCCGCGATTTTTATGGAATACGGTTCAGTGACCATCCCAATCTCGAGCCCCTTCTTCTTTGTGAAGAAGACAAAGATTATCATCCGTTGTTAAAGGAAGAGAAGAAACTAAAATCATTTGAAGCGGTTTCCTGGCCGGCCCAACGTCCGGATATGGCCGATATGGACACCGAAACTTCATCCGACGTATAGTTATGTATCCAAAGATCCAACGTGAATCACAGTTTCAAGAACATAATCGATTTTTTTTAAATATGGGACCTCAGCACCCCAGTACTCACGGGGTTCTTTTGGTGGTGCTTGAGATGGACGGGGAGTATGTACTAGATCTGCAACCGGTTTTGGGGTTTATCCACCGCATGCACGAAAAGATGGGCGAGTCCAGACCCTGCCAGGGGTTTATGCCCAATACCGCACGCATGGATTATGTGTGCGCGCTGCCCTACAATCATGGATATGTTTCTTTGATCGAGAAAAAGGCGGGCATCGAGGTGCCCGAACGGGCGGAGTATATCCGGGTGATCACTTCCGAATTGAACCGGGTGGCCAGTCATTTACTATGGCTTGGGGCCTACCTTCTGGACCTGGGGGCCTTTACACCCATCCTTTATGGATTTGACGACCGGGAACATATCCTGGATATTCTGGAAGATATCACCGGTTCCAGACTTACCTATTGCTACTACCGTTTCGGAGGAGTTGTCCAAGATATCGACGACAAGTTTTCGGACGCCACGCGAGCTTTTATCAAACGGCTTCGCAAGCGCTTCGATATGTATGAAAAACTGGTGACAAAAAATATTATCTTCATCAAGCGCACAGAGAACATCGGCATTATTTCGCGGGATATGGCCATTCGATACGGCATTACCGGTCCCAACCTCAGGGCTTCGGGCATCGCGTATGATATCCGAAAAAACGAACCCTACTCGGTGTATCCGGAATTTGACTTTGAAGTGCCTGTGGGAGAAAGAGGCGACTGCCTGGATCGATATATGGTGAGGGTTCGCGAAATGGAGCAGAGCCTCAGGATTATCGAACAGGCCCTTGACGCACTGCCGGACGGCCCGGTCCGGTCCAAAGTTCCTAAAAATATCAAGCTTGCTCCCGGGGACTGCAATTTTGCGGTTGAAGCCGCCCGGGGGGAACTCTCGTACTACCTGGTGGGTGACGGAACCTCGGTTCCCTATCGGTTAAAAATAAGGGTTCCGTCGTATTCAAACTTAAGCTGTCTTCCGGAGCTGGGTGAAGGAATTCTGCTTCCCGACCTGGTGTCAATCATGGGCAGCCTGGACCTGGTGATACCGGAAATAGACCGATAGAATATATAACTCAATGATTATAGTGCCTTATATTGTTAGACCTGCTGGAGTCAGGTGTTAGCGCATACTGCTTGAAATTGGAATAATGAAACGATGGAGTAATGGAATGACGGGTTTGAAGGAGTTTTTTACAATTATAATGTTTTGTTTCTGCCTTTATCCCCAACATTCCAGCATTCCAGCATTCCATTATTCCATTTTGATGGCTCAAACCGATTAGTGTTGATAAACGTGAATCTTCAAAAGGTTGTAGAACTTACAAAACGTTAAGTTATGGAAATCATTTGGACATTACCTCCTGAGTCGATTCGGATGGTGTTCGCCGTCATCATCATCATTTCGTTTATTTTTCTCAATGCCATTATGATGGGCTATCTGGAGCGAAAGATCGCAGGACATGTGCAGCGGCGCCCCGGCCCCATGGAGGTGGGATCTCACGGCATTTTACAACTGGTTGTTGACGGGGTAAAACTTGTGGGCAAAGAGTTGCTCGTTCCCGTGAACGTTGATCGCACCCTTTTCAGGCTTGGGCCGATTCTGTCATTCACACCGGTCATTCTGCCCCTTCTTGTGATTCCCTTCAGTGAAAAACTCCAGGCAAGGGATCTTCACCTGGGATTGCTGTTTATTGTCTCCATGACCTCCATAAATGTCATGGCGATGTTGGTGGCCGGATGGGGCTCCAATAACAAGTATTCCATGTTCGGCGCCATGCGAGCCGTGGCCCAGTCCATTGCTTACGAAATCCCGATTTTACTCTCCATGCTTGCGGTGGTTCTCATGGCCAATACCTTCAGCTTAAAGGAGATTGTGGGCGCGCAGCAGAACATCTGGTTCATTGTGCTGCAGCCCCTTGCCTTTATTATCTATATTATCTCCGGAGTTGCGGAAACCAACCGTGCGCCCTTCGACCTTCCGGAAGCGGAAAGCGAACTCACCGCCGGGTTCCACACGGAATACAGCGGTATGGGGTTCTCGCTTTTTTTTCTCGGAGAATACACCAACATGTTCACCGTGGCGGCCGTGGCAACGGTTCTTTTCTTAGGCGGCTGGCACGGACCGCCCCTGCCCTATGGCCAATATCTGGGCATGGTCTGGTTTTTCTTAAAGGTTTATTTTCTGTTGTTTTTTATGATCATGATTCGATGGACGTATCCCCGCGTGCGTTTTGATCAGTTGTTGAATTTTGCCTGGAAATATCTCGTACCCTTTTCTTTGGCCAACATTTTAATAACAGCGGTGGTGGTTAAGCTATGAAGCACTATTTTTCGGATCTGTTTGTCGGCGGAAAGAGCTTGGTGGACGGCCTGGTGGTGACCCTTAAGGCATTGTGCCAACCCATTGTTACGGTTCAGTATCCCAGAGAAGAGATCGACATCACGCCGAATTTCAGAGGGCATATTGATCTTGTCTTAGATCCCGAGAAAAATACGTTCCGGTGTATCGCCTGTGGAATGTGTGAACGGTCGTGTCCCTCTGAATGTATCCGGGTCAAGGGTAAAAAGGTGGAGGGTAAAAAGAAAAAAACATTGGCCCTGTTTACGCTGGATTTCACAAAATGCAGTCTGTGCGGTACCTGTGTGGAAATCTGTCCGACCCAGGCCCTGGAGTTTTCCAATGAATATAATCTTGCCGCCTTTTCCAGGGAGGCGTTTCATTATGACATTCTCAAGCGGCTGGAGGAACGGATCACATGACGTTTTACCGGTACATTGCCGAAGGGCTCTTTTTAGTATTCGTGCTGCTGATCATCGTGGGAAGTTTTATCACCATCCGGGCACGGATTCTTATGCATACGGTCTTAGGTCTTGCCGTGGCGCTTTTAGGCGTGGCCGGCATCTATTTTTATCTGGGAAGCATGTTCCTGACCCTGATGCAGATTCTCATTTATGTGGGGGCGGTCTGTATTGTTTTGATTTTCGGCATTATGGTGGGATCCACCCCCACGGAGATTGCGGAAAAAACCATTAAAGACAAAAAAAATATATTTCTTGCCGTATCCGCAGCGGCCACCACCTTTTTCCTTCTCATGATCAGCCTCTTGAAGACCCAATGGATCGCGGCACCGGTCCGGGTCAGGGATTTTTCGGCCAGGCATTTGGGGGAAAGCTTCCTCTATCAGTATTGCCTTGCTTTTGAATTGATCTCCGTGATCCTTCTTATCGCCATCGTCGGAGCCATAATCCTGGCCAGAGAAGCCCCGGAACAAGATGATAACGACCCATGGGCCACACCGAACCAGGGATCGTCCCATGTAAAAGAATTAACCTCTGTAACGGAAAACAAGGGAGAACCTGCTGCATGATATTGATCAGCGACAATCTTTACACGTATCTGATTCTGGCGGTGTTTCTGTTGATCGCCGGTATCTACGGGTTGATCCAGCACAAAACCTTTATTGGCATGCTGGTGTCCACGGAACTGATACTCAACGGTGCGGGAATAAATTTTATGGCGTTCAACCGCTTCCTTGCTCCGGATCCGGCCACCGGTCAGGTGATTACGTTGTTTATTATGGGGATTGCCGCAGCAGAGGCGGCCATTGTGGTGAGTTTTATTATTGCTGTTTTTCGTAAGTATCAGTCCATCGATCCTGAGGATGTTATAGAATTGAAAGGATAGGATCCCCGGCAAAACGGTAGAACTAAGTTCCGATGAGTTGGCGGTTTATGGAATACATATGGAAACAATCATAACCGGCAAAATTATTTTGACACCGCTGATCCCCATGATTACGGCCCTTCTCATCATGGGATCCAAGAACAGACCCAATTTAAGGGAGTCCTTTTCCGTATTCGGAGCGGTGTTCACCTTCCTGTCCGTTGTGCACGTGTTGCCCCATGTTCTGGCAAAAGGATCTTACGAATATACCCTGTTTACCCTTTATCCCGGGGTCAGTGTCAAATTTCATCTGGACGGGCTTGGCGTATTATTTGCCGGGACCTCCTCGTTTTTGTGGATCATGGCGGGATTTTACTGCGTGGGATATATGCGCGGTCTGGACGAGCATGCGCAGACCCGGTTCTACTTCTGTTATGCGGTTGCGGTGGGCGGTGCCATGGGAGCGGCATTTTCCGCCAACCTGTTCACCCTGTATCTTTTCTACGAAATCGTATCGGTTTTTACTTATCCTCTGGTGGCCCATCACCAGGACGCGGAAGGGTATCACGGGGGAAGAAAATATATCGTCTACCTGATGTTTGCCTCCAAAGCGTTTCTTTTGCCGGCAATGATTCTGGTGTATGTGCAGTGCGGCACCCTGGATTTTGAAATGGGAAATGTTGTTTCCGGCATGTTCCCGAACACCACCGGGTCCACTCTGGTGAAAATCACCTATGTTCTGTGCCTGTTCGGATTCGCCAAATCCGCCATCATGCCCATACACGGCTGGCTCCCGGCGGCCATGGTGGCCCCGACTCCGGTCTCCGCTCTTCTCCATGCTGTGGTGGTGGTCAAAGTGGGGGTGTTTTGCACGGCCAGAGTCATGCTCTCGGTCTTCGGGGTGAACCTGCTCGACACTCTGGGTCTGGGAACGTTTACCGCCTACCTGGCGTCGTTTACCATCATCATGGCGTCGGTAGTGGCATTGACCAAAAACAATCTCAAGATGCGGCTGGCTTACTCCACGGTGAGCCAGCTTTCCTATATTATTCTGGGCGTAGCCATGCTCACGCCCAACAGTATTACCGGCGGGCTGATCCATATTACCAACCACGCATTCGCCAAAATCACTCTGTTTTTTTGTGCGGGCTCCATTTTCGTGGCCACCCGAAAAAAAGATATCACGGAAATGGGCGGGGTGGGATGGAGCATGCCCTTTACCATGATTGCGTTTGGCCTTGCGTCGTTGAGCATGATCGGCGTCCCTCCGGTGAGCGGGTTTGTGACCAAATGGTATCTGGCTCTGGGCACCCTGGATGTTCATAATATGATTCTTCTGACCGTCATTCTGGTGAGCAGCCTGCTCAATGCCGGGTATTTTGTCCCGGTCTTTTTCACGTCGTTTTTCGGAAAACCCCTGCCCGGAGACACCACCGGCGGCCGGTTCCTTGAGGGATCTCCGTTGATTATGTTTATGGTCATTCCTCTATTTTTAACAGCCGTGGGGTCCGTTTTGTTCGGCGTGTATCCGGATCTTTTCATTAATATAATCAATTTGATGCTGGGGAGATGATGAAAAGAATACTCGAACATTTAAATAAACATTCCAAGGTGTTGAGAAATCTATTTTTTGCATTTTTGTTGGGGACAGTGGCCTACGATTTCTTTGCAAAACGGCATGGCACGCATTTTTTTGGCGATTTAATCATAGGATTCTGGTCCGTGTTTGGCGTCCTGGGATGCCTGGGCATGATTGTGGTGTGCAAAGGGCTTTCTCATGTGTGGTTAGAGAAAGAGGAAGAGTATTATGATAAATAGTACGATTTTCATGCATCCGGCCACCTGGTTTTTTATGGGAGCCATTTTGATGCCCGTTTTCAAACGAATGGGGCTGATGAAAGTGGTGCTTATTGCCGTGCCCCTCATTGCATTTTTCCAGATTCAGTGGCTGCCCGAAAGTTTCGGCCAAGTGTCGTATCTGGGGTTCGATTTGGTTTTCGGAAAAGTGGACCCGTTGACGCGGGTGTTTCTCCACGTGTTTACCCTCATGGCCCTTATCGGGTGTATTTACGGGCTGCATGTCAAAGAGACGGGCCAGCATATCGCGGCGTTTCTATATGTGGCCGGTTCTTTGGGGGTCACCCTTTGCGGTGACTACCTGACGTTGTTCATTTTCTGGGAACTCATGGCCGTGGCATCCACCTTTTTGATCTGGTACCGCAAAAAGAAACGATCGGTTCAGGCCGGATACAGATACCTGCTGGTTCACGTGGCGGGCGGGCTGATCCTTCTGGCGGGTATTTTTCTGCGGTATAAAAATGTCCACGATTTGAGTTTTGTCCGCATTGCTGTACAAGGGGCATCCACGGCCGACTATCTGATCATGATCGGCTTTATGTTAAATGCCGCGGTTCCTCCCATCCATGCATGGCTTCCGGATGCGTATCCCGAAGCGTCCGTGACCGGTGCGGTGTTCATGTGCGCCTTTACCACAAAAACCGCGGTGTATGTTCTGGCGCGGGCGTTCCCGGGGTTTGAGGCCCTGGCCATACTGGGCGCCGTCATGACCCTCTACGGTGTGGGATACGCTGTGGTGGAAAACGATGCCAGACGTATCCTTGCGTACCATATTGTCTCCCAGGTGGGATACATGGTCTGCGGGGTGGGAATCGGGACGGCCATGTCCGTTAATGGGGCCTGTGCCCACGCGTATGCCCACATCATATACAAAGCCCTGCTGTTTATGGGGGCCGGCGCGGTGCTGGAGATGACCGGAAAATCCAAGCTCAGTGAGCTGGGCGGATTATATAAACGCATGCCCTGGGCCATGATTTTTACGGTTATCGGAGGGATATCCATCTCGGGGTTTCCCCTGACCAGCGGGTTCATCAGCAAATCAATGATTATCGCCGCTGCGGGCGAAAGTCACCGGACCATTTTAATGCTCATGATGACCCTGGCCTCCGTGGGGACTTTTCTGTCCGTGGGCATCAAACTTCCGTATTTTATCTGGTTCGGAAAAGATTCCGGGGTTCCGGCCAAAGAGGCCCCATGGAATATGAACCTGGGAATGGCCATTGCCGCTTTTTTTTGCTTTTTCATGGGAATTTATCCCGAATATCTTTACAAAATGCTCCCGTTCCCGGTGTCTTATCATCCCTATACCGCGTACCATCTTTCGGAGACCTTGCAACTCATGGGATTTACCGGCCTGGGCTTTTACCTAATGGTTAAAAAACTTACCCCCGCACCCAAAATGAACCTGGACCTCGACTGGTTCTACCGCAAGGGCGCCCGCGTCTTTATGTGGATCGCCGCCCGGCCGGTGGATGCGGTCAATAACTGGGCAAACCAAGTGTACCGGACCGTGGGGTTTAAGATGACGCTGGCGTTTGCCAGGGCCTTATCCTGGTTTGACTGGGAAGGCATCGACTGGGTGATCGACGGCTCAGCGCGGGGGGTGGTTAAGGGCGGCGACCGGCTCAGGACGCTCATGACCGGGAAGATACAGCAGTATATCGGCGGTGCCGTGGCCATAACCTTTATCATATTAATTTTGGTGTTATTGGTATAAGGCGTAAATTTTCGTAGATTGAGGGCAACTCGTGTATGGAACACTATTTGATTTATAATACCTTAGGGTATCCTATCCTGACGGTTCTGGTGGCGGTTCCGTTGTTCGGGGCATTTATCACCCTTGGGATACGGGGGGACCGGAACCTGAAAATCTGGGGCTTGCTGGTGACGGTGGTCACCGCGGTGCTGTCATTACCCTTGTTTTTTTCTTTTGATCTGACAACGGCAAACTATCAGTTTGCGGAGTCTAGAGACTGGATTCCATTTTTAGATATCGGCTATGTATTAGGGGTGGACGGCATCAGCGTTTTGCTGGTGCTTCTCACCTGTCTGGTGATGCCGCTGTGCGTCCTTTGCTCATGGAGTTACATACAGGAGCGATTTAAAGAGTTTATCTTTGTGTTGCTCTTTATCGAAGCCGCCATGATCGGGGTGTTTATCAGTCTGAACATGGTTTTGTTTTTCATTTTCTGGGAAGCTATGCTGGTTCCCATGTATCTGATTATCGCGGTCTGGGGCGGACCGCGCAAAGACTATGCCTCCATTAAATTTTTTCTATACACGTTGATCGGAAGCATATTTTTGTTTGTGGCCATCATTGCGCTTTACGTGACCACGGGCACGTTTTTTATCCCCGAGTTAATGACACATCAATATAGTTTCAGTTACCAGATATGGATCTTTTTGGCTTTTACCCTGGCCTTTGCCATAAAGGTTCCCATGTTTCCCGTGCATACCTGGCTACCCGCAGCCCATGTGGAGGCGCCCACGGCGGGAAGCGTTATTCTGGCAAGTATCCTGCTTAAAATGGGCGGGTACGGGTTTTTGCGGTTCTGCCTTCCCATGGCGCCCGCGGCCACGGTTGCCTGCATGCCCTATTTGATTGCGGTTTCAATAATGTCCATTATTTTCGGCGGGTATCTTGCCCTGGGCCAGAGCGATGTCAAACGGCTGATTGCCTACTCCAGTGTGGGTCATATGGGGTTTGTGACTCTGGGAATTTTTCTTCTCAACAATGTGGGAATCAAGGGCGCGATTTTGCAGATGGTCAACCACGGCATCACCACGGGCGCGCTCTTTATCCTGGTGGGGATGATCTATGAGCGGACCCACAGCAGAGAGATTTCAGACAATTCCGCCCTGGGGATGCTGATGCCCATATATGTGAGCTTTCTGGTGATTTTTTCTCTGTCGTCCCTGGCATTTCCGGGAACCAACAGCTTTGTGGGAGAATTGCTGGTGCTTATTGCCTGTTTCACTAAGTACAAAATCGTGGGCGGGTTTGCCGTGGTGGGCGCCATCCTGGCAGCGGCCTACATGCTCCGGCTGGTTCAAAAAATGGTCTGGGCGGATTCGGACGGGCACCACCATCCCGGAACCCGGTCGGAGCTGTTTGACCTGAATTTCCGGGAGACGGCAACCCTGATGTTTCTGGCCGTTTTTGTGTTTTGGATCGGATTTCATCCTACCCCCTTGCTGAAAGTGATGGATGCCAGCACCGCCCATTTGCTCAAGCAGGTGGAGTCCGGCATGCAGACGTCTCCGGCCGGGCATCATGCGGTCCTGAACGGACTGGGCGAGATGGTTAAGACCCTGTTAGCGTTTCATCATTAATAGATGCGTAAAAAGGAGTTTTTAAAAATTATCGAATGAACCTGTTTCTACCCGAACTGGCGTTGAGCCTTATGATTCTGGTCTTTTTTTCGGTGTCATTGGCAAAGCCCAACCAGAAGCAACTGCAAGGCATGGGGCTGTTTTTGTCCGCGCTGGCCGTGGCCGCATCCGTTTATACGTATGGACAAAACGGCACCCTTTTCTTTGACGCGTACCGCATTGATGCGTTTTCACAACTATTCAAGGTCATCATCACCTTGGGGCTGTTTATCGTGATTTATCTGGGAGAGGGGCTGTCCGGCATCGGGACCTCCCTTAAACCCGAATATTATCTGTTCCTTACCCTGAGTGCGTTCGGTCTGGCCTGCATGAGCAGCGCGGTGGAACTGATTACCATCATCCTGTGTCTGGAGATCGCCTCTTTTGCTCTTTTTATCATCATTCCCTTCCGCAAACACGGAGCGTACCGAAAGCCCATGGAAGCCGGGATCAAGTACGTGCTGTTCGGTGCGGCGGCCTCGGGCATCTCCCTTTACGGGATCAGCTATATCTTCGGCATGACCCACACCACCTATCTCGCCGATCTGGTCACCATTATCCCGGGTATGATGTTGCAACAGCCGCTCATCATGATCGGTCTGGTGATGCTGCTTTGCGGCTTTTTTTACAAGCTGGCGCTTTTTCCCATGCACTTCTGGGCCCCGGACGTGTATGAGGGAGCGGCCAACGAGACCTCGAGTTTTGTGGCCACCCTTCCCAAGGTAGGAGCCGTCGCCCTGTTGATCCGGCTGATTTTTTTGGCGGGCGTGGATTCGGCACAGTTTGCCTGGGTCCTGACCGTCCTTGCCATGCTCTCCATGACCTTTGGAAATCTATCGGCACTGGTCCAGAATGATATCAAGCGTCTTCTGGCATACTCCAGTATCGCCCACGCGGGTTATATCATGGTGGGTCTGGTTTGTGCCACCGAACTCGGGTTTGTCTCCGGCATTTATTATATCGCCGGTTATCTGGTGATGAATCTGGCCTGTTTCTTCGTCATCTACAACCTGGCTCCCAACGGGGAAAACATCCGTTTTGATGACTTTAAGGGGCTGTACAAGCGGTCGCCTCTTCTGGCCTTCACCCTGGCCGTGGGCGCCTTCGGCATGGCCGGTATCCCCCCCACCATCGGGTTTACGGGAAAGCTTTTTCTGTTTACCGCTGCCATTAAGAAGGACATGTATGCGCTGGTCATTCTGGCGGTCATCAATACCGGTGTTGCGGTATTTTACTATTTGAAGATGGTACGGGCGGCCTATTCCAGCGTTCCGTCCCCCATGCCGAAAATCCGCTTGAGGTTTTCCGCCACCCTTTTAGGGATTTTCTTCATCGGGATCATTCTTTATCTTGGAACCTTTCCCCAGGCGTTTCTCGATCTTGCCAAAGAAGCGGTGGCTGTCGTCATATAAACGAATGATAATCAAACCGAAACCAAATTTTAAAACCTGACATCTTGAAATGCTATTAATGCTATTGTTGGCATCCGCCCAGTTTCTTCTTGACTAAGCTCTCTTGCAACCCTATAGTTTAATTCCTAAATTCCGAGTCAATTGCCTTTGAATATTTAAAAAATTCCAGGAGGTATGGTTTTGAACAAGCTTTTTATGCGTGTTACTGTTTTATCAGCAATACTTTTTCTCTCTCTTTGTTTGAACATTGTTTATGCCGAAAAAATCACTCTGGGCGAAATTGTGGAAGAGCTTGGCACCCTGGAAGCCAAGGTAATTAAAGCATCCCACGGACGATACCTTATTAATATGGGTACTATCCATGGCATCAAGAAGGGCAATCTTTGGACCGTGTATTCCACGGATGAGCAGGTCATTGAACCCGTCACAGGCAAAAAACTCGGTGTTTTGCCTGCACCTCTTGCGATTGGCAAAGTTACAGGAGTGGAAAAATACTTTTCGGAAATATCAGTTAAGTGCTTTAAAGAATCCTGTAATATTAAATCAGGAATCACGGCAATACGCTACCGCGACATCAAAACCATGTTTTACGATGTTAACGGGTTCTCGTTCCGACTGTATGAACTGATCAGGGCCATGCTTCCCTCACTTGACTGGCAGGGATACCGGAGCATTGAAAACTCCGCTGATGTCACGCAACTTCCTGAAGGTGTGGTGATCGTTGCGGATAAGGAAAGAATCACTATCTGGAGTGGGGGTGAGATATTGTCGATATATGATGAATTGACCTCTTCCCGAAGCCTTCCCCAACCTCCGCCTGCCCAATCCACACTACCCGTAATTGAAACAAAAGAAGGCGACCACAAGCAAGAAACCGTCACCACCCCCCTGGGAGTAATGATTCCTGGTCTGAGTACAAGTCTGAAAATAAAAAATTACAGGGCCGTCACCAGCATCAACCATATCGTCGACAGCGTGGGAATTTTAGAAGCTGATGGAACAAAAAGACCCTATTTCATTTACCTCAGCAATAAAACCCTCTATGCCCGGGGCGTCGGAACCGGGGAAAAATATCAGTACGACTATAAAGGTTTTGGTGATGTGGTTAATATGTCATTGGAGTCCAACGGACTCATAGCTCTTAACATTTATGTTGAGGGCGAAGGTATGGAATCGCAACTTCTCAAATTTACAAAAGATGGATTTGCCGTCCTTGCAAAGAACATCGACTATATTCTGGAATTTCTGGATATGAACGGAAACGGTGTTAATGAATCATTAATCGGGCAGGACTTTGATGTGGAGAATTTTTTCGGTTCAAGAGTTTTCCGCCTTTCCATGAATGATTCAGGCAGAATTACGCAACAGGACCCCATCGATACTCCCTCGGGTTTCAATTTACTTGGATCGATTATGGCTGACCTGGACAAAAACAAAATTAAAGAAACAGCTTTCTATAATCCTGGAGGAAAGCTGGTTGTATATGAAGCCAACAAACAGAAATGGGAATCGCCCACACGTTTTGACCCCGTAAAAATCATGCTTATTGACGACATTGTCAATGAATCCAACCCACCTAAAGATGTACCGGTATGGCCTCAGTCGGCCTTGTTTAGCTCAGATCATGTCCTTTTTGCAGTCGTACCCGCCAACCAGACCGGTATCTGGAGCATTGTAGGCGGCAGATCTAAAAACGGAGGACTTGGCCTCCTTTGTCCCGGTAACGGAACATACGCCTTCAGGTTGCTGACCACTAAGTTCCAGGGGCCGGTCCAATCCATTTTTATGTATGATAACGAACTTTACATTGCTGTAGTTGAAGGAAATATCTTTACCGGCCGGGGCAAAACCCATATTATTGCAGTGCCCGTAAACGTACTTAAGAAAAGCATAGGGTAATCGATGGCCGTAAATTTATCGATTTTTCCGGCAGTGTTTGGGGAAGCAAATAAAAAAACAACACTTAAAAAAAATATTGCGAACGAGAAGAATTTTAATACTTTCATCTAAACCTCCTTTTCTGATCGCTAAGGAATAAAGCAATAAGTTCCAGTATATTATTATCTAAAACATAACCTTCCCATCCCAGACGCTCCAAATTCTGCTTAACGCAAACCGGTGTAGAATACTTTCCACTGCTCATTACATTAGCCACATCTTTTATAAGCCGGTTTATTTCGACGGGGATCAGTCCTCTGTCCTTGAGCTTTTTTGATATGGTACCGATTATCGTTGTCATGAAACACCTCGGATTTGTGTTTTAGAGAAATACTCCCATGAGGAGCCAATTTATTCGCATAGTTACCGGTAAAGGTCAGCATCCGCGAAAGTTTTTTAATCGTGTAACTTTTTCGAAATATATCCAGACCAAAAGAACAAACTGAAGAAAGAAAGCATGTATGAATAAAAATTCTTCCGACAATGCCGCGATATTTTTTTAAGGTATTGATCAGTTCATACGCTGATGACCCGTCAAAGTCTCCCGTAAGCTTAAGATGGAGGTTGTCCCTGTTTTGATGACAATAAATTCTAAAGTTCGATGCCATTGTTCTCCTCCTTATCGCTGGTGCCCTCCTTACCTTGGTCATTTGTCACTGCTTTTTAGCCATAACCCACTGTTTTCCGATATTATTTTTTAGATGTGCAAGGTTCTAAGGCCAAAGGCGTACGCTGCAACCTGGCTGCCCGCTTTGGCTGAACCTGAACCTCGCACTCGGGAAACAGTATCTTAAGGCATGATATCAGGGTTTCACATTCTTCGGGACGATCTGTTAAGAGAACAACTTTATGCATTGTAACCCTCCTGTCCACTCGAGGTCTTTAGTTACCCATCAATTCAATTAGTAGTACAGCAATAATTATGCCAATTAAGATGGGGTAATGGCTACTCTTTACTGGTTGCCAGTTGCTGGATAAAACAGGGCAAAATTGAAGTTCGAGTTTAAATTTTTTGTTGTCATCCAACCGTCAAACTGTTTAGAATCTGAACAGAAGGGCTGTTTAAATATTGGACAGTTGGTATCAATATTTGAACAGAAATTAAACAAATATTGGACACAGAACATTACTTGTCTCATTTATATTCTGGCATCATATTTGCTGTTTTTTTTGTAAAGGGTATTTGGGCGAGGAAAATATGAAGCCATCGGTACTTATATTCATTTTATCGGGAAGCATTTTGCTCTTATTCGGAAATGGTTATTCCCTGAATTTGAACGATCACTTGGATAAATATTCACTAACCATTTATTCGTTTCCATTTGCTAAAAAGAAACAAAATGATCATATTGATTTTTCTGGCAGTACCAAAACTCCCGGTTCTTTTTCCTTGATTAGATGCAACAATCCCTTCGGATTCATTGACAATTTTTATCAAAGCCTGATAAATATTCCCATGCAACATACGGAGAACCATAATCGTTTCAATTTTACGGATGAGGTGCGTGAGTGTTTGATATCGCTGCTTGGTTCCCTGATCATCCAAAATAAAATAGACCCTAAAACCACACTGATTTGCAATCCAACACTACTTCTCGCGTTTTATCTTCATCGGGAAGTTAAACCGGTATGGGTGGCAAAAGATGGGTTGAAAACCAAGGCGATAGTTCTCATAAAAACTATTATTGAAGCAGAGCATGAAGGACTCCATTCGGAAACCTATCATCAGAAAGATATTTTAAGCTTAGTGTCTGATATTACGCTCAGTATAATATCACATACGCCTGAACATGCAAAGATAGCAGAACTTGAATTACTCTTAACCGATGCTTTTTTTTCATATGGATTTCACCTGTCAGAAGGGATCGTAGATCCTTATTCCAATCATTTGAATTGGTATATAAAAAAAACAAAGAGAAAGCTGGGAAAAATTTTTCGGGCTGTTTTGTATGATGACAAGATAGAAGGATTTGTTGACGCTCTGCAACCCCATCATTCCGGATATCTAAGGTTAAAACAAGCATTATTAAAATACGAAAAGATAAAAAAATCGGGTTGCTGGCATGAAGTACCTGCCGGGGAGAAACTGCGGAAAGGCGATTATGGAACACGGGTTGCCGCTTTACGATCACGCCTGATCATCTCAGGTGATCTGACAGACTCAACCAATAGCAATCATGACTACTTTGATGAAGTCTTGGAAGATGGAGTCAGAAGGTTCCAGGCAAGACACGGGCTTAAAGTTGATGGAATTGTGGGTCGAAAGACACGATTCGCACTAAACGTTCCGGTGGAAGATCGTATTAGACAAATCAGATTAAATATGGAACGCTGGCGCTGGCTTCCTCAAGACTTAGGGAACTGCCATCTCACGGTTAATACAGCCGATTTTAAACTCAGCGTGGTTGAAAATGAACAAACAATAAAATCCATTAGAGCCATCGTAGGAAAAATAAAGCGACCCACTCCTGTTTTATCACGAAAAATAACATATCTTGAATTGAATCCTTATTGGAATATTCCCCACAAAATTGCCCTGAATGACATATTACCCTGTATTAAAAAAAACCCTTGCTACTTAGCTGATCATAACATCAGGGTTTTTGAAAACTGGGAAGAAGATGCAAGGGAGCTGAACCCTGAATCTATTGACTGGGGTAAGTTAACCAAGAAAAATTTTGCCTATAAGCTCCGCCAGGATCCGGCGAACTCAAATGCCCTTGGACGAATAAAATTTGTTTTTCCAAATGAGTTCAGTATATATTTACACGATACCCCGGCTCACAACTTATTTAATATGAAACGACGCACCTTTAGCTCCGGTTGTATCCGCATTGAAAAACCCGTAGAACTTGCAGCTTACCTTTTGCAGAATAATTCAAAATGGAGTCTCGAAAAATTAGTTGCTGCGGTCAACCGCAAAAAGAACAAAATAATATTATTATCAAACCCCATAAAAATTTATATTCTTTACTGGACAGCCTGGGTCGACAAAAATGGAATTATCAACTTTAGAGATGACATATATGGAAGGGACCGCCGGTTGAATATTGCTCTTAGCGAGAAAGCGACTTTTCCAAAAGTATTATACGAAGAAAATTCAGTAAAAAAATATTTTCCATCCCGAATATTGCCAGTATCTAATCGGTCCAACATCAATATGAATAAAATTAGAGCATGGGTAGCAACCAACCCCGAGAGGTAATCAAAACGACGCCTAAACTTGAAGAAAGAACATAACCGGAAAGGAAATTGCTCTTTACATCTGAAAGGCCAAAGGAATTCTGCTGAAATCTGATCTTGCTGTAACGAAAATGTTAGTAGACATATTGATCTTGTGTAAACAATTGCTACAGTTGTTGCATAAAAAGCTACAGTCATATAACTGATTGATATTAAATATAAATACAATATTATCCCCGTCACATTGCTTTAATGTGTAGCCGAATTAATCATATTTGTTTCTTCCCGTAACTCCTCTTTTTTTAATTCAGCGAATAAGTATTAAAAAAAACGCAATGATTTCAGGCAGAAATCTCAAAAAAAGCCTGTCTGCTCATATGTGGCATTCTTATTGCTATTATAAAAATCAAGATGGATTATCCGTTAACGTGAGAGGAGGCCGCTGAAATGAAAACGATAAGAGCCAAGGATCAAAAAGGGAAACGCAAGCGTGTGATGGGATTCCAGGTGGTTGAAGATGAATGTATTTGGATGAAGGCCGGGATTGTCAATTTCCGGTTATGTGATAATGCCTATGATTGCTACAATTGCCCCTTTGACAAGGGGATGCGGCGAACAATGGAGTCCGGCCGACAGACCGGAACAGATCGAAAAGAACCCGCGTGGGTTGAGCATTTGAAAACAAGGTATCAGGGATCGGAGCGGCCGTGCCGGCATTATTTAACCGGACGTATCGATGCTCCGAAGATCTGCCCCATGAACTACGAATGTTTTCACTGTACGTTTGACCAAATGCTGGATGAACTCGATTTTGAGCAACTTCACAATCCGCCCGGCTACAATTTAGCGTCGGGGTATCGAATGGCCGACGGCTATTATTATCATATGGGCCACAATTGGGCTCGTTTCGACCATGGCGGGAGACTCCGGGTGGGCTTTGATGATTTTTTGGTAAAACTATTCGGTGGACTGGAGTTTCTTGCCCTTCCGCCTCTGGGAACCACTTTGACAAAAGATCAGGTGGGATTGACCTTCGGCCGTGAAAAGCATAAAGCCGCAGCATTGTCCCCGGTAACCGGTACGGTTCTGGCGGTGAATCACAAGGTTCGGGAGCATCCCGAAATTGCCCATGAGGATCCTTACCATGAGGGATGGCTGTATATTCTGGAACCGGATATGCCGAAAAGAAATCTAAAGGGGCTCTATTATGGCAATGAGAGTATCCAGTGGATGGAACAAGAGAGCCAGAAACTGTTGAATCTCATAGGACCGGAATATGAACAACTGGCCGCCACAGGCGGTCAGCCTATTGGCGACGTGTTCGGTAATTTCCCCGAGCTGGGATGGGAATTACTGGCAAAGACCTTCCTCAGAACCGAGAAGATTTAGACGAATAAGATGATCGTTAAAATAAGTGGAGCAGTACCTGCAAAGATAAATCGGGGTGTTGTCCAGGTCTTGGATTCCTCCTGAGAAATGCATAAGGCAGTTTTTTTCCCGGCAATGGAGAAGATTAAAAAGATGGCCCAACTCATGCAGAGCAACTTTCGCCGCCCTTTCAAAAATAAGTGACGATGGGCAAGGAGAGCCATCTGAATTTTTGCTCAGTCTGAACAGGGAGACCAGTGCGAATTTTCCCCCCTGTTTGGCCTCGCCGAACACATAAGTAAAAATGGGAACAAAGAGGTCCAGATTAAGAACACCGATGACTTTCTCATGGTCTTTAAACTTGATAGACTCGAATGCTTTAAGAATAATGCCCACATCGTACTGAAACCGCCGTTTATCAAAAGCATATTCAGGATGTCCCAACGGGGGCAAAATCTGCACGGAAAGTTTATAATAGCCGGAGATATGGGCCGCGATAACCTTTAAGGCAATCTCGGGAACTTCTCCAAGTGGAACCACGCCCACCGGTTTTTTCTGTAACCTCATGAAAAATTCGGGTTAAGCCCCCCTTTCCAAATTAAACCGTTTGATCTTTTTATGCAAAGTTACCCGGTTGATTTTCAGGGCTTTGGATGCCTGAGACACATTCCAGTTGTATTCTTCAAGGATCTGTTGAATATGCTGCTTTTCAACCTCTTGAAGGGATTGAGGTCTCGATAAGGGCGCGGGAGAGGATTGAAGGAAAGCAAAATCCTTAATCCCGAGTGTCCGGGATTGAGAAAGCACCACGGCTCTTTCAACGGCATTTTCCAGTTCCCTGACATTTCCCGGCCAATCATAGCGTTTTAAGAGTTCCGTTGCATCTCGAGTCACGCGATCGACCTGTTTTGTGGTTTCATGTCCGTACTTTTCGAGAAAATGCTGAATCAATAAGGGAATGTCCTCTTTTCTTTTCTTTAACGGAGGGATTTCGATCATGATGACGTTAATTCGGTAAAAAAAATCCTCCCTGAAAGAGCCGTCCGTAATTCCTTTTCCCAAATCCTGGCTGGTGGCTGAAATGAGTCGAAAATCTACATCAACAGGCTCTCTGCTCCCGATACTGGTGATCTTCTTTTCTTCAAGAACGCGCAGCAGATCGATCTGCATTTTCGGACTGATCTCTCCAATTTCGTCAAGGAACAGGGTCCCCCCTGAAACCACTTGCAGAAACCCCTTGCGGGCATGGGTTGCTCCGGTGAACACCCCTTTCTGATGTCCAAAAAGCTCGCTTTCCAGCAGAGTATCCGGTAGCGCACCACAGTTAATCGCAATAAAGGGAAGATGGACTCGACGGCTTTTTGCATGTATGGCTTTTGCAATCAACTCCTTCCCGGTACCGGTTTCTCCGATCAACAATACAGAAGAGTCGCTCTGGGCAACCTCCGGGATCAGGTCAAAAATTTGCTCCATGGCAGGAGACTGTCCGATAATGTTATCAAAACGGGTAATTTTCTCCAAACGTCCTTTCAGATAGTCGTGCTCGAATAAAAGTCTCTTTTGATGCGATGCTCTTTCCATCACCAGAGCAAGCTGATCCGGCTTGAAGGGCTTAAGCAGGTAGTCGCTGGCCCCGATTCGCATGGCTTTTACCGCCGATTCAATAGATCCATACGCAGTGATAATGATAACGATGGTATCAGGATATTCTGTCTTTACCTTTTCCAGCAGTTCTATGCCATCCATTCCGGGCATTTTTATATCCACAAACAACAGCTGAAAAGGGTGCTTTTCCAATTTATCCAAAGCCTCAAATCCCGACGATGCGGTTTCAACCACATGGCCGTATTTTTTAAACCAGTGGAAAAGGGATTCCCGGACGATTTCTTCATCATCCACAACCATGATGCTCATCTTTTCATCCATAGGCTTTCTCCATCACATGACTCAAGAGGTTAATGGGTTGGAAAATTTAAAATAAATGATGTCCCCTCTCCTACCTTGGTGTTTACTTTAATGCTACCGCCATGATTCTTTGTGACTCCATAGACGATAGACAGTCCAAGTCCGGTGGCTTCCCCTGCTTCCTTTGTCGTGAAAAATGGATCATAAATGTGATCAAGGGTTTCCTCGGGGATTCCGTATCCGGTGTCGCGGATTTCTATACAAGCATTTTTGTTGTCACCGTCAAATTTGGAAAGCACATGGAGTTCCCCCCCTTTTGGCATGGCCGAGATCGCATTGAAAATCAGGTTCAGAAAGCATTGCTGCAATTGGTTGGCATCGCCTTTTGCACGCAAGGGTTTTGGAGACAGGTTGGGTATGAGTTGAATGTTTTGGAGTTTCATCTTATGTCGAGTCAATGTGAAGACGTCTTCGAGAATTTCGTTAAAATCTATATCCTTATATTCCAGGTTCTTATATTCCAGGCTATATTCATGGGAAAACGAGAGGAGGCCTGAAACGATTTCACCGCATCGTTCCAATTCTTTGGACATGAACGCAAGATGTTTTTTAAACTGTTCCAGGTCGTCAGAACTGGGATCGCCTTCAGCAAGGATTTCCTGCATTAAATGGCTGAACGTTAATAATCCCTGAATGGGATTGTTAATTTCGTGGGCGCAACTGGCCGCCAGTTTTCCCAGAGAGATCATTCGATCTTCCTGAATCAGTTTTTGAAGATCAGACTTTAACTCCTTGACCCGAATATCCCATCGATGTGAAAATTCCTCTGTAATATCCCTGAATATTTCGATAATCTTAAATATTTCACCACTTTCATTTCTTAAAGGATATGTAACGATATTATAGAACGAGGGTCGATCTCCAGAACCGGGATACTCGTGCAGAACGTAAGAAGATATTCCTGTTCTCAGAGTTTCCACCATGGGGCATTTCATCTCGGGTCTGCAGCTCGAACAGGGAGCACTAAGTCCATAAGAAATTTTATAACAATAAGCTCCGACAACCTCTTCTTTGGACTTGTTGACCATCTTTAAATACGCTTCATTTGTTTCAGCAATTGTAAAATCTGTATTTAAAATCATTATTGCAGCAGTGCTTTGCTGGATAAGAAAATCTGAAAACATCTTTTCAACAATCAATTGATGCTCTGTTACTTGCAGCCGCTGGTCAATCTTGAAAAAATTTCTTAACAACCTTCCGATGTTGTGTTCCAGAACTCCGACACCTTTGGGTCTGATTCGTATGATCTCCAGCAGGACCTCCTGGCTGCCGGTAAGCTCAAGAATGCTGTCCAGCTGTTTGATCTTAAAAAGATCCTCAAAGTTATTTGTGGTATATATTCCCAGCTTTTTGGCCAGAACAAATCCTTCTGCCTCCGGGTTGATGTCGCAGACACCCACGATGTTAATGTCCAGAAAAGGAAAGCGTTCATCATAGAGAAGCTCTAGGAAGTATTTACAGGCTCTGCCTCCGCCCACGATCGCCAGATTAACGGTATGGGCGATCACATTGGTCAAAAAAGGCAATTTCCCCGTACGATAGGTTCTTTTTTTATTCTTTGCTTTCATAATCTAACTCCACCGAATATATATCGCTCAATTTCAAACCGGTCAAGCCGAAACCAACTTTTCCATTATTTTACGTTCCATAGTGGTGTGAATTCTGTTTATCTTTTGCCGAAAACCCGTCTGCAAGTAACTCTGACAAATTTTCTAACCTTTTCACAACACTCCGAAAATATCAGTTTTTGTCGAGGTAAAAAATGTGAATACTCGGTTGACTTCCGATGGGGGTTATGATTGATTATTAAAGGGTTCGGCACAATCCCTCGGAATTTTTAAATATGCCGATACGGAGCGTGGTATGGACAAAAACACAGAAAAAGATTATTTACTCAAGGCTATTGCCGCGTTCAACAGACGGTTCATGGTAATTTCTCCGGAATACAAAATCCTGGCGTCAAGCTCGCGACTTAATGGAATAGCGGAGGCTGAAATTATCGGGAAAGACTGTTACAAAGTTTTATATGGCCGTTCTTCGCCCTGTAATAATTGTTCGATAAAAGAGGCTAAAAAGAAAAGAAGACCCGCTTTAACGCCCAAACAGGGAAACTCTTTGGATTTGGATGAAATGCCGTGTTATTTTGCGTATCCAATCTTTTCAGGGGATGACATTGAAGCCTTCGTAAGCATGGATTTTGATCTCCCCACCCGAGGAGGACTCGAAGAGAAGTTGAACCGCTCCAATGCCTTTTTGCGAAATCTTATTTTCAGCTCTGTGGATTGCGTTATTGCCGCGGATAAAAAAGGCAAAATTCTCATTTTCAATGATCCGGCCAGTAAGGTTTTCGGATACACTGAAGATGAAGCGCTGAACAGTCTCAATGTTCGGGATATTTACCCCGGCAATCAGGCATTAGAGGTTATGCGAAACCTCAGAAGTGAAGAGTACGGCGGAAAAGGAAAACTCATATCATATCTGACAGATGTTATAACTAAAAACGGTGAAATCATCCCCATTAAGCTGAATGCCTCCATCATTTATGAAAAGGGCCGGGAAGTGGCAACCATCGGGTTTTTTCATGATCTTCGCGAACAGCTTCGAATGAAAGATGAGTTGCAAAAAACCCAGCTTCAGCTCCTGCAGGCGGAAAAGATGTCTTCCCTGGGAAAACTGGCAGCAGGAGTTGCCCACCAATTAAACAACCCTCTGGGTGGAATTACGCTGTTTGCCAGGCTCATCCAGGAAGAATATGACCTGGAAGAGAGTGCCAAAGAAGACTTAAACCGCATTCTGAAGGATGCCCAAAGATGCCGGGATACGGTGAAGGAACTGTTGGAGTTCACGCGACAGACCCGCCATTTAATGCGACCCCATGATATCAACGAGGTGGTTTCCCGAACCTTGTTTTTACTCGAAAACCAAGCCCTGTTCCAGAATATAGATATCGTAAAAGATCTGAACGCGTTACTTCCCCCGGTACAGGCTGATATTCAACAATTGAACCACTTATTTATGAATATCATTCTCAATGCCGCCCAGGCCATGGAAGGACAAGGAAAACTCACGGTAAAAAGCAGTCTTTTACCGGAACGAGATAAAATTTGTATCGAGATTTCCGACACCGGTATCGGAATACCCGAAGAGATTCTTCCCCGAATTTTTGAGCAGTTTTTCACCACCAAGGAAGAGGGAAAAGGGACCGGGCTGGGTCTGAGCCTGGCGTATCGTATTGTGGAAAATCACGGCGGCAATATCATGGCAAAAAGCACGCTGGGAAAAGGAACGACATTTTTTATTGAGTTTCCCGTTGCAGACATGGAAAACCAAGGAGAAGAAAGTGGAGATAACACCTGACGCCACAGTATTGGTTGTGGACGATGAAGCGGATATCCGGGATGCATCCGAACGAATTCTTAACCGAATCGGTTTTCAGGTTCTGAAGGCATCGCGCGGTGATGAGGGTCTGGCATTACTGGAAAAGGAAAACGCCTCCATTGTGCTTCTGGATTTAAAGATGCCGGGCATGGACGGACTGGAAGTCCTCAAACACATTCGTGTAATAGATGAAACAATTCAGGTCATTGTGATCACCGGATATGCCACGGTAGAAACAGCCATTGAAGCCATGAAGCGGGGCGCTTACGATTTTATTTCCAAACCCTTTGAGCCGGATCAGCTGCGTATCGTGGTGAATCGCGCCTGGGAAAAAATCAGCCTCAGACGGGAAGCTGAAAAGCTGGAGGAAGAAAGAAGACGGACGCTGTCTGATCTGGATACGGAGAAAAGCCGGATACATACTATTTTAGAATCTTTTCCCAGCGGGGTGGTTGTGACAAATTCCAAGAGCCGGGTGGTCTTGATGAATCCTGCGTTCAGACAGCTTCTTGATCTTGACCCCGCCCTGAAAACCGGTAACCCCATAGAAGACTATGTTCCGGATAAAAAACTTTGCACTCTTGTAACGGAAATCTCGCAGGGGAAGCATATAGACTACGATGATATTCCTGATTATGAGTTTTCTCTTTCAGATGAAAAATATTTCATGGCAACCGGACAGCCGGTCTTGGGTGAGAGAAAGGAATGCCTTGGAGCAGTTCTAAATGTTGTTGACATTACCGCCCTGAAGCTTTTGGATCAGCTTAAATCGGAATTTGTGGCAAAGGTCTCCCATGAACTGCGATCACCACTTTCAACAATCCACGAGCAACTTGCGCTGGTAATCAGGGATATGGTCGGTGAAAACGATTCACAAGACCAGCATATACTTGCCCGTGCCAAAGAAAAAACAAAAGAATTGATTGCGTTGATCGGTGATCTTCTGGATCTTTCCCGTATCGAGGAAGGGATTATCTGCCATGAGCCCCAACCGGTCCGGATCGAAGATCTCCTTGCAAATATAGTAGATTTTTTAAAATCCGGGGCAAAAAAAAAGAACCAGTCTGTTTCGCTTGAACTTCCAAAAGAACAACTTCCCGAGCTTACGGCCGATCCCATTGCCCTGGAAAGCATCTTTGGGAATCTTATCACCAATGCCGTTAATTACACTCAGGAAGGCGGAAAAATCGAGGTGAAAGTTGATATGGCCGGAATCAACGTACGTGTAAAAGTTAAAGATAACGGATTTGGTATAGCAGACAAATATCTGGATAAGATTTTTGAAAGATTTTACAGGGTCAAAGACGAAAAGACCAGATACATTACCGGAACCGGCCTTGGACTGCCTATTGTAAAAGGGCTTATAGATTCAATGGGCGGGCTTATTGATGTGGAGAGCGTTCCCGGCAAGGGAACAGAATTTACGGTTCTTCTCCCGATTAAAGCCAAGACCCCAGGATAGGGAGCATTACCGATTTGTTAAAATGGTTATCACACATTAACTTATTCATTTTTTGAGCGAAAGCCTTGTAATCAGGTGTCAGGAGTAAGAAACGAATTTGCTGATACCTGACACCTGACACCTGACACCTAAAAAAAGGGCCTCGAAGCCACGGTTTGTCAATAGACAAGGATCAGCGTTTACAAACGGCCTTGATTTACACCGGTCTCAAAGCAGATGTGTATCAGGATTTTAAGTGATCTCACGTTATAAATTTTTATCAATCGCCTTCAAAAATTCATCCGGAGGCGCCTGAATACCTGACCATAGGGTCAGCGAACGTCTGGACTGATATGCAAGTGTGGATAGACCATCCATAAACGGTACCCTTTTGCGCCGGGCCAAATCCCGCCAGAAATTATCACTTCGACCATAATTCAGATCAATAACTAATTCACAAGCCTTTACCTCGAAACTTTCAAGCAATGACGCCATTTCCGGCGAATCTTCAGGACTTGAAACAGAGGTGGCATTCACCACGATGTTCACGGCCAACGGTTTGTTCTCAAGATCATACAGCCGTATGGCCTTGCCGCCAAAACAATCTACAATATTTCTGATTTTTTCCGGGTTACGGCCGGAAACGAAAACAGAGCGTGTTCGCAGCCAGTTTAAAATAAAGACAATTGCCCTGGCCGCTCCGCCCGTACCCAAAACAAGGGCCGACTTGCCTTCCACATCATACCCTGCATCATTTAAAGCGTCCATAAACCCAATGGCGATGGTATTGTAACCTTTGAGAATATCTCCGTTTCGTACAATTGTGTTCACCGAACCGATAATATTCGCTCCTTCTGAGAGAACATCTAAATGGGGTATGACGTCTTCTTTATAAGGAGTCGCGACATTCGCACCGGAGATGTTCAGAACCTTAATGCTTTTCACTGCCTGACCGATCTGCCCGGGAGCAATTTTAAACGGCACATATTGTCCCTTTATCCCGAGCCGCTCAAGTACAGCCGAAAATATGGTGGGAGATTTTGAACGCATAACCCGTTCATCACCGAATACGCAATAAACCTGCATGTGAAAATTGATTTGCCGATTGTATGATTAAAACTCGTTAGTTGCAAAATGCGCCTTCTACATCTCGGTCTCTGGATGAAAAATCATAACTTCCTTGAGATCGTCTCCAAGGTACTCCCGTTCATTGGGTCCGAGAATCCCTAAAGAAAGACAAATTAAGGTCCATAAATGAGTCGTATGGTATTTCCCCCCATAATGTTCATGCAAATCATGAATCTGTGCGTGGCAGTTATGGCATGGCGTAATACAGTAATCCGCTCCTGTCGCCATTATTTGCTCAAATTTGCGTTTGCCGTATTCGCGTCTGGCTTCGGGAAATCCGGACTGAAGGAATCCGCCGCCTCCGCCACAGCAGTAGTTGTTGGACTTGTTGGGCGCCATCTCTACAAAATTTTCCTCGCCCACAACGGCTTTAACAACATAGCGAAGGTCGTCTGCCACCGGGTCACCCAAACTCTTGCGAACCAGCTGGCATGGGTCCTGAACCGTAAACTTTACTTTCAGATCTTTATTCCAATCGGAATTAACTTTCAGTTTTCCTTCCCTGATCCATTGGGCATAATACTGGATAATGCTCTTGCACTCAAAATTGTGCTCGATGTCGAATTTTTTCAGCCCGACCCGGACTGCAAAAAATTCGTGCCCTCATTCGGTGTTGAGCCAGACCTTGCACTTGAGATCATCCACTGCTTTGGCCTTGACCTTTATAATATGTTCCCAACTTTCGTTATCCGCCAGAAACATACAGTAGTTTTCCGCCGCCCATCCCTTGGTGCCGTAGGTCCAGTCGGCTCCCACCAGGTGTAGAATTTTCCAGAGAGGGACCATTTCGTCCGGTTCGGTCACGGGCTCTCTGGAGTTCTGGTTCAAAAAGAACTCAGCCCCTTCCTTGTTGACAGGTGCCTGCATGTCCTTGAATTCAGGCTGTGCTTCCCGGTATTCTTCCAGCACGTCTTCTACAACAAATTTAAAGTCGTCCTCAGACGTACCCATAGCACTGCAGGTATCGCTTCTTAATGCCATGTCACAAGATCCCATAATCCCTTTGGGCCGTTCTTCCCTGGGCCAGCTGTTCCGGGCGTTAAAGACCAGTTGCGGGATGTCTATTTTCATGGGACACACATAAATGCAGCGGGTACACATGGTGCACATCCAGACCCAAGGCGTACTCATAACTTCTTCGTCCATGCCCAGGGCGGCCATGCGCAAAAACTTTCTGGGATCCATATCTTCCAGTCCCGTGGCAGGACACCCTGAAGAACAGGCGCCGCAGGTCAGGCAAAGATTGAGATTTCCTCCTTCCGGAAGAAGCTCCTTTACCTTATCCAGAAACATGCTTTTTTTGCTTCCTTTAATCTCAATAGGTTGAGATGACATTATTCCCTCCTTTAAATGGGAGCATTACCGATTTGTTAAAATGGTTTTCACCCATTAACTTATTCATTTTTTGAGCGAAAGCCTTGCAATCAGGTTTCAGGTGTCAGGTGTCAGGAGCATGAAACGAATTAGCTGACACCTGAAACCTGAAACCAAAAAGTCTTGGATAGCAATTAACAAACTGATAATGCACCTCCTTTAAATTGAAGATTGACCGATGAAAACCCAAGATTATCTGTCGTCAATCTTCAATTTAAAATCATAAATTACGGGCTTCGGTGAACCCATGGTTTTTTACTAATCGAGAAGCCGTTTGATACTCGCCGAGATTTCTTCTGCCGAAGCGGGTTTGGCAATATAGTCGTCCGCCTCGGTACTCATACCTTCCCGGTGGGTATAGCGGGTTGATGTCACATGAGATGCAACAGCAGTCAGCAGAACCACGGGAATGTCAACACATTTTTCATCCCCCTTGAGCTTCCTGCAGACCTCGTATCCGTCCATCTCAGGCATCATGACATCCAGAACAATGGCGTCCGGCGGATTGGCATGTACTTTTTCCAGACCTTCAACGCCGTTGTAAGCGATCTCGACTTCAAAGCCCTCTTTTTCCAGTTGGCCCTGGACAATGGCGCAGAAATCAGGCTCATCATCCACCACAAGTATTCTCTTTTTTTCACTCATACTGTACCTCCTTTACTGTAATTCCGGAGTGTTTTGATTCCAGATTTTTTTCTTTTTTCGGCAGTTATTCTGTGTAAAATCATTCCACGCTCGGCCTGGGGTATAGGCCGGATTTTTCCACAATCTCGGGAACCATTTCTTCCCATTCAATCGCCATGATATGAAATCCCCGAACCCCTTTTACTTCTTTTAAGTGCTGAATCTGCTCAATGCAGATTTTGACCCCTTCCTCGGCCTGGTTTTCTTTGGGTGTATCCGCCATTCTTTTCACCAGTTCGTCCGGCACTTCTATGCCGGGAACCCGATTCTTCATGTATCTGGCCATTCCGGCGGATTTAAACGGAGTCACACCCGCAAGGATATAGACTTTGTCAAGTAATCCACGGTCACCGGCCATTTTCAACCAGAGCTCGAATTTTTCCATGTTGTATATACATTGGGTTTGTATAAACTCCACGCCCGCGGCAATTTTTTTGGCCAATCGGGGAATTCTTATTTCAAAGGGATCGGCAAAAGGGTTGGCGGCTGCCCCCACGAACATCTCGGGAGGGCGCTTAATATCGTCTCCACCCAGGAACTTGCCCTGGTCCCGCATCAGCCTCACGGTTTGAAGGAGCTGCATGGAGTCAATATCATGAACATTTTGGCCCGTGGGGCAGTCTCCAAAGCTCTGGTGGTCTCCGGAAAGGCAGAGGATATTGTATATATCAAACGAAGCCGCACCAAGGATATCGCTCTGCAAGGCGATCCGGTTCCGATCGCGGGTCACCATCTGAAGCACGGGCTCCAACCCCATGAATTTCAGTTGAATACAGGCGGCCAGGCTGCACATACGGGTTACGGATGTCTGATTGTCGGTGATATTGATTGCATCCACATAATCTTTGATCAGATTTGCCTTCTCTGTAATCACTTCAGGATCACTGCCCCTGGGGGGACCACACTCCGACGTCACCGCCAGATGGCCGGCGGCCAGAATCTTTTCCAGTTTGCTTGGTGTTTTTGCTTTCATTCCTGTACGTCCTCCCTGACAACTTTTCTGGGTCCCCCGGCCCTGTCGGTGGACCAGTCTTTTATGGAATCAATTTTTTCATAATCATCAAGTCTGTCCAGTGCCTTGAGGCGATTGATGATCAATTCCCAGGCGCAGTCGATTTCTTTATTAATTTCGCATTTCCCTTTAGCAGAACCGCCGCACGGGCCGTTAAGAATCCGCTTTGCACAGCGGGAGACAGGACAGATTCCACCGGTACGCGCCAGAATGCACTGTCCGCAGGCCTGGCACCGTTCCGTCCACAAGCCTCGTTTTTCGGTGGCCCCCAAAAAACAGGTATCCACCCCGGGATAAATGGGACACTCGTGGTATTTTTCAGCCATGAACTGGACGCCGACACCGCAGGCAAGGGAAACGACCGCGTCATACTGATCCATGACATCACGAATCTCTTCCAGATATTCGTGATCGCACTGCCGTTCCAGCGTTTTTTCATCTATTTTGACTTCCCGTCCCTGATTTAAGAAATACATCCTAAGGGCTGAAGCCAGAACACCGACTTCTTTCTTGCCCCCTGCTTCGCAAACCGTAACGCATTCATTACAGCCGAGGACGAGGATTTTTTCGTGATTTTTGACTTCCTTTATAATTTCTTCAATGGGTTTTCTGTCAGCGACAATCATAAGTCCTCTCTTTCATTAAAGATCAAAA
>CAZIIV010000002.1:10442-35097 GCA_964539365.1 uncultured Desulfobacteraceae bacterium | reverse complement strand
AATGCTTCATTTGTTTTATGCGGCCTTTTTCTTAGCCAGTTTAATGGGGTTGGGCCCCAATTTTCGGATTCTTTCCTCCATTTCAACGGCGTACTGGGCAAAACGCGGCCCCTCGCTGGATGAAAGGTTATACATCTGTGCCCGTTCTCCCCCGATACCGATGGTATCCAGAATTTTTTGTGCCTGTTCCACCCGTTTACGGGCTCTGAGGTTGCCGCTGTTATAATGACAATCTCCTTCCATACAACCGACCGCATATACACCGTCCGCTCCCTTTTCAAAGGCATGGAGGATATGAACGACATCTATCTTCCCCGTGCATGGGACGAGAATGATTTTGATATCAGATGGGTATTGCAAACGCATGGAACCTGCCAGGTCCGCAGCCGTGTACCCTCAGAAACTGCAGCAAAATGCGATAATAATAGGCTTGAAATCTTCCTTCATAATACCCCCTTTGAATCTAATCTATGCTTTGGTGCGAATTCGCCCACTATCCTATTGTTTAAGTTCGTATACGCTTACAAAACAAAAAATTGATGATTTTCTACTGATGATTGTTGATCGAAGGTATTCTATCAATTTATAAAAAAAACAGAGCGAAGCGTTTCAATAAATATTCAATCATAAATCAACAATCGTCAATTTCGGCTATTTATAATTATGTGCACAAACTACATATCCAGTTGTTTTTGCACTGAATTATGATTCACTCCAATTCTACATGACGCCTTCGAGTAACGCGTCAACCTTGCTCAGTATTTGAACGTCTTCATACCAATTCAGTTCGATGGCCTTTGCCGGGCATTCCGCGGCGCAAACTCCGCACCCATGGCATAATGCAATATCGATTTCACTCACACCGTCTTCATTGATCCTCGGGACATGGTACGGGCACGACCGGACGCATATGAGGCATGACGCACATTGATCCGCATTTACCTGTGCGGTTACCGCCGATAATGTCAATTCCGGCTGGGATAGAAACGTCGTTGCCCGGGAAGCAGCGGCAAGTGCCTGTGAGATGGATTCTGACAAAAGTTTGGGACTGTGGGCGGTCCCACAAACAAACACGCCTTCCGTGGCCATATCCACCGGCCTTAACTTGACATGAGCCTCCATAAAGTGGCCTTCTGCGTTTCGGGCCAGTTTGACGATGGAAGCGAGTTCTTCGGTGTCTTCAGCCACCATCCCCGCGCTCAACGCCAGAAGGTCGGCACTGACCCGGAGGCTGGACTCAAGCACATGATCCTTAAAGGTTACCATCACCCCTGCTTCAGATGATTCCACGGTGGGTGGATCTTCGGGATCGAATCGGCAGAAGAGTACGCCCTGTTTCCTGGCTTCGGTATAGTAATCCTCCAGCAGCCCATAAGTCCTGATGTCCCGGTAAAGTATAAAGACTTGGGCATCCGGCTGAAGTTTTTTAATTTGAAGGGCATTCTTGATCGCGCTCTGACAGCAAATCCTGGAGCAGTTGGGATTCTCATTGTTTCTGGATCCAACACACTGAATCATGACCACCCGGTTTAAATCTTGAGCCCCTTTTTCTTTTAAACGTTTGGCAAGATCGAGCTGGGTTACGACCCTTTGGTCCTTACCGTATAGGAATTCTTTGGGGCGGTATTCGGTGGCTCCTGTCGCCAGAACAACAACGCCATGGTCGATCTTTCTTTCATACATACCCGGTCCCACGAGAACTTCGGTGGTGAAATTTCCCTTGAATCCGGAAAATCCCACAATAAGAGAGCGGGTTAAAACCTGTATTTGGGAGTGGGCGGTCACCTTTTCAATCAGTCCTTCCAGGTAACTTTCCACATCCGCCCCCTCGATGGTGGCGGTCAGGCGGTTTGCCATTCCGCCCAGTCTTTCCTCTTTTTCAATGAGGACAACCGGAAAACCCTGATCTGCAAGACCCAGCGCAGCATTCATTCCGGCAACTCCACCGCCGATAACCAGCGCTCTCTTAATCACCGGAATCTTTTTTTCATGTAGCGGGTGGAGTGTGGCAGCCCGGGCCACAGACATGCGGACCAGGTCTTTGGCCTTTTGCGTGGCTGCTTCCGGATCCTTGGAATGAATCCATGAATTCTGGTTGCGAATATTTGCCATTTCAAACAAATATTTGTTTAATCCGCACGCCTCAAGCGTTTCCATAAACATCTGCTCGTGAGTTTTGGGGCTGCATGATGCGACAATCACCCGGTTTAACTGATGCTCAATAATTTTTTCTTTGATGATATCCTGGGTGTCCTGGCTGCAGGTAAACAGATTATCATCCGTAAAAACAACGTTGGGAAGCGTTGCGGCATAGTCTTTTACCGCCGGGACATCCACAATCCCTCCGATGTTGATCCCACAGTTACATACAAAAACACCGATGCGAGGCTTCTGTCCGGCAACATCGATTTGTTCGGGAATTTCAACGATAGGGATTTCTGTTCCTCTTGCTTCAGCAAGCTCCGCGCCGGCCAAACAGGCGGCAGCGCTGGCCTCGGCTATGGATTCCGGGATGTCCTTTGGCCCCTGCAACACGCCGCACGTATATATTCCCGGCCGTGAGGTGCTCACCGGTGTAAAGGGATCGCTCTCCACAAAATTGTATTTATTCAATTTAACATCGAGACTTTTTGCCAGCTCCACAGTACCCGGCTGAATCTGCAGTCCCACCGAGAGAACCACCATGTTAAAGGTTTCTTTTTTCATGGTACCGCTTTTGTCCGCATATTCGAGGATCAGATCACCGGTTTCAGGAACTTCGGTAATGGTATGGACCCTGGCGGTTACAAAGCGAACCCCTTCCTTATCCCGGGCACGGAGGTAATATTTTTCATAATCCTTGCCAAACGTCCGTATATCCATATTAAAAATTGCACAATCCAGCTCGCCATGGGCATGTTCTTTGGCAATCATGGACTCTTTTACGGCGTACATGCAGCATACCGATGAGCAATAGCCGTTTCCGCAACGGTTGGTATCCCTGGACCCCACGCACTGCAACCACGCGATGCTTTTGGGCTCTTCCCGGTCCAACGGCCTCATCAAATGACCAAAATACGGTCCTGATGCACTCAAGATTCTTTCAAACTCCTGGCTGGTCACCACATTGGGATATTTACCGTATCCCAGATAGTCAAGCCCGGAAGGATCAAACCCCTGGCTTCCGGCGGACAGAATGACAGATCCGACCGTAAGCGTGGTGTTGCGCACTTTGTCATCATACCGGATGGCTTTGGCAAGACACATCTTCTCGCACAAACCGCAGCCGATACAGGTCTCGGTATCAATGGCAAAGGCAAGAGGAACCGCTTGGGCATATTCTATGTAGGTGGCTCTCCTGTCATTAAGGCCCATATTATATTGGTTAACGGCAGTTACCGGGCAATGCCTGGCACAATCTCCGCACCCTGTACATTTAACGGGATCAATGTAGCGGGGGTAATTGACCAATGACGCTTCAAAGTTTCCCGGTTCCCCCTCAACGCTCTTCAGTTCGCTGCACGTAATCAGCTCAATATTCATATGCCGGCCGACCTCGACCAGTTTAGGCGAAATCACTCACATGGCACAGTCGTTCGTGGGGAAGGTCTTGTCCAGACGGGCCATCATTCCACCGATGGTGGGAGACCGGTCAACCAGGTAAACCTTGTAATCCGAATTGGCCAGATCGAGCGAAGCCTGCATGCCTGCAATTCCGGCACCCACAACCATAACCGATCCGCTTTTGTTCGTCATTTCTCCTCCCTTTATTCATTGAAGATTTTCGATTACAGATTGATTCATCAAATAAAATCTTCAACCTTCACTAGTGACTCTTTACAGTGCTGCAAAAACCGGTTTACTCTCTTCCATACCGACAAACTCGACGATGTTTCTATTTTCCATATCAGCCAGAAGGTATGAAATTCTTTTAAGGTCAAGCCCGATTTTTTTATGGATATCTCTTACAGAGGTATGCCCTTGTTTAACTGCTTGGAGAATCAGATTTTTCTGATATTCTCTCTCGAGCAACACATCGAGTATAGATTCAAATCTATCCCTATCCCACTGGCGTCCGAAAACATCTCCTTTGGTCGTAATCTTTACTTCTTTTCCGACCATCCATCGGAGTGTTTCTTGGGCCAGGGTCAACTCCGCGGCAGCAAGTTCAAAAGCGAATGCTTTGGAATCGAATTTCCCCTGTTCCTTAACCGTTTGGGTCATTTGGGTAACCACTTCTACAAACCGCTGGGCTTCAGCCGACGAAACCCAGGCCAGATGCAGCCGTTGTTCGCCGATACCGGCCAGATCCAGCAGTTTTTGAGTTAAACGGATCTTTTTTTCGGCCTGAACATTACCCTCCAGGTAATGGCAATCACCGAAATGTCACCCGGCGACCAGTACGCCGTCACATCCCTGTCTAAACGCTTTCAGGACGAACAGCGGGTCCACTCTGCCCGAACACATCACGCGCACGGTTCTGATGTTGGGGGGATACTGCAACCGGGAGACACCGGCCAGATCGGCGCCGGCATAGGCACACCAGTTACACAGAAAAGCAACTATTTTTGGTTCAAATTCCTCCATAATTTTCACCCTTCACCTACTTTAACTTATTATAGAAATTTCGGGCTGTTACCTAACCTGTATAAAACTTGAAAGTTGCTAAATTTTAAGTGAACTCCACTCACACTGCTGCACAAATCGAAGCCACAATTTGCCGATCCCGGAAATGGAGCATGTCGATGGCCTGCTGTGGACAAGAAGAGGCACACAGCCCGCACCCTTTGCAGGAAGCGGAAATATTCTTTGCCCGATATCCCTTGCCTTCAATTTCTTCGAGCAAAATGGCGTTAAACGCACACACTTCCGCACACAGACCGCACCCGATGCATTTTTCGGCATCTACCTGGGATACCAGCGGAGAAATCTGAACAGATCCTTTTGCAAGTACCGTGACCGCTCTGCTTGTCGCCGCCATGGCCTGGGAAATACTCTCTTCTAAGGCCTTGGGGTAATGGGCCAGTCCGCACAAAAAGATTCCATCGTTAGCGAATTCCACGGGTCGCAGCTTGGCATGGGCTTCCATAAAAAAGTTTTCGGCATTGAGCGGAATTTTATAGAACTCGGAAATCTTTTGGTTCTGGGCCGGCTCAATGGCTGTCGCCAGATTTACATAGTCTGCCTGTATCCTTAGATTCTTCTGCAAAATCGGATCAAACACATCGACTTGAAGACCATTGTCTATTTCCGTGACCTTGGGTTTGTTGTCCAGCGAATATCGTACAAACACAACGCCCAACTCTCTGGCTTTTTTGTAAAGATACTCTTTTTCGCCATACGTTCGAATGTCACGGTAGAGGATAAATACTTTTGTATCCGGGTTGCTTTGTTTTATGGAAATCGCCTGTAATATGGAAGCCGTGCAACATATCCTGGAACAGTAGGGTCGGTTTTCGTCCCGTGATCCCACACACTGGATAAATACAACAATTTCCGCATCCTTTAATTTTTCGGGATCATGTTCCAGATCATGCCAACGGGTAACCCTGGGATTCTTTCCATAAAGGTATTCCTCGGTATCAGCGGCCGTGCCGCCGGTTGCAACCATGACAACTCCGTGTTCCACGGTCTTTATCTGATCTCCTACCGCCACCTGAGTTTCAAAGTTGCCCACAAACCCGGAGGCGCCAACCACCTCGGCGTTTCGCAACACCTGTATATCCGGATGCTGCTCAACTTTATCCACCAGCTCGGAAAGGTATTGTTGAACGTTTTGGCCCTTCCAGGTTTTGCTAAGATCCCTTGCCGCACCTCCGAGAACCGATGATTTTTCTACCAGGATTGCCGGAAACCCCTGCTCCGCAAAACCCAGGGCCGTAGTCATTCCGGCGATACCGCCGCCGATGATCAGTGCAGACGGGTTAACCTCCACCGATATATCGGGGATGGGTTCCAGCAAAGAAGCCCTGGCAACCGCCATCCGCACCAGATCTTTGGATTTTTCCGTGGCTTTTTTCTTGTCATCCGAATGCACCCATGTGCACTGATTCCGGATATTGGCCATGTCAAACAGATATTCATTTAGCCCTGCATTACGTATGGTCTCCTGAAATAACACTTCATGGGTTCGAGGGGTACAGGCCGCCACAACAATGCGATTTAAGTTCTGTTCCCTGATCACCTCCGCCATTTGCTTCTGAGTGTCCTGGCTGCAGGTAAAGAGGTTCTCTCCCACGTATGCAACATTGGGCAGTGCCTTGGCATATTCGACGATGGCCGGAACATCGGCAATTCCGCCGATATTGATCCCGCAATTACACACAAAAACGCCGATGCGGGGTTCCTGGCCGGCGATATCGGTTTCATCAGGGAATGCTTTCTCTTTGACAAGAGAGCCCCGTGCCGGTGCCAGATTCACACCGGCACTGCAGGCCGCAGCACTGGCTTCCATGACAGACTCGGGGATGTCCTTGGGTCCTTGAAAAGCACCGCACACAAATATGCCGTCTCTTGATGTTTCAAACGGTTTAAAATTTTTGGTTTCGCAAAAATTTCCTTGGGTCAGATCAATTCCAAGATGATTTGCGAGATCAATGGTTTCCGGCGATATTTGCATACCCACAGATAATACGATCATATCAAAAATTTCTTTTTTCTCTTCCCCGCTTTCCGTTACATACCGGACCTCAAGATCATCGGTTTCCGGAACCCGGTCTATGGTATGAACCCGGGACCTGATAAAGCGAACCCCATGCTTGTCCTTGGCATCGTTATAATATTTTTCAAAATCTTTGCCCGGGGTACGCATATCCATGAAAAAAATAGCGCAATCCAGATCATAATCCGCATGCTCTTTGGCAATTACCGCCTCCTTAACCGCATACATGCAGCACACGGAAGAGCAATAAGGATTGTCACATCGGTTAAGATCCCTGGAACCGACACATTGAAACCATGCAATTTTCTTGGGCTCTTTTTTATCCGAAATTCGGGTAAGATGCCCCATAAATGGCCCTGTGGCGGAAAGGATTCGTTCAAATTCCGTGGAAGTAATCACATTGGGATGGTTGGCGTAATTGTAATTATCAAATTTTGACGGATCAAAAGATTGAAATCCCGGTGCCAGAACAACAGAGCCCACATTGACTGTTGTTGTTTCTTCCTGCTGGGCGTGGGTCTCGAGGGTGACGGCTTGAGCCTCACACACCGCTACACATTGATAGCATTCACAGCAGCCGCTGCAATTCAGGCAACGTTCGGCTTCTTGCCTGGCCGATTCCTCATCCGCACAAAGATTGACTTCTTCGAAACCCGAAATCCTTTTTTCCACCGGCAACGTGGGAATTTTTAATCGATCTTTGGGGGGTTCGTCTTTTGGAGGCGTGACCCAGTTTGTCCCCATGAGCGGTTCCTCCTGCCATTCTGCGGGCAGTTCTTCACCTTGCAAATATTTGGCAATGTATTTGGCGACTCTTTGGCCGGCCTCAACCGCCTCAATCACCGTGGCGGGACCGCTGATCACATCACCACCGGCAAATATGTAGGGTATATTGGTCTGAAGGGTTTCAGGATTCACCTCCAGAAGATTCCACTTGGAAACTTTTAAGCCCTGTACCTTGGCAAGGTTGCCCAAATCAGGCTCCTGACCGATGGCCGGAATGATATAATCCGTTTCGATGAAAAATTCCGAACCTTCAATGGGAATGGGCCTCCGCCGGCCGGTGGTATCTTCCTCCGTCAAACGGGTCCGGATACATTCGATTCCGGTAACCTTTTCATTTTCGCTGGAGATACCTATGGGCGCCGCCAGGAAATGAATCTTTACGCCTTCTTTCTCGGTCTCTTCCACTTCTTCGGGTTCAGCGAGCATTTCCGTTCGGGAACGGCGGTAAACAATATGCGCCTCGGCGGCACCGAGTCGAAGTGCCACCCGGGCGGCATCCAGTGCGGAATGGCCGCCTCCGATCACAACGACTTTTCCATCCAGCTTCTTTAAATTCCCCAGATGAACCTCTCGCAAAAAGGCGGTGACATCGGAAATACCCTGGGAAGTCTCTTCCCCGGGGATTCTAAGTTTCAGACCTTTCCAGGCACCGATAGCCAGAAAGATAGCACTGGCACCATGTTCCCGGAGCTCTTCAAGAGTTATGTCTTTGCCAATAACCGTGCTGGTATGAATTTGAATCCCATATCGTTTGAGATTCTCGATCTCTGCACCCAGCACCGTACGGGGTAGACGGTGCTCGGGAATGCCGTATCGCATCATTCCGCCGGCTTCTGGCATGGACTCGTATACACTGACCTGGTACCCGTCCAATGCCAGGAAATAGGCGGCGGTAAGCCCGGCAGGACCTGAGCCGATAATGGCCACTTTCTCATTTCTGGGCGTAATTTCCGGTACCGGGATATCACTCAGATCAACATGGTCCGCAGCTACTCGTTTCAGTTCCCGTATGGAAATCGCTTCGTCCAATTCAAGGCGCCGGCAACTTTTTTCACAACGATGGGGACAGATACGGCCGAGTATGCCGGGAAACGGCAGGTCTTGCATGATGATTTCCACGGCCTCCCGGTACTTGCCCATCTTGACCATGGCCACATATCCCTGAACATTTAGATTCGCAGGACAGGCCATCCGGCACGGCGCCGTATCGATCTTCTCTATGGCGAAGGCGCCGGGAATGGCCTGGGCATAAGGTTTGTAAACCGCCTTTCGGTCCACCAGTTTCGCATCATATTCGCTGGGCCTCGATACCGGGCAAACGTCTACACAATCACCACAGGCAGTACACTTGTCCGTATCGATATAGCGGGGAGTTTTGTGGAGGGTTACCTCAAAGTTTCCATTCTGTCCGTCAATCCTTTCGATATTTGAACAGGTATGAAGTTCGATGTTAATATGCCGGCCGACCTCGACCAGTTTGGGTGAAATAATTCACATACTGCAGTCATTGGTGGGAAATGTCTTGTCCAGTTGAGCCATTACACCCCCAATGGCCGGAGATTTTTCCACCAGATGAACATAATAGCCGGAATTTGCCAGATCGAGGGACGCCTGCATGCCGGCGATTCCGCCGCCAAGCACCATGACCGAACCGACCCTATCTTTTCCGTGTGTTTCAGTGGATGTATTTTCCTTCTGACGGTTTGTATGTTTCATTTTTTCCATCCTTATATTCTATCTAGTGTCCATCCAGAAATGGTAGATTTTGGTTTCCGGCAAGGCCCGAGCGAGTTTTCAACCGCAGGCATAGCGCGCTATTTCGAGGATTGAAAACGAGCGAGAACGCCGCCGGGGGCCGAAAGATGCCGTTTATGGATGGACATTATCTAGTATCTCCGGAAGCTTATGCTCCCATCCGATGGTTGCTATGTTTACGCCGCTGAACCCCTCTGTTTTTAATGAGGTAACCATTTCTGATGCAATCAGAATACACTCCCGAACCTTGTCAGAGGACTTTCGGATACGGTCAATCAGAGAATCAGGGATATAAACATTATCCACATTACGCATGATGTAACGGGCCATGCCCAATGATTTGAGAAGTAAAACTGTCGGGATGATTTTTATTTTGTTTTGTTCCACCCGTTTCATAAACGGCCGGATGGCGGAAAGGTCAAATAAGGGGGGAGAAATGAAAAATTGGGCGCCGGCCTCAATTTTTTTATTCATTTCTTTTAGTTCCAGTTCAGTAGATTTTCCCTTGGCCCCTGCATCAACCGTGGAACCCACCAGAAATTCGGGGGAACCTGAAAGCTCGATCCCGGCCATGTCTTTTCCTTGCTCAAGCCCGCGAATTGTCCTGAGCAATTCCAGAAGATGGATGTCATATACGGATCTTGCCTGAAAGTGATCTCCAAAGCTGGGATCTTCTCCGGTAACCGCCATAAGATTAGTGATACCGCATCCATAGGCTGCCAGAAGATCGGCTTGAAGAGCGATCCGGTTCCGGTCTCTGCAGTTGACCTGCATCACGGTTTCCATACCTTTTGCCTGAAGAATCATAGCCCCTCCAAGGGAACTCATTCGCATGACCGCGTTGCTCATTTCAGGCACCACAAAGGCATCTACTTCCCCTTTGAGTCTCTTGGCATTCATCACCATAGTGGAGACATCTACCCCCTTGGGGGGTTCCATTTCCGCAAGGACAGCAAATTCCTCTGCGTCGAATTTGCGCTTTAACTGCATAGGCCTACCTCCGATTTTTTCACAAAAAAAAGAAAAAGCAGCTTATCAATAGATGATTTTCGCTGTAAGATGAGCAACAACTGTGCCAGGAGGGGATAGTTTCGAAGATTATTAATAAATAGTAATTATATCAAAAATATAAACAAGTATTACTTGCCATGATCTGAAATTTTTTAAGGTTTGATTTAATAGAGCTATTGTGCCAATTTGGCATATGTGTTATATATACAATGAATAAATCAATAGCTTGACGCCGATATGTGCCATTTTGGAATACTCCCTTTTGGAATACCGAGCTGAATGTAGCTCGCTTTGCGCCGCCTGCTATTGTATGATATTCTCAGGCAGGTGAAAACTCTTTTAACTTTAATAAATTGTATAATTTCTGAAATATTGAATTATTATTGCCGGGAAGGATATATGGATGCAGGATCAAATAATTATTATCGATGATGATCTCGATTTCCTTGAAATCATCAAGGGGCATTTGCTCGAATCCGGGTTTAAAAACATACATACCCAAGATAATCCCATGAAAGCGGTGTCACTTTTTGAAGGGGGCACGGTGTTCGATATTGCGCTGGTTGATATGACCATGCCGGAAATGGACGGTCTGGAACTGCTTGAAATAATAAAAAACATAAGTCCGAGAACCGAATGCATAATGGCTACCGCCGTTAACGAGGCCCGAATTGCAGTTGAATGTCTTAACAAAGGTGCTTATGACTATCTTGTAAAGCCTATCTCCCAGGGAGACCTTATATTTTCCATGAAACGGGCCATGGAAAAAAAGCGTCTCATCGATATTCTGGATATCGGAAAAAGCCAAGCGTTGCCCCAACTGGTCAATAAAAAACCCTTCAAGCCGATTATAACCGGGTCTCAAAAGGTTCTCAGAGTTTTAAAGGAAGCGGAATTACATGCCGGTAGTGATGTTCCTCTTTTAATTACCGGAGAGAGCGGAACCGGTAAGGAACTTTTGGCATGGGCAATTCATGCTGCGAGCCCCAGATCAAAATTTCCCTTTACCCCTGTCAACATGGCCTCGCTCACGGGCAGCCTTTTTGAAGCTGAATTTTTCGGCCATACCAAAGGCGCTTTTACCGGCGCTCAAAATGGTCGCACCGGCTATCTGGAATACACAAATCGCGGTACCATGTTTTTAGATGAGATCGGTGATCTTCCCATTGAGCTTCAAGGTAAGCTGTTGCGCGTTTTACAGGATGGGGAATATCTTAAACTCGGAAGTAATGTTCATCAGAAGGCAGACGTACGCTTCATTGCGGCGACCAACGAAAATTTGGAAAAGCTGATGACTAAAAAAGGCTTTCGAAAAGATTTATATTACCGTATCCGTGGGGGATGGCTTCACATGCCTCCCTTGAGAGAAAGAAAAGAAGATATTCCACTGTTGACCGGTAAATTCTTGCAAGAGTATGACAGTTCCGGTAAAAACCAGAACATCGACGAAAAAACCCTGTGTCTGCTCATGGAGTATGACTATCCCGGAAATGTCAGGGAACTGAAGTCGATAATCCAGTCCGCTGTAAACCTGGCACAGGGAAAACCCATCTCATCAGAGCTTCTCCCAGCGCAGTTAAAAAAACGCAAACCCATATCAACGTGCCTTCCAGTGTCAGAGGATATTGAACCCCTTGCACAAATTGAAAAATCCTACATTATCCGGGCATACAAACTCACAGGGCGGAACAAATCCCAAACCGCCAGGCTTCTTGGAATCGGCCTGAACACCCTTCGAAGAAAGCTCAAATTCTATGGAATGATGGAATAATGGGATGGTACATGGCTATCGAACTTTGCTTGTTGCAAACGGGTGTAACTCAAGACTGTTGTTTACTAAGATTGCTATGGTTATTTGGTTTCAGGTGTCAGGAAACATATTCAGTAGTAATGGGCCAGCCCTGAGGGAAAGATTCATTTTTTTCGGCGAGTTGGGCAGGAGCGCTGTTTGAGGAGCGCATAGATTGCCTTTCTAACTCGTATTTCTCTTCTTGGGGCCACTTGTGCGTTAAGTCACAGACATCGATGTGTAATCGACACAACTTTTTATAGACCTCAAGATCCTCCAGGTCCATAAAATTTCTATTGGCCCCTCGTTTCCTCCTTAATACTTAACCCTGACACCTGACACCTAAAAAACCTCCGCCGATTTACCGGCAGGAGGTTTCTTATGATTGTATTGTTTTGGATCAGGTCACGTCATTATTGACAATCAGGTTTTAAAAAAAGTTTTTACAAATTTGGTCCAGTTTTTTCCTTCAAGCTCTTGAGAAATGTCTTCAACCGAGCCACCACCATCTGCCGCAACCCGCAAATCCTCATTGGCCATGGCAAAAAGCTTTTCCCTTTCCTCGTGGATAAAATTACGGGCCTCCTGGGCGTAGTAGAGTCCTTTTAAGTTTTTGCGCAGCCGGGTCGGCTCAATCGTAAATAACCATCCCTTTTCATAGGGAGATTCGTTGACCAGATCGGGGTGGTCCCGAAGACTATCGTTCACATCGGCGACGATGCCGTCCACTGGAGAGAGCAGTTTGGCAACTTCTCCATTGCGCCTGACTTGAAATCCCACTTCTCCCTGTTTGAGTTCATGGCCGACATTCGGCAATTCAACCCTCGCGAGGTTACCGATAAGTTTTTGGGCAAAATCATCCAGCCCTACTCGAACACGCCCCCCATATTCCGGTCTGGCCCATGTGTGTCCATCGTGATAGTAGAAATCTTCCGCCAGTTCAAAACCGCTTTCCCGGCTCCGGACATGCACCGGAAGCACCTCTGCCTGAAGGCGTTCCAGCATCATCTGGTCAAAAGAACATGTACCGCATTCATAAGCGTTAGGGCATAGTTTATGACCTACTTCCCCGGTTATCATATACCGACATTTACGCCGATTTGCAGGAAGCTGCATCATTTTGTCCACCCAGGTTTCGGTGAATTTATCAGGGGTTTCGGCTATCGGCTGTGTGGCAATTTTCTCCTTATACCGGGCAACCCTGTCATACATCCCATGGTCGTATACACAGGTGGAACAATCAAAGTTATGATCGCACAGTTTATAGGATACAACTCCGGCTTCCATCCATACACATTTTTTTTTGCCTGGTGGAACAATTTTCATTGATTCTTTTTTCTTCACTGCGCCCATTTTGTTTCCTCCTTATTTTATAATTCAATCTGTTTTTTTCTCTTTTGCGATTTTAAAAAGCAAACCGTGTGCCAACGGCCAACAAAACATGGAATAGATATCATAACTGTCTGTTTTATATAGAACAATAATCTTATGATTGCTTAGACTCTATCATAACTCCAAATAATATATTGCCGAAATATTCGACAATATATTATTTGCCAAATCGCATAATTGTTTATAACTCCTTATTTATTCAAGGGATTTACGGATTGCCGAAAAAAGAGGCAGGTGTAGAATATTTAGGCATTTGCTAAGAGGGCGGCTGGAGGGATTTTTTGAGATACCACTGGAAAAGTTCAAAACAAGTAGAACAAAAATCGGGTGGTTTTACATCCGTATCCTCAATTCGGGTCGATGAATACATAACACACCGTCGATCCCTGCAATGAGTCAACCCCAATGTGTGCCCCAGTTCATGCAAGGCCGTCTTTTCCACCCGTGCCAACAGTAGATTCGAATTAGAGGGCTGGTCATAAAACTGAGGATCAAGCCGATGCAGAGATATAATTGAACATTTGCCTTGAATCTGCGCCAACCCAAAAACAAATTTAAGTATCGGCACATACAAATCCACGGGAGTAACACCGATAACCCTAAAGGAATCCTGCAGGCTGTGTTCAAGGAGATATTTTAATATCAGCTTTGAGTTATATTGGCAGCGGATAGTATTATATGCATACTGAGGATTTTCCATCCTCCTATAAATTTTGCAGTTTAGACCACATCGGATGGAAATAGATCCCGCAATGTGCTCGAGAATCCCCGGGTCCACCCAACCAATGGGACAGATAGTGACGCAGCCTGACAAATCGATTTATGATTCCTTCTCAATCTTATATTTCGTAATTTTATTATAAAGCGTTTGGCGGTCGATTTCCAGAAGACGTGCGGTTTTGCTAATATTCCAATCCGTTTCTTCCAGAATTCTCTTAATATGCATTTTTTCCATTAATTTCAATGAACTGGGCATTGTTTCAGGCTCCAATTGCTTGCGTGAAAATGGCAGGTCCTCTGTCACGATTTCTTTGCCCCGCCCGATAACCAGCGCCCTTTCGATCACATTTTCCAATTCTCTCACATTCCCGGGCCAATCGTAATCCATCAGCAATTTTAAGGCGGAAGGAGCGACTTTCACGAACTCTTTATTCATTTCCAGACAATATCTGCGGATAAATGCGTTTACCAGCAGCGGGATATCATCCTTTCTTTGCCTTAACGGGGGTACCGGGATAGAGATGACGTTCAACCGGTAAAAAAGATCCTCACGAAATTTGTTTTCGGAAATCGCCTGTTTCAAATCTTTATGGGTAGCCGCTAAAATTCGCACGTCTACTTTAATTTCTTCCTGACCGCCCAGACGTCTAATCTCCTTTTGTTGCAAAACCCTTAAAAGATCGACCTGGGTTTTTAAACTGATATCACCGATTTCATCTAAAAAAAGAGTTCCCTTATCGGCCAGTTCAAAGCGTCCTTTTTTGGTATGCTCCGCCCCGGTGAAAGCACCCCTTTCATAGCCGAACAGTTCACTCTCCAATAAAGAATCGGGCAACGCCCCGCAACTTACGGCAATAAACGACATGTAACAGCGCTGACTGTTTCCGTGAATCGCCTGTGCGATCAGTTCTTTCCCGGTACCGCTTTCACCGGTTATAAGTACGGTAGAATCGGTCGGCGCCACTTGGGAAATTAAATCGTAAATTTCCTGCATGGCATCACTTTTTCCTATGATTTCATCATATTCCGATCTTTCCTCCAGCTTTTGGCGCAGTAAAATATTTTCTAAAACCAGCTCGCGATGGGCGACAATCTTCTTGATTTGCATTTCGATCTCGTCCGGGGCGAACGGTTTGACCAGGTAATCAAAAGCGCCTTCCTTCATGGCCTGAACGGCTGTATCTACCGTAGCATAAGCGGTCATCATGAGTATCTCGGCATCTGTGTCCACTTGTTTGCCTTTAAGGTGCTTCAACGTCTCCAGCCCGTCCATACCCGGCATTTTCAGATCCAGCAAAATCACATCCCAATTTTTTTTCATGGCAACGGAAATGGCATCTTTTCCGCTTGCGGCCTGGCCGACCTCATACCCATCCTCTTTGAGCCAGTCATAAAGAGCTTCTCGCATGGGTGCTTCATCATCAACCACAAGAATACGAGCTTTTTTGGTCATTATCGATTCCTTCCATGTATAATATTAAAAATCCTGGCACAGACCAGGCTTTGGTTATCCCCAGAGGGGATTTGCTTTGTTTAACTTCATTGAATTATTTGCGTTTCCAATGGGGCTAACGGCAGACTCATCTTGAAGGTACTTCCTTTGCCGGGTTTGCTTTCCACTTCTATGGTCCCGTTGTGCCGGGTAATGATGCCATAGACTACCGACAAACCGAGGCCCACACCCTTTCCCGTTTCTTTGGTTGTAAAAAAAGGGTCAAAAAATTTTTCCCTGTCTTCCTCGGTAATGCCGCAACCCGTATCGGAAATCATGACGTCCAGAAATTTCTCAGTCCCGGCTTTTCTGTTGGCCGTTACCGTCAGGATGCCGCCATCAAGCATAGCGTCTGTAGCATTGTACATGAGATTTAACAGGGCCTGTTGAATCTGCTGAAAATCGCATTGAACGTCGGGCAGATCCGGCTCAATGTTTTTTCTAAGCTGTATCCCTTTAATTTGCAAATCATGAGCAATAAGAAAAAGAGTCTTGTCAATAATATCTGTAATGCTGCTGCTCTTAATTCTCATATTAGACTGGCGGGAAAAGGCCAAAAGATTTTTTACTATTTCTCCGCACCTGGCGGTTTCCGATTCCATTGTGGCCAAATATCGTGAAATGTCCTCGATTCTTTCAGGAGAAAATCTGTTTAGGTCTATCAGCTTGATCATCAAGCGGATATAGGTCAGAACTGTAGCCAGAGGATTGTTTATCTCATGCGCAATGGTAGCGGCCAATTTGCCCAAAGAAGCCAGTTTTTCTGTCTGAACAATCTGTTCCTGGGCATCTTTAAGATCCTCATAAGCGCACTTTATATTTTCATAAAGATTTGCATTATCTACGGCAACGCCGATCTGGTTGCCGATAGCCGTCAAGAATTCAATATATTCGGCTGCAAGCTCCACCGGATAATGACTGCTGACGCACATCACACCAATCAACTCCCCTTGGGTTGACAGGGGTATATAAGCGGTGGTATGAAGCCCCTCTTCAATCATGGAATCGACATAAGGGTCTTGGGATCGCAAATAATTGTCCACCAACCGTGTTTCACCGTCAACTATGGTCTGACCCAAAAGTCCGTCTCCGGGTTTACGAGTTTTCATAAAGGGTTTTGATATTAATTTAGCTGAAAGCCCTTTGTGCGCCACCAGGTTGAGGATTTGTTTTTTATCATCCAACAAATAAATCCTGACGCTGTCAGACTCTAACACCTCGAGGGTTTTATCGATGGTGCTGCTGAGTATCTCATCAAGATTCAAACTGCTGCTAACGGTTTCAGAAATTGAATTTAAGATATTTAACCGGATATTTCGCTTCTCGATTTGCTGTTGCGAAACTTTTCTTTTGGTAATGTCTCTTATAATCAGAACATAGCCGGTAATTTTGCCGGTTACATCCACCGTTACATTGGATGTAATCAGCGCATAAAATCTTGAACCGTTTTTACCCGCAAGACCGGTCTCAAAATCCACCACGAAACCCTCCTGAGAGACTTTTTTCTGGAGCTCAAGAAAATCCTGTTGCTCAACAAAAATCTTTGCGGTAGATTCCAGTGCCAAAACTTCTTTTTGGGTCTTATATCCTAAAATTTGAACCCCTGCCTGGTTAACCTCCACGATCCTTCCACCAGGGTCGGTCAGTATGATCGCATCACGGGAGCGCTCAAATATGGTTCGATACTTCTCCTCGGATTTTTGCAAATCTTCCAGACGATTGGCCAGCATCTCTTCCAGGTTGCCTGCCATTTTGTCAATATTTTCCTGAAGATGCTGCCTTTCCGTGATGTTCGTAGCCCTTTCCAGTACATAAACGATCTCGCCGCGTTCGTTTTTGACAGGAATCGCCTTAACCAGCATATTGGCAATGCTGCCGTCCTTCATGATTACATTTTCTACATTCCAGTGTCCCCAGCCATCCCGGTAGGTTTTTTCTACCAGGCATTCTTCACATTTCTGTTCTCTGTTTTTCCATATCTTGTAACAGAAATCATTGGGTTGCATGCCGAATTCATTTTTAAACAGCTCGTTGGCCATTATAATCTGATAGTTGCGGTTGATAGCCACGACATAATCCGTAGCACTCTCGATAAGTGTTTTATAATATTTATGTTCTTGTAGAAATTCTTCAGTGTTCATAGTTGCAAAAGCATTTTCAATTCTATTCATGAATACCCGGCACAATCAAGGAAGCGAACTCAGTTGCTGTCCGGCATTTCCCGAAAAAGGAAAAGATGAATCGGTGGGTCCCAGCAGGGCATCGATTTTGGCAAGAATCTGAGCATCGGTGCAGTGCTTTAACGTAATGGCCCGTGAAGGACATTCTGAAACACAAATGCCGCATCCCATGCAGGCCGATGGAGGGATCTGAGATACACCGTCTTCATTAATAAAGGGCGCACCATAAGGACATACGCGAACGCAGAGCAGACAGGCGGCGCATTTTTCAGGATCTGCTTGGGCTTTTGCCGCGGAAATCGTCATTTCTTTTTTGCATAGAATCTTCATGGCCTGCTGTCCTGCGCTTTTGGCCATGGTTATTGTTTCTTCAATAAATCGAGGGCTATGGGCTAATCCTGCCAGAAAAACTCCGGAAGTGGCAAATTCCACCGGTCTTAATTTTACATGGGCTTCCAGGAAAAAGCCTTCTTTAACCGTAGAAAGTTTAAGCAGACGGGCAATCTGCTTGGCATCCTCATGGGGTCGAATCCCGGAGCTTAACACCACAAGGTCCGGCTCAACTCGAAAATTTTGATTCAGGCTTCGATCCGTAAAATCCACGGTCAGGTTTCCGTTATTATCATAAACGTTTGGTTTTTCCTCGGGGATATACCGGAAAAAGAGGATGCCTTTTTGCCTGGCTTTCAAATAATAAAGTTCTTTAAATCCGAACGTTCTAACATCTCGATACAAAACAAGAATCTTAGCGTCGGGATTAATCTCTTTTAATTGGATACTGTTTTTTACGGCCGCAGCACAGCATACTCTGCTGCAAAAAGGAAAGTCGGGCTCCCGTGATCCAACGCACTGGATCATTACAACCCTGTTGAGCCGACTTGCCCAGGACGGATCCTCCACAAGGCGTTTTGAAAACTCCACCTGAGTAAGGACACGGTTATTTTTGCCGTAAAGATACTCCGTCGGCTCATACGGCCGGCCTCCGGTTGCAACAATTACGGCCCCATACTGAACAGATATGGTGCCATTTTCATTTTGAAGCATCCCGTTAAATGCTCCCATAGGACCGTTATGAGAAACCAGTCTGCTTTTTAAATAAACCGTAATATTCGGATGATGGGTAATTCTTTCAATTAGATAACGAATCAACTTCGGAGGGGAATTACCTTCCAGCGTAAATTTCAAATTTCTTGCAAAACCACCCAGCTGTTCGCCTTGTTCCACAAGATGGACATGAAATCCCTGATCCGCAATGGTTAAAGCCGCCGTCATTCCGGCCACACCTCCGCCGATAACCAATCCATGATTAATGGTCCGGTAGGAAGTATCATACAAAGGCTCCAATTGTAATGCGCGGGCGACACTTGCCCGTATAAGCTCCTTTGACTTTTTGGTCGCTTTTTCAGGATCGTTTCCATGAACCCAGGCACACTGATCTCTGATACTCGCCAAATCGAACAAATAAGGGTTTAAACCCGCCTTTCGCAACGTATCCTGAAACAAGGGTTCATGAGTTTTCGGCGAACATGCGGCCACAACAATGCGGTTCAGACCATGCTCTTTGATCAGTTGGATAATGGTTTGCTGAGTTTCGGTGGAACAGGTAAACAAAAAATCAGTGGCAAACGTCACTTGCGGCAACTGTTTTACGTAATCAAGCACGTCCTGTATATTCACGACACCGGCAATATTGGTGCCGCAATGGCAAATCAGCACGCCAACGCGCGGCGTTATATCCATGGGTCTTTCATCCGGGACTTTATCACGTATAATTTCAGAATGTCTCGCCGCATTAATTAATATGGAAGCCTCGGCTGCAGCCGCACCGGCCTGTATTACGGTTTCGGGAATATCTTTTGGCGATTCAATTCCACCGCATACAAAGACTCCGGGTTTGGAAGTGGATACGGGTTCATCAAATTCGGTGCTTAAAAACCCGTATGGGTTTGTCACAAGCCCAAGCTGTTTTGCAAGATCAATAAACTCATGAGACGGTTTTAAGCCGGTGGAAAGAACGACCAGATCGTACTCTTCTTCCTTTTTACGATTTAACCCATGATCAAATGTTTCAATGATCAAATTATCATTTTCAGGGTTCAGGTAAACCACGGAAATCATGGATCGTTTGGTTCGAACGCCGTGTCGTTTACGGGCACGATCGATATATTGGTCAAATCCTTTACCGTGGGCCCGAATATCCATGAAATAAATGGTCGCTTGGGTCCCCGGTTCGTGAGTGCGGGTTAATACCGCCTGTTTTGCAGCATACATGCAGCAGACTGAAGAACAAAAAGGTCTGTTCCGGGCAAGATCCCTTGACATGACACATTGAATCCAGGCCACGTTACGCGGGAGTTTCGCATCCGACGGCCGACGGATATGTCCGCCATAGGGACCTGTGGCCGATAACATCCGTTCATACTGAAGGGAGGTGACAACGTTTTTATATCGTCCATAACCGTATTCCCCTTCCATAACCGTTAACGCCGGTTCGAAACCCGTTGAAATGATAACCGCACCGGCTTGAATTTGTAAAATTTCAGGTTTTTGGTCGTATTCAATGGCATCCGCCGGACAGATCTTTTTGCAGATGCCGCATTTTCCCTTGGTAAAGTAGAGACAATTTTCGGCATCTATTGCATATTTTAAAGGGACCGCCTGGGGAAATGTCAAAAAAGCCGCCTTTCGGGTTCCCAGCTCCCCGTTAAAGGGATCCGGCACTTTTACGGGACATTTTTCAGCACATCTGCCACAGGCAATGCATTTATCCTCATTGATATATCGGGGCTGTTTTTCAATCCGTGCGGTAAATCGTCCGGGCACCCCGTTTAATTCCAGCAACCGGCTTAAGCAAAGAATTTCGATATTGGCATGACCGGCGGCATGGACCATTTTAGGAGAAAACATACAGGTTGAACAATCATTGGTGGGAAAGGTCTTGTCCAGACGCGCCATGGTTCCGCCAAGAGTGTGCGATTTTTCAATAAGGTACACATAAAAACCCGTGTCCGCCAGATCCAGGGCACACTGAATTCCGCCGATGCCTCCACCGATAACGATAACTTTCCCCACCGGGTTTTTTTGATAAGATTCCATATGTTTTACAGTAAACCCTTTGCCGTCAAAAGCGGTACGGGATCTGCGACATGCATCTTAAACCATTGTGGATTCCCTTTTTCTGTAAAGCTCAAACGGAGTACTTCCGTAACATAAAATATTGGAGTGGGTGGTTCAGATCGATCTTTCTGCACGATGTCCAGATTAGACTGGCACAAGGGACAGGAAACCACAATGGCTTCGGCCCCTGCCTGTCTGGTTTTCTGCAATATCCTTTTTGAAAGAGATTCCACGATCTCCCTGCGACCAATACCGATACTCGCACCGCAACATGTGGATTTATAGGACCAGTCAATGACCTTGGCGCCTGCCGCCGCAGCAATGTGATCCAGAGTTTGGGGATTTTCATAATCTGCGTAGCCGGTAATTCTCGGAGGTCGAACCATCTGGCAACCGTAATAGCAGACCACTTTCAGGCTGTCTAAGGGTTTCAAAACGCATTGTTTTATCAATTTAATGATGGAAGGTTTTGCTAAAAAGCGCGTCATATCCAGAACCCGAACATTTCCGGTAACCTCCCAGGGTATATGAAAAATTTTTTTCTTTATCATTTTCTGGGAAAACCGAAGACGATTAAAGCACAAAGAACACGGACAAATGATATCAAGCCCCATTTCCTCGGCAGCGGCCAGATTTCTTGCAGGCAAAATTACGGACATGACTTCACTGAGGCTGTGAGCCGCGGTCGCCCCGCAACATGTCCAGTCTTCTATTTCAACCAGATCAACACCCAGATCCTTGAAGACCGCGTAAATGGACTCGCAATAGTCGTTGGCCATTCCTTCAAGGGAACACCCCGGATAAAAAGATAATTTCATTAAACGATCTCTCCGCGAGTCTGAGAATAAGCTTTTTGAATTTCCTTGACCGCCTTGGACTTTGGCGCGGATAATTTTAGCCTTCCTTTGCGCAACAATGTCATGGCCAACTGAAGTTCTTGTTTGAAGGTTCCGCTTTTTATCTTGGCATGCAGAATATCCGGCTTTAAATAATAGGCTCTCATCAATCGAAATTCGTTTATTCTTCCGGATTTGATGAGTTCTTCCAGAAAGGTGTGATGAAACACGGCAAGATGTTTTTCCTTGGGAGCTATGGAGGAACTGGCCGCCATCATGCGCAAATGATTGATAATTTCTGCCACACCCACCTCGTTGGGACAGTAAGTGCTGCACATTTCACAGGACAAGCATATCCAGATGGTTGAGGATTTTAAGAGTCTGATGCGCCATCCCAATTGAACATAGCGAATGATCTGGTGGGGCTTAATGTCCATAAAACCACTGATGGGGCAGGCATTGGTACACCGTTCGCATTGATAGCATGCGGATACATTGACACCGGTTTCTCCTTGAATTCTATTTAGAAAATAATCTCCCCGGTCTCCGATTAATTCTCTCTGCTCGCAGGGGTCATGTTCAGTTGCTGTATCCGGATTTGAAATGCTGGTATGCATTTTATTTACCTTTTATCCGGGTTAGGCTCGTCTTTTCAGACTAACTGTTTAAAATATTATTAAAAATATATGAGACAAAATGCTATGCCATGTCAATGAAAATTATTATCCAGGTTGAGGGATTTTCGAAAAGGGATGGAAATGATATGAAAAGGTTGTGATATCAACGGACAGAGGCCTGTTGTTTAATTCTAAGCAGTCCCGGGCTGCTGTGCAGATACATCAAGGGTGAAGAATATCCCGCATCCATGAAATACCGTTCAAGGTCATCAAAAAGCACCGGCCGGTCCGGCCAGGTATACAGCTTCTTGCGTTGTTTTAGTTGGTTCCAGGCATCTTCGGCCCATGGTTTTTCTTCAAATACTTGTTTTTGTGCCTGATCACAGAGAAACATTTCACAGACAATGGGCTCGACCCGCCACATGCAGCCCTTATTCCCTAGGTAAATACATTTGAAGCCGGTATTGGGTTTTTGAAGGACCGCCATCAGGGCGTTTATTTCTTCACGGTGAGACGCCAGTGCATTCACAACCATGTCCCCGAAAAAAGTAATAATGCCTTCTCGAGAGCAGCAGGCACTGAGGTTGTTCCGGTAGCATTTTTCGGTGCATAAATCGCTGAAATGCTCGAACAGAAACGCGTGGACCTCATCACGAAACACCAGATAGTCGGAAATCTGCATTTCCAGCGCCTTTTTTTGAGCTGCCGAAAGCGTTTCAAGGTGCCGCTTCACCATGGCCAGCGATTCGGCCTGTTCTTTCTGGTATGAATTCAAATGTCAGATAGACCTTTTTTGCTCGGGGACCAAACCATTGTCAGCCAGATATTCATGAATTTTCTGCGGGGATAAATTTATGATGTTCTTTGAAAGCTTGCAGACCTGATAACCCTCCTGTGTTAAAGCTTCCAGCTCGGGATATAGAAATCTGCGCATCCGTGCAGATGCAGCCAGTATGACGGTCCGAACCCGTTCAGATTTGGCAAGCTTTTTCATATGATCAAGGACCCTGACGGCAAAACGGCGTCTCAATTCATCCAGATTGCTGTCTCGTTTATCGTCATATCCGTGGACGCCTCCCCCCTGAGGGCTTGCGCCGCGACCGGTCTTGGAATCTGTATACATTTCTTGGGGATCTGAGATCTCCGGATTTTCGAGTTCTGTCTGGGTGGTTAACCTGGGACCGGATTCCAGTTCGGGGAACTCGACCGGTTCAAGAGTGAAAAAACGTGCTTGAGCACGATTGACCACCACAATCAGATAATCACTCATATGCTTCTCCCTTTTTGTAGTAAAAAAATTCTAACCATGTTGTTTGAAATGATAAACAGAAAATGCGCTTTGCCAAATTTCCATTTTCTCCATCAATCTCCAAAGCATGCCATGCTTTTTAATGTCCGGCGGAAAGCGCATTGTTGGTATCCGGTTCTTGAGCTTTTGCTTGAAAAGATCTTGTGTGTTTAGATTCTTAATTCTCTTATTATCATATATCTGATTGAAAAATCAAGAAAATTGAGCACAGACTTTGGGGGGCGTTGAAAGATTGACATGTGATTTGATCAATGCACCGATTTCTGTGCATGCGATATGGCATGGAGACTGTATCATTCATTCAGAAAGTAATTAACGAATCGGCACTTGAAAGGAAAAGTATGGCGAGTTAAACAGACGAGAAGTTCAGATGGTTGGAAACTAACGGGGGTCAGACAAACCGTTTGCCCCTGTCTAAATTCCGGTACTGAACCGCTTCGGAAATGTGATCCACCCGGATATTTGATTCGCCGTCAAGATCTGCAATGGTTCGGGCGATTTTTAATATCCGGTTATAGGCGCGGGCCGATAGGCCCAGCTTGTCGATGGCCGATTCAAGAATATTGCATGAGGCGTCGTCGATGTTACAATGTTTTTTAATATGCCGGCTGAGCATCTGAGCATTGTTGTAAATTTTTGTTCTTTTAAATCGTTGGGACTGGCGCTCTCGTGCCGCACTAACGCGGGCTCTGATTTTCTCCGAGGATTCCGCATCGGCTTTTCCTCTCAGATCTTTATAGGGGACTGCCGGAACTTCCACGTGAATATCGATTCGGTCCATCAAGGGGCCTGATATTTTTGAGCGAAAGCGGTGAATCTGTGGATAGGTGCACCGGCATTCGTGTTTGGGATCGGAAAAATATCCGCAGGGACACGGGTTCATTGCCGCAACCAGCATAAAACTTGACGGGTAAGTGATGGTTAAAGCGGCCCGGGAAATGGTGACCTTGGTATCTTCCAGAGGCTGTCGAAGAACCTCTAATACATGTTTCTTGAATTCCGAAAGTTCGT
>CAZIIV010000002.1:0-10432 GCA_964539365.1 uncultured Desulfobacteraceae bacterium | reverse complement strand
AACAGAACCCCATTATGCGCCATGCTGACTTCGCCGGGTCTGGGGATATGGCCACCTCCGATCAATCCCGCATCTGATATGGTGTGATGAGGGGATCTGAAAGGCCTTTTTGTGATCAGGGCCTGGTTTTTTTCAAGCATGCCAACGACGCTGAATATTTTCGTCGTTTCAATGGCTTCTTCAAATGTTAACGGGGGAAGTATGGTGGGGAGACGTTTTGCCAGCATGGTTTTTCCAGAGCCCGGGGGGCCGACCATGATGAGATTGTGCCCCCCTGCAGCGGCAACTTCCAAACATCGTTTTACATGTTCCTGGCCCTTGACCTCGGAAAAATCAACTTCAAAATCTTCGGCATCTTTAAATACGGCGGAAATATCGGTTTGTTCGGGTGTTATTCGAGTAAATCCCCGAAAAAAATTTACCAGCTGAGACAAGGTTTTTACCGGCAGAACCGTGATGCCCTCCACAACCGAAGCTTCGCGACCATTGTCATAGGGCACGATGATTCCGGTATAATCGGCATGTTTGGCGGCCAGGGCCATGGGAAGAGATCCCTTGACCGGTTTAATGCGGCCGTCCAGGGACAGCTCACCCAAAACCAGGTATTTGGATATGACTTGCTGGGGAATGATTCGGGTTGCGGTAAGGATTCCCAAAGCAATGGGAAGATCAAAACCCGTTCCTTCCTTTTTAATATTGGCGGGCGCAAGATTAACCGTGATCCTGTCGTCCGGAAATCTATACCCTGAATTAGTAATGGCGGACTTGACTCGCTCCTTGCTTTCTTTTACAGAAGCTTCCGGGAGTCCCACCGTGGTAAACGTGGGGAGTCCTGACGTGATATCCACTTCCACTTCAACTAAAAACGCATCAATTCCAATAACAGCGCTGCTTAATACTTGTGCGAGCACGCTTCCTCCTTTCAAATACCACAACCCTAACGTTGAATAAATAACCGGACAGGTATGAAAAAAAGGTCTAATTAAGCAATTAGACGGAAAATCTTTTTTAGGGATGGAAACCGGATTCACTTAAAAATTTTTGAATCTTAACAAATAGCTGGGCAGAGAACAATCTTTTTACTTAAAATCTTGACCGCTTGGTAAAAAGTCCAATTTCTGCGTTGCGCTTGATTTCGTGTTCACTGTGGCGTACATAAGTACGTCTCGTTCCACGAAATTCGCAACGTCTTGAACTTAAACTTTTTACGTTGCCGTCTCAATATTGACTTTTAACGATTTTATCAAATCTTGAATTTACTTTCTTCAACGCACAGAAATGGACAGTAATTTTAATTATGCAAAACTCTACAATCCCTATAAATAAAAAGTCTATTACTGGCAACCTGTTTTATATCATCAGAAAAAGGATATTATTATCAATGAAATTAAAGATTATAAATAATGCTTGTCAAATATAACCAATAACATATACTATATATAAAAATTCCGGCTTGATTTTTGATGATTTGTAATTATATTAAATAGTTTAAATATTGTTCAGCCATAAATATATAATAAACCATTTAGAAAAATCAGATGTATACCACATATCATTTTTATGTATTTTAAACAAAGAACCGTTGAAAAACCGGTCAGTTGTTCGGGTGTGGGCGTTCATTCGGGGAAAAAAGTCAATCTGACCATCAAACCTGCACCGAGCAATCATGGCATCAAATTCATAAGAACGGACCTGCTTGACTGTCCGAGCATATCCGCTCATTTTAAAATGGTAGTGGATACCAGCATGGCTACGGTCATCGGGTACGAAGGCTTTATTGTGTCAACCATAGAACACCTTATGGCCAGTTTTGCAGGCCTGTCCATCGATAATGCCCTGGTAGAGATCGATAGCTATGAGATGCCCATAATGGACGGCAGCGCCGGTCCATTTACGTCAATGATAAAATCTGCAGGAATCCGAGATCAGGCCGCACCCAGGTATTTTTTCGTCGTTCAAGAACCCATAGAGCTTAAAAAAGACGGCAAAATGGTTGGGATATATCCCTGCTCGACTTACAGAATAACCTGTACCATTGAATACGATCATTCTCTGATCAAAAGGCAGTCCTATTCCGTGGATCTGTCGGACCAGGTTTTTGAACGGGAAATATGCAGGGCCAGAACCTTTGGGTTTCTGCATGAATATGAGCATTTTAAGCGTTATGGTCTGGCCCGAGGAGTTTCTCTGGATAATGTGGTTGTCATTGATAACACAGATGTGATTAACAAAGACGGCCTGCGCTACAGGGACGAATTTGTCAGACATAAAATTCTCGACTGCATTGGAGATTTTTCACTTCTCGGCATGCCTATTTTAGGCCATGTGGTAGTCAGTAAATCCGGCCATGCATTCAACCACGCCTTTCTTAAGGAATTCTTTTCTCGAAAAAAATCATGGGAAGCCCGCACAATCACCACTGAAAATGACTTGCCCTCCTGTCATCCAAAATCACTTGCCATTTAACAAGGTATCCGCTATTAATTTTATTGTCCTTTGTGATTATTTGTAAAAACTTTGTTTCTTGATTTATTACAGACCGTATCGATATGAAATCATTTAAAAATCAAAAAACAGGTGTCTGGCTCCTTGGCATAATCTTTTTTGTTCAGAATTTATGTTTTGCTCAGGATGCCAAATTGACAAACATAATTGTTACCAATACGCGAGATGACCTTCTGGTCTACCTGAAGGTTGAAGATGCCTTTAGAGAAGAAATGAAAACAGCGATATTCAGTGGTGTTCCCACCACATTTTCATTTTTCATTAAGCTTTACAAGGTCCGCAATCTATGGCTCGACAAAAAGATCGCCGATATAAAAACTACAAATACAATAAAATACAATAACCTGAAAGAAGAATTTGTTGTAACGCGCGCATGGGATGGGGGCAAACCGCAGATTACGCAATCTTTTGCAGAAGCCCAGAATTTAATGGCGGTAATTGACAGTCTGAAAGTTGTCACTCTCAGCAAGCTTGAAAAAGGCGGGCATTATCAAATAAGAGCCGAGGCTGAACTTAGCAAAATAACCCTTCCTTTTTATCTGCATTATATTCTTTTTTTTGTTTCTCTATGGGACTTTGAAACCGACTTGTATACCATAGATTTCATTTACTAGCTCAACCAATGATCATGCAAAATAAAATATACAAAAAGCCGGCATCTTATATTTCGGAAGAAGAGCGCAACAGAAGAAAACGCGAGGTCATTATTATCTGCGTCATCATTGCAGTGGTGGCCATACTGACTTTTGCCGAGAGCAGGATAATACATTTTGGGGCCGGCATCCCAATTTCTAATACCATCCTGATGTTTATACTCATCAACATCAATTTGCTGTTGCTGATCCTGCTGATATTCCTTGTATTCAGAAATTTGGTAAAGCTGCTTTATGACAGAAAACGCAAAGTAATGGGCGCAAAGCTCAGAACCAAACTTGTCGTAGCATTTATAACCCTGTCACTTTTGCCGACCATTATACTTTTTTTCTTTTCCATCAATTTTATTACAACCAGCATTGAATTCTGGTTTAACGTTCCGGTAGAACAGGCTCTTGAAAATTCATTGCTGGTGGGCCGCAGTTTATACTGGCATGCCGAAGAGAGCAGTCAGTTTTTTATGGAAAGAATATCCTATCAAATCGAAACCAAAAATCTTTTGGATCCCGAAAAGAAAAAAGCCCTTTCCCGTTATATTCAAATTGTACAGCGGGAGTTTAACCTTCATGCGGTTGAACTTTATGACGCCAACGCAAATCGACTTACATTTTCCCTTTCTCCGGAATTAGAAGATATGCCTTTTGGAGTAATTTCCGCAGATAATCTTTTAAAACAAATGCCGTTAAAAGGGGTCCGCTCCATCTCTGAAAGTAATTTATCTGGAGAGCTCATCAGAACTATCGGAACCATCCCCTTTGGGGCAAAGCGGACCCATGCAGAGGCGTATGTTGTGTTAACGCGACTGATGCCGCCGGATCTTTCCGAAAATATGGCGTCCATTTCAAGAGGATTTGAAGAATACCAACAGATAAAACTTCTTAAAAAACCGATTCAGGTGACTTACTTTATCACCCTGTCCATTGTCGGGCTTCTGGTCGTATTTTGTGCGATTTGGTTTGGCTTCTTTCTGGCCAAAACCATTACCATACCCATTATGGAACTGGCTGAAGGGACTCACAGAGTTGCGGAAGGAGACTTAAGTTTCAGTATCGGCCAGGTAGCCGACGATGAAATCGGGAGTCTGGTGAATTCATTTAATAAAATGACCAGAGATTTGCGGATCGGCAGGGATCAACTGGAGCTTTCCGCCCGTTTGCTTCGAGAACAGAATGTGGAGATTGAGGAAAGAAGGCAATACATGGAAATTGTTCTTGAAAATGTCTCTGCCGGTGTAATTACTCTTGACGCGGGAGGGTTCATTTCCACCATCAACAAGTCGGCAGAAAGAATGTTGGACCTTAGATCGGATGAAATCATCAACAAGAGTTATAAAAAACTTTTGGATGAACCGCTTCTGAATCTTGCCGAAGAGGTTATGGAGAATCTTAAAACCTCACGAAACCGTTCCGTACAGTTGCCCTTAAAACTGACCGTTAGTGGAAGCCCTTTGAGCTTTTTAATGCATGTAACCGCTCTTGAAGACGACTCCGGGAAGCACATGGGGGTTGTAATGGTGTTTGATGATCTTACGGAACTTGAAAAGGCCCAGCGCATGGTGGCCTGGCGCGAAGTGGCTCGACGGATTGCCCATGAAGTAAAAAATCCGTTGACCCCCATATCCCTTTCCGCCCAGCGTCTGAAGCGAAAATATTCCGATCAGCTCAACCAGCCGGTTTTTGATGAGTGTACCCAGACAATTATTGACCACGTAGAATTGATCCGAAATCTTGTAGATGAATTTTCATCTTTTGCAAAATTTCCCACCGCAAACCCAAAGCGATGCGATTTGCCTCCGATTATCGAAGAAACCCTGGCGCTCTATAAAGAGGGGCATAAAACTATTAATTTCGAATTCAATAAATTAGACGATATCCCACCGCTTAATCTCGATCGTCAGCAAATCAAGCAGGCTTTGATCAATCTTGTGGACAACGCCATCGCATCCATAAAGAATGACGGTGATATTTCGATTACGTTAATGCACGATCCGATTTTAAAGATCGTGCGACTGGAAATTTCAGACAATGGACCGGGTATTTCCGATGAGGACAAGACGCGTCTTTTTGAACCTTATTTTTCAACAAAAAAGGCCGGCATGGGGTTAGGACTTGCCATTGTGAGCGCCATTGTCTCTGATCACAACGGCATGATACGCGTGCAGGACAACCATCCCAAGGGGGCAAAATTTATTGTAGAATTACCGGCGTAAGGCAACGTTTATGTCAAGTGTTTTCCGAAATTTTGTGATCCCGATGGGGGCGAACCTGAACTAAGTTCAGGGTAAGGAGTTACAGCATATGTTTCCTTCTGTTTTGATTGTTGATGATGAACCTTCCATACTTCAGTTATTAAGCGGGCTGCTTTCTGATGAAGGCTTTGACGTTTTAACCGCTGCCAATGGATATGAAGCGTTGAAAATTGTAGATACCGAGTTCCCGGATCTGGTTCTGCTCGATATTTGGATGCCGGGTATTGACGGTATTGAAACCTTAAAGGAAATAAAAAATGGCAATCCGTATATTCAGGTCATCATAATTTCCGGACACGGGACAATAGAAACCGCGGTTAAGGCCACAAAACTGGGTGCATTTGATTTAATCGAAAAACCGCTTTCCATTGATAAAATTATTGTGGCAATTAATAATGCGTTAAATTTCAGAAGATTGGAAGAAGAAAACAAATATCTTCGTAAAAAGACTTTAGAAAAACACTCCATAACCGGAAACAGCCCTCCCATTGCGGAATTGAAAAAACAAATCGCCATTGCCGCCCCGACAGATGCATGGATACTGATTACCGGAGAAAACGGAACCGGAAAGGAATTGGTTGCTCGCACCATACATCAACTCAGTTCCCGCGCAGATTATCCGTTGGTTACTGTTCATTGTGCCGCGATTCCGGAAGAACTCATAGAAAGCGAGCTGTTTGGCCAGGAAAAGGGCGCCCTTACGAATGCCGCTTCAAAAAAGATCGGGAAGTTTGAACTGGCCAACTACGGAACTATTTTTCTGGATGAAATCGGTGACATGAGCTTAAAGGCCCAGTCAAAGATTCTCCGGGTACTTCAGGAGAAGCAGTTCCAGAGAGTCGGTGGAAGCAGAACTCTGAAGGTAGATGTTAGAGTCATTGCATCCAGTAATAAAGACCTTGAAAAGGAAATTGAAAAAGGAAATTTCAGAGAAGATATTTACTACCGGCTGAATGTGATTCCCATAGAGGTCCCGTGTTTAAGGAATCGCTGTGAAGATATTCCTCTTCTGGTTGATATATTTTTTGCCGAATGTGCGAAACAGGATCCAAGTGAAAAAAAGACAATGAACCAGAAAGCCATTGATATGTTATGCAATTATTCATGGCCTGGAAATGTCAGGGAGTTGAAGAATCTTGTTGAACGGCTGGATATTATGGTGGAAAAGGATGTTATTGACGAATTCGATTTGCCCGAACCTTATAATCCGGGCCCTGCGAGAGGGATGGCACCGGTTGAGTCAGAGCTTTTCTTAAATCTTGGTTTGAAGGATGCCAAAAAAGCTTTTGAAAGGGAATTTATCAAAAGAAAACTTTTGCAACATAATAACAATATCAGTGACACGGCTAAAGCCATCGGGGTTGAGCGGGCGTATCTGGATAAGAGACTCAAGAGTCTGAACGTTTATTAACTGTGCTTTACCTCGGGCTGAACTGTTCTTGAAAAGGCATGGGATTGAGGGTTATCAGCGGCAGATTCAAAGGTAAAAAGCTGCATTCGGTTCGGGGGTTGACCATAAGACCGAGCGCTGAACGATTGCGCGAATCCATTTTTAATATCCTTTCCCACGGAGTGCTTAATGCAGTGGTTCTTGATCTATTTGCCGGGACCGGCGCCATGGGTATAGAGGCGTTGAGCCGAGGCGCTGAATCCGCAGTATTTGTGGAAAATAACCCGAAAGCCTTATCTGTGATCCGGCGGAACATCACATCGTGTTGTTTGGGTAAACAGGCTCATATTATTAAATGGGACGCAAAAAAAAATTTGAATTGTTTAAAATCGGCAGGAGCGGCTTTTGACCTTGTGTTTATGGATCCTCCTTATAATCGGGACATGGTAAAACCGGCATTGTTCAACCTTGAGCAAACCGGATCTTTAAAAAAAGGAGCCCGCATTGTGGTTGAGCACTCCCCTATGGAGCCGATCCCGGACCCCGTTTTCATGTTTGAGATTGAAGACCGGAGAAAATACGGGAAAACACTTGTTTCATTCTTAACTTATATGATATGAAACCCGATTCGATTGGCCAACCGCCGGCTTGACGGAATAGAATTTTGAATATTTTGAAAAAGGACGAATACCAGATGGAAAGAATTGCCGTATATCCGGGATCCTTCGATCCTGTCACAAACGGTCATATTGATATCGCTGAACGGGGACTTAAACTTTTTGATAAGATCATTGTGGCCATATTACATAACCCTATTAAAGATTGTTTTTTTACCACTGAAGAACGGTTGGAAATGCTTGAATCGAGCTTTGAGAAGTATCCGGATATTACCGTGGAGACGTTTAACGGTCTTCTTGTGGACTATGCGGCCAGTCGGAACTGTATTGCCATTTTGCGTGGAATGCGTGCGGTATCCGATTTTGAATATGAGTTTCAGCTTGCACTGATGAACCGCAGGTTAAAAAGAGAGGTTCAGACCGTTTTTCTGATGACCGGTTTGCGATGGATTTTTACCAGTTCTTCAATAATAAAGGAAGCCGCACAGTTCGGCGGTGACATCACCAGTATGGTACCGCCGGTGGTCAACAGGAAATTAAAAGAAAAATTCGGTATGGATTCTTGAATTATTTTCCGTCTCTACCCTATCCCCGCCTTGGCATATAACTCAAAAAAATGATGGGTAGGGCCATAGCCCTTGCCAATGGATAGAGAATGTTCTATGGCGCCGGTAATATATTTCTTGGCAAGTGATACCGCGTCAAAGAACGTATTGCCCAGTGCAATATTCGCCGCAATAGCCGAAGAAAACGTGCATCCCGTACCATGGGTATTTTTGGTTTTTACCCAATGACCCTGGAGTTCTTTATATTCCTTTCCATCATACAGGATGTCCGTTGCACGCGCTTCTCTGAGATGCCCCCCCTTTATCACCACTTTTTTTGCATTGAACTTTAAAATATCATTGGCAGCTCTTTTCATATCCTCTATGGTTTTTATTTTTTTGCCGATGAGCGCTTCGGCTTCATAAATGTTCGGGGTGATGACCGCGGACAGCGGAAAAAGATAATCCACCAGGGCGTCCCGGGCATTTTGATTCAGCAAACGGTATCCGCTTTTGGAAATCATCACCGGATCAAGCACCACAGGGGGCAGATCAACGGCCTTTAGGGCTGTTGCGACGGCCTCGATCAATTTAACATTGGACACCATTCCTATTTTTACGGCATGGATTTTTACGTCCTCAAACAGACACGCAATTTGATCATGTACGATCCGGGGCGTTATCTCCTGAATATCATACACTTTTTGAGTATTCTGGACGGTCACCGCCGTAACCGCACTCATGCCGAAAACGCCATGGGCCTGGAATGTTTTCAGGTCGGCCTGTATTCCGGCGCCGCCTGAAGAATCCGACCCCGCGATTGTCAGTGCTACTTTCATTTCCCCTCCCGGCAAAAGGTTCGTACGACCTGAAGATCACCCCCATTGAATTATTAAAATGCCAAATATCAAATTGCAAATATCAAACAATGTCCAATGACCGAAATTCGAAAATCTAAACAATGCCTTGTCCTGGAAAGTTTTGGTCACGCGCAGCGCAGGCGCTTGCGCCGCGTGTTGAATATTGGAATTTGAGATTTGTTTGTAATTTGGTGCTTGGAATTTGAGATTTTAGACACAAAAATCCAAGGGAGAGCCATCTATCTCTGACCTGGCCCATAAGGACCGGGTTTTCGATCTAAAAATTAATATAGTGTCAGCATAAACACTTGCGAATCGAATTTTCAAGATAATTTCTTCATTAAAATTTATATAAAAAGTAAAATGCCTGTGCACGGGTTACCATTGTTTTATGCTTGACATAACTGTACCATAAAATTATCTTTTTTTGACCGTAAGAAAAATAATCAAGAGATCGGGTTAATACAGTGAATATAAGTGATATCGGTGAATTTGGCTTTATTAAAAGAATCAGTCGGGGCTGTTTAATTCGTCCTCAAAATATTATTAAAGCCATCGGCGATGATGCTGCTGCGTTTATTCCCACACCCCACGAAGTTATGCTTGTCACCACGGATTTGCTTGTTGAACGGATCCATTTTTTCAGAAATATAACTTCCGGATTTAACTTGGGGTATAAGGCGCTATCCGTGAACCTGAGTGATATTGCCGCAATGGGTGGAATCGGCCGTGAAGCATTCATCAGTATCGGTGTACCGAAAGACTGCTCCGTGGATTTTCTTGAAGATCTGTATAACGGAATGAAAAGACTGGCTACGGAATTCGGCCTTAACCTTCTGGGTGGAGACACGACCCGTTCAACAACTGATTTAATCATAAATATCGTGGTGTTGGGATCTGCGTTTGAAAAAGAAATATTGTACCGCAATACCGCTCAACCGGGCGATATCATTTGTTCAACCGGTTTTTTAGGAGACAGCCGGGCCGGATTGCATCTGATAACAAATAATTTAAAAGTGAATTCCAAGGAATATAAAGCGCTGCGTAATGCGCACCTCATACCCAAACCCTATCTTCGGGAAGGTCGATTTCTTGCTCGCCAGGGCGGCGTTCATGCAATGATTGATGTCAGTGACGGGCTCAGTTCTGATATGGCACACATCGCCGGGCAGAGCAACGTGGGGGTGCGTCTGTATTCCGATAAAATACCCGTTTCCAATAATCTGAAAAAGTTTTGCCACCGATTTGATTTTGATCCGGTTGAATTTGCCCTTGCCGGCGGCGAGGATTATACCCTGTTGTGCACCATAGTACCGAACAAAGTGGATCGTATTGCGGCGGATTATCTGAAGAGGTTCCGGAACCCGCTTTATCGAATCGGCGAAATAACCGATTCGGGGAAAATGGAGCTTATTCTTTGGAACGGAGAAATCACATCCTTCACACCATCGGGATGGGACCACTTTAAAACCCCATAAATTTTACGATGGACTCAACCGACCCTTATGCAAAAGGGGGCGTTTTTCAAAGGTATTCTATCATCTCACCGATGAAACCAGTCCTGCTTTTATAAATTCGCGGTTTAATCGGGCAATGTTGGATATGGAAATTTC
>CAZIIV010000001.1:96312-99765 GCA_964539365.1 uncultured Desulfobacteraceae bacterium | reverse complement strand
GTAATCAGTATAATTGGACTACAGCAATCGTAAGTCATTTTATAACCTTTGAAAGTAATTAATTAATTGATTTATAATAGCATTTTGGTCAGATATACTGGTGAGTTCGGGGTAAAGTCCACTCAATCGCAGGGGTATATTGAAGATCTTCTTCATAATAACATCAAGCGGGCATTAACGATCTCAGAAGGGCCGGATCTTCTCGGCCGCATTAGGTTTTTTACTCGTCAAGGGCGTCTTTATATCTATTTTGAAAATCAACAAGACACGGATGTTGATTTACTAATTGCAGTTGTCGGTCGAACATTTGGTATCTCTTCTATTTCACCCTGTTTTCGCACCTCAGTTCGTGATAAAACCGCTGTTGTCTCGGTAGCGGTCAAGCTGATGGTGGCACACGGAACTGGCCCCAGCAGTTTTAAAATCACAGTGCGCGCAATAAAGAATCCGGAACTAGATATTTCCTCTTTAAAACAAGACATCACAAGCTTATTTAATAAGATAACTCAAAACAATGGGTCACACAAAGGATTCTCAAGGTCTCGTTTCAAAAAAGGACCAAAATGGAAAATGGGTCCTTGGGGCGGTGAAATTGAGAACAAGCCAGAGATAGAGGTTTATAAGGATAACGCTTTCATATCGGCAGAGCGGATTAAATCCCCCGGAGGCTTTCCGCTGGGTTTGGAAAAAAAACTGGTCGCACTTGTTAGCGGCGGTTTGGATTCGCCGACCGCGGCTTGGCTGGCTATGCGGCGTGGCTCTATTCCGGTTTTTGTTGTAATGGATCCTGATAATGACAGCAGAGGCCCCAAGGCAAACGACTCTGCTGTGAGAGAAAAAGCGCTGGAAAACATTAAGGTGTTGGTTGAATATACAAAAGGTGCCCTAAACGCGCCGATCGTCTATGTCGCATCATATCGATCGATACTAGATGAATTTATACAACACGGGTCCCCAAAAGGTATCACTTGTCTACTTTGCAAGCGCTTTATGTATCGAGTGGCCGAACAGATCTGCTTTCTTCATGGCTGCCAAGGTATCGTGACCGGAGAAATACTCGGAGAACAGGCCAGCCAAACAGCCAAAAATCTCAGAGTGCTCAACAGTGCTGTAATGATGCCGGTGCATCGACCCCTGTTCGGGTTTGATAAGGATGAAGTCGTCACCCTAGCCAGCCGCATAGGAACAATGCCGGTAGCTACCATCGTATCAGATACATGCAGAGGGGTGCCTGACCGTCCTACCATTAGTGGGGAAGAGTTCGAAATTCAAAAAATAGAAGAGAAAATTGACATAACAAAATATCTTGAACAATGTTTGAGCGGCCTAGAAAAGGTATCCTAATAATATTGCACACAACCTTATTATTGTAACAAATAAATATTCCTTTCTTACAGGAAATCCTCCCCAACTCCGCTTCTCGGGGATATCAACTGCCTAAATTTTTTGTGATACCAACAACGTCTATGCACATAACCCTGATTTCAGCTCACTGCAATTAAAACGCATGGTTTTTTCAAACAAAATATTTTGTGTCAAAAGATATATCTGGTACCTTCCCGAGTTATAGATGTTTGGGAAGTGAGCGAGCCTTATAGGTGAGCACACGAATATTATGGACTTAGGATTCCTGAGATAGCCAACCAAAAGGTGACAATATCATCCACTGCAAAAACCTGGAATATGTCTGACGAGCTTGGCCTTGATTAGCTGGCAATTCGTCGGGTCGAACCATGAAAATATTTTGTTTTGTTGTCAGGCTAAAAACTTACGTCTGCTGAGATCGAGGAATCGATATTGCATATTCGCCTGCCCGCCTGAAATTGATAATATCGCAAGAATCTGGTATGCTTAAAAATTAGATTTCTGGCATCATTCAATCAAAGTTTAATTAAGGCTATACATTCCTGTCTTAAGATCAAATTAGAGATTTCAGCCTGGGAGGCCGTTTCTTATATGCGAAGAACAGCGCCGAACTTATTATTGTTTCTACTCCTGATTATCATACCAGTCTGGGCCCAAAGCAGTGTAAGAGAACCATTGCCCCTTGATGCCCATATGTCGGAAACCTATTTCGATGATCTTCCCGGCTTATTGCAAAAAAAATATATTCGGGTTCTTATCACATTAAACAGGACAAATTTTTTCATCTCCAACGGACATTTAGTGGGGTATGAATATGCCTTGCTCAATGAATATCAAAAGTTTCTTAATAAGCAGATGGATAACGAAAAACTACGGGTCGTGTTAGAGTTCATTCCGGTAGCCAGAGATGAATTGATCCCGAAGCTGGTAAATGGTTACGGAGACATAGCAGCAGCGGGGCTTACAATCACAGCAGAGCGAAAGAAGAAAGTGGCTTTTACAAAACCCTATTTCATCGGCGTGAAAGAAGTTGTCGTTAGCCACAAAGGTAGATTTCAGCTTGAGGGTGTCGAGGATTTAAGTGGAAAGAAGGTGTATGTTCGAAAAAGCAGCAGCTATTACGATAGCTTGACGAATCTGAATGAAAGGCTCCTTCAGAATGGCAAGAAACCGGTTCAAATTGTCAAGCTCAGTGAAGAGATGGAAACGGAGAGTGTCTTGGAAATGGTCGACAGCGGTGCCATTGATGTCACTGTGGCTGACAGCCATCTTGCCGAAGCCTGGTCAGAAGTCCTACCAGATATTGAAATTCACGATAATATTACCCTCCGGACAAACTCGAAAATTGCCTGGATGATCCGCAAGAAAAATCCTAAATTACGTACCAGTCTCAATAAATTTTTAAAGACGCATAAACGGGGAACCCTGCTGGGGAACATTTATTTCAAACGTTACTATAAAACCGTCGATAAATTGAAGAACCCTAAAGAAATAAAAGAATGGAAAAAACTTAAGCAATACAAAGGCGTCATTATGAAATATGCCGCCCGGTATGACTTCGACTGGTTGATTGTCGTGGCCATGGCCTTTCAAGAGTCCGGCTTAGACCACGGACGGAAAAGTGAAGCAGGTGCAGTGGGTCTGATGCAAATATTACCTTCAACAGCTCGAGATAAGAAGATCGGGATCAAAAACGTTGAAAAGTTGGAAAACAATGTCCATGCTGCGGTGAAGTATCTAAATTTTCTTCTTAATCATTATTTTAATTCTGACGAAATGACACGTCGAGATCAAGTTCGTATGGCTCTGGCTGCTTATAATGCCGGTCCGTCTAATATACTCAAAGCAAGAAATTTGGCGGATAAAATGGGCCTGGATAAAAATAAATGGTTTCGAAATGTGGAAATAGCGGTACTGAGGATTATCGGCCAAGAAACCGTGCGCTACGTGAGCAATATCAACAAATACTACGTTCTATATCAGACGCTCTTGGAGCAATCTGATCTCCAGTGAAAGGGACTTGCGGGACTGATCTCAAATTATAAGCCTCACTCCCGCTTTTTGGTAAAGGGGTGAACAAAGGGGTCA
>CAZIIV010000001.1:9700-96212 GCA_964539365.1 uncultured Desulfobacteraceae bacterium | reverse complement strand
GTCTGCTCTTGGCTCTTAACTCATGGACAAAAGTCTCTGTAGAACTGACCGCTTAAGATATCATTAGAAACCTCAAGGTATCATCCACCTTAAAAACCTGCAATAAGTCTGACAACTATTCTGATATTCTATATTATATAACCCGGACCGAGAAATTTGCTATCATGCCCCTTAAATTCGTGTGATATCGTACCCAAAGTACAGATAGATATGCACCTGTCCACACCCTATCCGCACCCTGCAAAAATGAAAAAGCCATAACATTTTGATATTATGGCTGTTCTCTATCTGTGGTGGCGATGCAGGGAATCGAACCCCGGACACTGCGGATATGAGCCGCATGCTCTGACCGTCTGAGCTACATCGCCAGGATAACCCTCGAAATTTTTTAAACACAGAATCAATGGCCAGTGGTGTTGCGTAAAATTTCTTAAATATATTTATACAACAGACTTTCAAAATTTTGGATCGGCTCTTCTAACAGCTTCCTTTTGTTTAGTCAAGTCATAAAATTGCTTTATAATTTTCAGCAGATTTTCGGCCTCGATTATTGTTGAACCGATCCCTCGGCCTCAATAGCAAACTCTTCCAGATTCACGGGCAGATTACTGAATACAATCATAAACGGCAACTCTTGTCCGGGTTTAACCGCTACATTGGAGTTATTATCCCCAACACGATTTGACAATCGCTTTTTAATTGCTGAAAGCTCCAGATTGGAAAGTTCAATATCCGACAGAACATTTCCGCAAAAAACGGTCTCTTCCTGAACAAGATTTTTCCCTTTTGTATACAGTTTCCCGGTTACCCTAATATAACTGCGGGTATCTGAATATCCATTTTTAATTTTACCGGTTATTGTAAAAAGCTTTCCTGCTTTGGCATTTTTTACAAACGCACTCTCAACATCCAACGTATCTAATTTGAGATTGCCGGCCGGATCCGAGATTTGAGGTTTGAAATAATTACTGACAAAAGGGATCTCTATATTCATAAAATCAAGCAAAACATAAATGCCGTAACCACCGCCTCCCAAAAGCACTAAAATCAACAAGACAATTAACGGCTTGCTGATCCGTTTTTTCACAGCAGGTTTTGCGGTTGCCACCATCGGTTGCTCATCAACCATTTCCTCTTCTGATAGATCCTCCTCACCGGTCTCTTCAATTTCAAATTTCTGCTCTCTATCTTCTGTTTCAGAAAATTCGACGGTATCGAGTTTATCTGCAGTCGCTTCAATCTCATCAAGTTCGGTTCCTGATTTCTCTTCCACCAGATGAGAATCTACGGCTCCCGCCTCCTGTTCAGTCTCTTCTTCCTCTGTGTCAAACATCCCTTCTATGTCCGATAAATCAATGTCTTCCAGCGTTTCAGGTTCAAGACTCGCCCCATCATCTTCGGATACCTTTTCAAGCTCAGGCTGCGTATCCGTATCCAATTGGAGTTCAAGGTCTTCCAGCGCCATTCCGTCTTTTTCCTCAACTGCCGGTTCTTCCAAATCAAGCAATTCCTCTATATCCGACAGATCGAGTTCATCCGGTTCTCCAATCCTTGATTCCGTCTCGACAGGCTCAGGCGCCTTTTCAGATTCGGGCTCGAAATCCAGGTCCAAATCCAGTTCAAAATCCTCAACGGCCTCATCCGTTTCACCATGTCCTTCCGAAACTTCTTCCTCTTCAAACAATTTTTCCAAATCCGGCAAATCAAGCTCACCGAACTCTGAGTCATCCGACTGGCCGGTTATAGAATCTTTGGTCTCTTGTTCCAATTCAAGATCCGATATCATTTCATCCGATTTTATAACTTCTTCCGGAGTCGCAGGCGGATAGGCCATAAAAACTTCTTTACACTTTGAGCATCGAACTTTAGAGCCCTCTGGTTTTAGAAGATTTTCATTTAAATTGAAATTGGCGTTACAGGCCTTACAGGTAATAATCATAGTATTATACCCCACCGTTTATAATTTAAGGTGATAAATCCCCGCTAAATATCTATAGTCTTCATTATAATCGAGGCCATAACCCACAAGGAACCCTTCAGTGACATCATGGCAGGCATAATGGATTTTAATATTTGCATTACGGCGTTCGTGTTTGTTAATCAGGGCACAAATTTTAACAGTTTTTGGATTAAACGTTTTTAAATAGTCGATGAGACAAGATAAAGTCAAGCCTGTATCCACAATGTCTTCTACAATCAGCACATTTTTATTATTAATATCAATCTCTATCTCTTTTGTTAAACGAATGTTCCCTGATGATGAAGCGCCGGAGCCGTAGCTGCAGACCCTTATGAAATCAAGTTTAACCGGGATGGTGAGATACCGCATAAGATCAGACAAAAAAACGAATGCCCCTTTTAAGATCCCGATGAGAATGAGTTCCTGATTCTGATAGTCGGATGAAATTTCGCGGGCAACCCGGGCGACCATTTTGTCGATATCATTTTTATTCAAAACGGGAATAAGTTCATGCATAATCAAAAATTATGAACATTCAGGACTTGGTTAAGCCGCCAAGGTGTTTCCTTGCTATGTCCCGGCTCACCCCTTCTCGGTCAGCCGGTTAATTTTATCTGTATTTTAGGCTTTTTAGTCACTCTTGTCAATGAATTTAATTCCTTACAGGCCAAGCTCTGCCAGCTGTTCAATCAGTTTTTTTTGCTTTTTGGTAAGTTTTACCGGCATGTTTACCCGGATATAGACATAAAGATCCCCCGCGTCTTTGCCATTCATATGGGGAAGTCCGTGTCCTGCAAGACGCATCTTGGTTTTGTGTTTGGTTCCGGGAGGTATTTTCAAGCTTAATTCTTTTTTGCCGAGTGTGGGAACAGAAATACTGGATCCGAGGAGCGCCTCGCTCAGCTTTATTTCCCTATACATATAAAAATCATATCCTTTAGAATCATAAACCGAATGAGCCAGCACTTTGGACTTTATAAACAGATCTCCTGGTGGCCCGCCATATGGATCCGGATCCCCCTTGCCCGCAACACGAAGTTTCTTCCCGGATATCATTCCTTTTGGAATCTTCACCGTAATCGTTTCACTACGTCCCTGATGTTGGTATGATACGGTTTTACTTGTTCCTGTTGCCACCTCCTCTAATGTCAGCGGTAACTCATATACCAGGTCTGTTCCTTTGGACCGGGGTTTCCGTTGCCGCTGATAACCGTCAAACGGAGTTCCCCCTCCAAAGGAAAATCGCATGCCGTTACCCCGGCCGGAAAACCCCCGGCCCTTACCAAACAACTCACTGAGGATACTGTCAAAATCGAATCCCTTAAAGATATCTTCCTGTGAAAAACGCTGCTGAAATCCTGCGGCCCCAAACGTATCATACTGTTTGCGTTTTTCCGGGTCGCTCAGAACCGCATATGCTTCACTTATTTTTTTGAATTTTTCTTCAGCCCCTTTATTCCCTTTTGTATGGTCGGGATGGTACTTCATGGCAAGCTTTCGATAAGACTTCTTAATATCTTCTTTGGAAGCGTTTTTATTGACTCCAAGTATTTTATAATAATCTGTTTCAGACATCTTAACTTACCTCAATTTTATCGTAGACTTTTATAAAACTTCAAAATAAGTTGAAAATCATTGGGAGTCAAGGTTCATTCGATTTTTTTGATTTCCGGTTTCGGATGGATGTTTCTCAGCAGCTTTGAGGGAAATCATAATTACGGAAAGCGCAGCCGGAGTGATCCCGTCTATGCGGGAAGCCTGACCGAGTGAAGAAGGCATTATGGCAGAAAGTTTTTCTTTGAGTTCATTTGAAAGCCCGTGCACCGTTTTAAAATTAAAATCTTCCGGAATTTTCATCAGTTCCAGGTTCTTGAATTTTTCGATTTCCTTAAGCTGCCGCTTGATATATCCTTCGTATTTGATCTCTATTTCCACCTGCCGGGCAACAGATTCACTGATCTTGTAAGGGCTTTGGGACAGTTCTTGTGCGGTATGGTAATCAAGTTCCGCTCTTTTTAAAAGCTGATCCAGATAAATGCCGCTTTTTAACGGTCTTGTCCCCTGATTGACCAAATAATCGTTTGTCTTTTTATCAGGCTTTATCACGGTTTTTTTTATTCTTGTAACCTCTCTGGCAATCTGCTGTTTTCGTTCCCTTACATCTTTTAAGGTATCATGATCGATCAGGCCCAGCTCATGACCGGTTTCCATTAATCTCAAATCCGCATTATCCTCTCGAAGCATCAGCCTGTATTCGGCCCGTGACGTAAACATGCGATACGGTTCGCGGGTGCCCCTTATAACAAGATCATCTATCATAACAGCCATATACGCCTGTGACCTGTCGAGCATGAACGGCGGCCTTCCCTGAATCTTGCAAGCGGCATTAATGCCCGACCATATGCCCTGGGCAGCGGCTTCTTCATACCCCGATGTTCCGTTAATCTGACCGGCCATGTAAAGTCCTGAAATTAGCTTCGTTTCAAGGGTGGGCTTGAGCTGGACAGGATTGATATAGTCGTATTCTATGGCATACGCAGGGCGCATAATCTCGGCCGCTTCCAAGCCTTTGACAGATCTGACAAACTGGATCTGAATTTCCATGGGAAGGCTGTTCCCCAAGCCACTGGCATAAACCTCATCCGTATCAAGGCCTTCGGGCTCAAGGATTACCTGGTGCCTTTCCTTTTCGGGAAACCTGACGATCTTATCTTCAAACGATGGGCAGTAGCGGGCAGAAACTCCTGTTATCATGCCTCCATACAGGGCCGAGCGTTTAAGGTTTTTTTGCACAATCTTGTGGCTTTTCCGGTTGGTATGCCCGATATAGCTTGGAAGTTGGGGCATCGTAATCTTTTGAGTAAAGAATGAAAAGGGTTTTGGCTCTTCTTCCGACCCATGTTCCGTAAATTCCCTGAAATCGATACTTGATTTCTTCAATCTGGGCGGCGTGCCTGTTTTCATTCTTCCAAGCTCAAATCCCAGCTCTTTCAGGTGTGCCGGGAGACCATAGGATGCAAATTCGCCGGCTCTTCCGGACTGGAATGAATTAAATCCAATGTGGACCAGCCCGCTTAAAAAGGTTCCTGTAGCCAGCACTACGGCCTGGGCCCGATATCCAAAGCCGGTTTGATCTTCCACACCGGCGATCCGGTTGTTCTCAACAACAAGTCGCTCAACCATGGCCTGTTTGAGGTCCAGGTTGGTCTGTTTTTCAATGACGGCCTTCATGGCCATATGATAACGGATCTTATCGTTTTGCGTTCGAGAAGATTGGACGGCAGGCCCTTTTTTTGTATTCAGTGTTCGATATTGAATGGCGGTTTTATCGGTGATCTTTGCCATTTCACCGCCCAGGGCATCTATCTCTTTTACAAGCTGTCCCTTTGCCATACCCCCGATAGACGGGCTGCAAGGCATTGCGGCCACCTTGTCCAGATCTATGGCCATAAGAAGGACGCGGCATCCCATTCTTGCGGCCGCAAGTGCAGCCTCACATCCGGCATGCCCGGCGCCGACAACAATAATATCGTATTTTTTCCGGTAGAAAACCATAAGCAAAAATATTTCCGTTAATTTATTTTACAATCTCTCTTCAAACAAGTATATAGTATAAAAATAATCATTAATTGACCAGAAATAATTTCACCGGAACATTTTCTTAACCATAACCACAAAATTCACCTTTAAGAACCCAATCACATGCATAAAAGATATACTGATTTTAATACGTATCTGAGAAGTATATTTGGTTGCAGAGTTCAAAAAATAACCATTGATGCGGGTCTTTCCTGCCCAAACAGGGACGGTACGATTTCAACAGGAGGATGTATATACTGTAATGACCGGGGGTCCGGAACCGGCGCCCGCGCAAAAGGACTTTCTGTAACCGATCAGATCATTCAGGGTAAAACAGCGCTTTCCAGGCGGTACAAGGCAAAGAAATTTATTGCCTATTTCCAATCATTTTCCAATACTTACGGTCCTTTTGACCGCCTTAAAAATCTTTATGAACAGGCCCTGGCCATAGAAGATGTGGTGGGGTTGTCCATCGGCACAAGACCGGACTGTATAAATGAAGCGATTCTGGAGCTCTTACAAGGGTATGCGGACAATTACCTTATCTGGATCGAATACGGCCTGCAATCGGCAAATGATTCAACACTTGCCTTTATCAACCGGGGGCATGACGTTATGTGCTTTAAACAAGCAGTTCTCGCCACGAAAAACAGAGGGATCAAAATATGCGCCCATGTTATTCTCGGTCTTCCCAATGAAACAAAAGCCCACGTGCTTGAAACCGCCCGGGTTGTTTCAGACCTGAAAATAGACGGCATAAAGGTTCACCTTCTCTATGTTGTCAGGGACACAACGCTTGATAAGCTTTACGCTGCAGGCGAATATAGATGCCTTGAGCAGCAGGAATATGCAGACCTTGTCTGTGATTTTATAGAACATATACCGAAAAATACGGTCATTCAGCGACTCACCGGCGATCCCCACCCTGAAGAACTTGTTGCCCCCATGTGGGCACTAAAAAAAACAGAGAATATTGTCCTGATAAATAAAACTCTGGAAAAAAGGGATTCGTGGCAGGGAAAGTATTTCTTGTAACTATTATTATGATAACGATCCAGCTGTTTTTGTATATCTTTGTACAATCGGATAATTTCTGCCATAACCGAACGCCTTTGATGTCACCTTAAGACCGGGGGCCGCCTGATATCGCTTGTATTCGTTTCTGTCGACCTTGAAGATAATATCCTCTACAATATCTTTATCAAATCCCATTTGAACCAGCTCATCGGCCCCTTTGAAGTCTTCAATATATGCTTTTAAGATAGAATCAAGGAGTTCATAAGGCGGCAGGTCATCCTGATCGGTTTGATCGGGTTTGAGTTCAGCGGAAGGTGCTTTGGTAATAATCCGTGGCGGGATATACTCTTTTTCTCGATTTATAAAGCGCGCCAGATCATAAACAGTGGTTTTTGGAACATCTGAAATGACTGCCAGTCCTCCGGTCATATCACCGTAAAGTGTACAGTAGCCTACGGCCAGCTCGGACTTATTACCCGTAGAAAGGACAAGGGAGCCATGTTTGTTGGACAGGCCCATAAGTAGTGTACCCCTGATTCTGGCCTGGATATTCTGTTCCGTAACGCCGGGTTCATTGTTTTTGAAACACGGTGAAAGGAGCCTTAAAAATTCTTTAAAGATGCCGTCTATAGGAATACGGGTAAGCACTATGCCCAGGTTTTCGGCAAGTTTCTCGGTATCTTCGAAATTTTCTCTTGAGGTATACTGAGACGGCATAAATACAACCGAAACATTTTCACGTCCCAAGGCTTTAACCGCAATACATGCTGTCAGCGCCGAATCTATTCCCCCGCTTAACCCCACAACAACCTTTGAAAAACCACACTTTGTAACATAGTCCCGTGTTCCCATGACAAGGGCTTTCAGGATAGATTCTGTATCCGAATTTGAAATGGGATGCAGGTTCACTTTGGATGACTCAGGTGCTTTTGAATCAAAAACGATAAGATCTTCATCAAAATCACATGCTCTGGCCGCAACAGTTCCGTTTTTATCAAAAACAGCGCTGATTCCATCGAAAAGGACACTATCATTTCCACCGACCTGGTTGGCAAATATTAAAGGAACACCGTATTTTCGGGCCATGGAACCGAACATATTCCATCTGAATTCTCTGGTTCCCAAATAAAATGGAGATGCGGATACATTGATAACCAGATCAGCGCCGGCTTTTACAAGCAGGGCCACCGGATCGGTGGCATATAGTCTTCTTTTGAAAATATCCTCATCGTTCCAGGCATCTTCACAAACGGTAAGTCCTATTCTGTGTCCCTTGTAAGGGTATGGTCCACTTTCCCGGCCGGGCTCAAAATACCGGCTCTCATCGAATATATCATACGTGGGCAGAAGTCTTTTATGAACTTTGTATAATATTTGGCCGTCTTCAAAATGAACCGCAGAATTAAAAAGGGGTTTCCCTTTATCGTCAGGGTTTTTATCCACAAATCCGCATATGATACCGATACCTCGTATTGACGACAGGAGTCTGTTTAAACAGGCAAGATTCGCATGGATAAAATCGTTTTTTTCAAGAAGATCGCGTGGCGGATATCCCGAAATTACGAGTTCGGAAAAAATAACCAGGTCACAGTTAAGCTCAATGGCCTTATGAGCAAAACATTTAATTTTTTCAAAATTATAACTAAAGTCGCCGATAATGGGATTAATTTGTGCTATCGCTATTTTCATGGCAAATGTCTCGACATCTCGAAATTCTAAAAATGATTTTAATCAGTTATATTTTTAGCAAGATGCTCTCTCGGACCACATGGAATGATGGAAGGGTGGAATGCTGGAAGGTTGGTTTTTAAAAGGATATTATCCATTTTTTATTTTATCTTCAACACATATTTTACCGTTAACCCAACATTGCATTATCTCTCCGATCCGTAGGCTCTACAAGCCGGAGGCCCAGTACCCATCATTCCATTATTCCATCATTCCAACATTCCAATTGGGGCGAAGCCCCTAACTTGATTATTGTTATATCTTTACTCGGCTTGCAAGAATTTTTTTATAAGCTGGCGGATTTCTCTTAGCTGTCCGGGCTTTTTCCATACAATCTCCGGTTCGGCTTTGAACCAGGTTAACTGACGTTTTGCATATCTTCTTGTATCCCGTTTCAATGTCCGCAGGGTCTCATCCCATGAACATCGTCCTTTAATAAAATCGATCAGGTGACGATAACCGATTGACTGCATGGATTTCAGGTCGTCCGAGTATCCCATTCCCAGAAGTCTGTTAACTTCGTCAAAAAACCCGGAGTCGATCATTGCATCTACCCGGTGGTCAATACGATCATAAAGCAGTTCTCGCTTTATGTGCAGCCCTATTTTTAAAGCGTTGAACCGATTTTCTTTAAATCCGTGATCCTGTTGAAATTCAGTAATGGACTTTCCCGTCAATTCATACACTTCAAGGGCCCGTATAATTCTGTAAGAGTCATTGGGATGTATTCTCTCTGCCGTATCAGGATCATATCGGCGTAACTTTTGGTGAAGAAAATCGACGCCATAAATCCGTGCCTGTTCTTGCAAACGGTCCCGCACTTGAATATCTGACGGACCGGATTTAAACAGGCCGTGTACAAGTGCTTTTATGTAAAGTCCCGTACCGCCGACAACAAAGGGGGTAATGCCGCGGGCATAGAGTCTTATGATTTTTTCATAGGCCATTTCCGCGAACTGTCTGGCATCAAAATGCTCATCCGGGTCGATTAAATCGATCATATGATGAGCAACGTGCGACTGCTCATCCGCCGTCGGCTTGGCAGTGCCGATATCCATATACCTGTAAATTTGCATCGAATCGGCACCAATAATCTCGCCATTAAAAATCTCGGCAACTTTAATTGCCATAGAAGTTTTACCCAAAGCCGTTGGCCCGCAGATAATTATGATTTTCGGTTTCAGATTGTCATCACACATGATTCAATTTACCAGTTGCTTACGGGTTTATACTTTCGTCCGGCCACTATTTAACGACCGTTGCGGAATTATAATTTTATATCAATAGAATTCAGGATACATCAGACTATATTTACGATCAAATTATTTTCAAAAAATATTTATATTTTTCATATTGACATTAACAAATTTATCATATACAGATTTTTAGATCATAAACAAAAGAAGGCGGCAAGGTAATAAGAATAATTAAAATATAAAGGAGGTTTGTTAAATGGCAACAGTTGAGTTTATGGGAAAAACATTTACCGTAGATGAAGATGGCTTTATCGATGACTATAGTAATTTTTGTCCAGAGTGGGTGCAATGGGTAAAAAGTCAAGAAGGTATTGAGGAAATTACTGATGAGCACCAAAAAGTTGTCCAAGTACTTCAGGAGTATTATGAAAAGAACGGAATCGCACCCATGGTCCGTATTCTATCGAAAGTTACCGGTTTCAAACTGAAACATATTTATGAGCTGTTTCCCTCAGGACCCGGTAAAGGAGCCTGTAAGATGGCTGGTCTTCCGAAACCGACCGGATGTGTCTAATCAAAAACACTACAGTTAATTTTATCAGTTTGTAACAAAAAAGTCCTGCATGAATTGCAGGACTTTTTTGTTTTGTGGAGGGGATGTATGATCTGTACAGTTAAATCAAGAACCCGGACAGAATTGATAGATATTACTTCAAAAATTCAGGATATGGTCATGTCCGCAGGCATCGACCAGGGACTTTGCATGCTGTATGTGCCGCACACGACTGCAGCCATTACCATTAATGAAAGTGCCGATCCGAGCGTTAAAGAGGATATTCTGATGATTATAAACAAGATAATACCGTGGAAAGCCGACTATCGTCATCTTGAAGGGAATTCACCGGCCCATATAAAATCGTCAATTGTCGGAGCCTCAGAGCTTATTGCCATAGATAATAATCGGCTGGTGCTCGGCACTTGGCAGGGAATATTTTTCTGCGAGTTTGACGGTCCTCGAACCCGAAATGTACAGGTTCGTATTATTAAAGAAAATTTCGGGAGTAAGCCATGCCGCCAATAGATCATACGGACAGGGCAATCCTAAACCTGATTCAATCCGACTTTCCCATAACCCCCCGCCCTTATCATGCAATTGCCCAACGTCTCGGTTTTATGGAAAATGATGTTATAAAACGACTGGATCGGCTAAAAAAAAGGGGCATTATTCGCCGAATAGGGGGGAATTTTGTTCCTGAAAAGCTAGGGTTTGTGAGCACGTTATGTGCGGCAAGGGTTCCGGAAGACAAAATCCAAAGCTTTGCCAAAGCGGTAAACCGCTATCCGGGAGTCACTCATAATTATCAGCGGGATAATAAATATAATGTCTGGTTTACCTTTATTGCTCCTTCCATGAAAGAAATAGAGGAAAACCTTGAAAACATTTCCCGACAGACAGGGATTAAAGATATTCTCAACCTGCCGGCCACAAAGGTTTTTAAGATAAGGGCGCATTTTAACCTTTGACGGCTTCGTAAAAAATCCAATCTCTGCGTTGCGCTTGATTTCGTGTTCACTGCGGCCTACATAAGTACGCCTCATTCCACGAAATTCGTGACGCCTTTTTATCCCGATAGATTTATGCGGGGGAACTTTAACTTTTTACTTTACCGTCTCAATTTTGACTTTTTACAAGTTCATCAATTTTTACCTTTTCAGGATATCAACCTTAATATGAAAATCTGAAAAAATGAAAGATGTTCGCATTGCAGTGGTCGTCTGTAATTCACCGGCAAATAAAATCAATAACAATCTCGAGGGCATGGTTAAGTGGATCAAGTCATCGAAAAGTCAAGGCGCCGCTATCGTTTGTTTTCCTGAGATGAATATATCGGGGTATAGTAATCATCAGGATATAAATTTGGCCGCAGAGCCGATTACCGGGCCCGCAAGTCGGTATCTTTTAAATTTGGCTCAATGTGAAAAAATTGTCATCCTGGCAGGCATGGTTGAGCGGGATGAAAAGGGCCGGATATTTGCGAGTCATCTGGTAATAAAACCTGACGGATTTGTAGGCGTCTACCGAAAGCTACACATCTCTCCTCCGGAACGCGCCGTTTTAACACCCGGGGATAACATCCCTCTATTCCATGCAGAGGGGGTAAAATTTGGCATCCAGCTTTGTTATGATGCTCATTTTCCCGAGCTTTCCACCCGGATGGCCCTAAAAGGGGCTGATCTTATCTTCATCCCTCATGCATCCCCGAGAGGAACTCCTGAAGAAAAATACCGATCATGGATGCGGCATTTGCCTGCAAGAGCCTTTGATAACAGCCTGTTTGTCGTGGCATGCAATCAGACCGGTGAAAATCAAAAAGGGATTAGATTTCCGGGTATCGCCGTAATTATCGGACCATCCGGTAAAGTTATCCGCAAGGATTTAAGCGGTAAGGAAGGGGTGTTATTGGCAAACCTGAAAGCCGAAGACTTGAACCGGGTTCGAAGGCACCGAATGAGATACTTTATCCCGAACAGAAGGCCTGATCTTTATTGCACCCCATAGAGTTCGGAGCAACGTCTACAGCAATACCCTTATCATGCCCGGAAACGGACGCCGGGGAAAGGATCAAACCTCATGATTATCCCCGAGCGTACCATGAAGAGACTCGTTTTAACACATTGCAATCATGGGAGAGGAGGTCGTTGCGACACAAGTCATAGACACCGGTATGGACAATTCCCGGTGGGAAATGGACTGTGGCTGTTTATCAAGAAATTGTAGACATAAAATAAAAAATTTTGTAGGGTCATTATCCGAAACTTAAACTAGTATATTCAATTGGGAATGGTTCCAGATTATATTCTCCAAAAGTTTTTTACAAACCATCCCGTAATACGAAGGCACACTTAAAAACCGATGTCGTGCTATTTTTACATAACATCGGTAAGACGGTGAAAATATTTTTTTCTATAAGGGGTTCTCAAATTGAACAAATTAATTCCAAAACGAATGTTTTTTACCAAAGGTGTGGGCTATCATCGCAATAAGCTGCAAAGTTTTGAATTGGCGTTAAGGAACGCCGGCATCGAAAAGTGCAACCTTGTCTATGTTTCCAGTATCTTTCCGCCGGATTGCAAAATCATTACAAGGGAGGACGGGATTAAGGAATTGCAGGCCGGGCAGATTACATTTGTCGTACTTGCCAAGGAAAGTACCAATGAGCCCAATCGATTGGTTTCCGCGGCGATTGGGTTGGCCCAACCCAAGGACAACAAACAGTACGGATACATCAGTGAGCACCACGCCTTTGGCCAAACCATGAAAAAATCAGCGGATTTTGCTGAAGACCTCGCCGCAACCATGCTTGCCTCAACCTTGGGGATTGAACTGGATCCGGATGTGGCATGGGATGAACGCAAACAGGTTTACAAGATTGGCAAGAGGCGGTTTGTCTCTCGCAGTATTGCCCAATCGGCAAAAGGGCACAAATCCGGCCTTTGGACAACAGTGCTCTCCTGTGTCGTCATGTTGTTGGACTGATCCGCTTTCAAGAAACCGTTTATTCTAATCCCGGAATAAAAACTTATTCAATCAAATGAAAGAGGAAATCTATGCCACGTTCACATTCCATGTTCAAGGACTCGCCGGATATTATTCCGCCGCCTCTTTCCAAGGGCATGACGATTACCGACATTATCAATAGTCTCGGGCAGACATCCTTTGAAGCCAGAAACGTTTACCGGGGTGCCAGGCTCTTTAAAAAAATGATCGATCACGGCGATGTAATCTGGCTCGGTATCGCCGGAGCAGGTATCGCCGGTGGTATGGGGGGGATGGTAGTCTCCCTTCTGGAAGCCGGATTTATCGACGTAATTTGCTCAACCGGAGCGCAGGTGTATCATGATTTGCATTTCGCCTTCGACCTACCCGTCAAAGCGATCTCTCCCAACTGCGACGATAATGTCCTCAGACGCCACGGCGACACCCGAATTTATGATATCGGTATTCGCGATAAAGAAACCCTTGACGCGCAGGATGAGATCATTCGTGCATTCGTCAAGGACTGTTATAAAGAACATCTTTCAGGAAGAGGCATTTCGAGTTGGGAATTTAATTTTGCTTTAGGAAACTGGGTTCTGGAAAACAGTACATACCCTCAGCGAAGTTTTGTGGTCAAAGCAGCCCAAATGGGAGTCCCGATTTTCTGGGATTCATTGGCCAATCATTCAATTGCGATGAATTTAGTCCTAACGGATAGGAAAGGATTTCCTGTGAATTTGTCTGCGCAAAAAGACATATTTGATTCAGCCGCCATTGCTTTTTCTTCCGGACAAACCGGCTTTATCGAACTTGGCGGCGGTGGTCCCAAAAATTTTATTCAGCAAACCGGACCTACGATCGATCAAATCTTAAAAATTAAATTTGAAGGAGCAGGTCGGGGACTGCAAATTGGTACCGCCATTGAAAAAGAGGGAAGCTTGTCCGGATGCACGTTCAGCGAATCCGTAACATGGGGTAAATACCGCGAAGCAAGTGATAAAAAATTGGTACAGATTTGGGGCGAATACAGTGTAATTTTTCCGCTTCTGGCAGTTTACGCTCTGGACAACTGTACAACGCGACTACCCAAAAATATGATATCCCAAATGCCGGCATTCATAAAAAAAATGGAACATGCTCAATGAAATTGAACGCTAAACAATTTCTCGATCTGAACGCCGAGTTTGCCGAGTTTAAAACTGCGGCAGTGGCGATCCTGCCGGTTCCTTACGAAGGAGGGGCAACCTATGGCGAAGGTACCGCCCAGGGACCGGATGCCGTAATTAACGCCTCGCAACATTTAGAACTATATGATGAGATACTGAGGGCGGAACCCTTTCGAATGGGCATCGCAACTTTAATGCCGTTGAAATTTCCTAAAGATCTTAAAGACTTGAATAAAGCTATCTACCGGTATTCAAAAGCTGCGATTAAGGAAAACAAATTCGTGGTGTTGCTGGGGGGAGATCATTCCATCAGCATCGGTTATTTTCAAGCCTTACAGGAGAAACACCCTTTGCTTTCCGTCATTCAACTCGACGCCCATGCCGATTTGAGGGATAGATATAACGGCAACCCATTCAGTCATGCATGTGTGATGTCCCGAATACGGGAATTTACACCCCATACGTTACAAATAGGAATCCGCAGCATGTCATGGGATGAAGCTCGACGAATCGAACGAGAAAATCTTGCCGTATGTAGCATGGCCGATTATCGCAGAGGCAATTTTGATATTGACGCCGCAATTTCCGGCCTTCCGGATCCGGTATATCTAACCGTGGATGTCGATGTTTTCGATTGGAGCGTCATCCGAAGTACCGGAACCCCTGAACCGGGCGGTTTTTTGTGGGATGAATCGTTACATTTATTACAAACAATCTTTATGCAAAAAAATGTTGTCGGCTTCGACATTGTAGAACTCTCCGGTGACTCGAATGATCGTAATTCAGCGTTTGCCGTTGCCAAACTTATTTATAAAATGCTGGGATTTAAACTTGAAGCCGCTGTACAACAAAAAATACTGGAATGGCCGAACAGACCTCGGGGAAGTCTGTTTTAGTTTGCGAGTATGGGTACGGAAGAACGAAAAGTTCTGATTTAAACGCGATTTAGATCCATGGCTGGATAAAATAGCGGGATAATATCTATAGTTTATTGATTTTATGGTATATTTAAGAATGAACCGGGAGTTCCGATTTTTATGTGTACCAAGTTGAGCAATTTTTTGCTACGAGATGAGGAATAAATCCGTGCAGATTAAGTAGTGCCCGAACGAAAACTGGGATTTCTCGTTAAGATCAAGGAAGACGAAGATTTTAACCGCAGGAATACTGGTAGTATTTCGAGGATTAATCCGCCAAAGTACGGTGGCGGATTAAAATTTGAGTCTGACGCAGATATTTGCGGAAAAGACAGTTTTCGTTCGTTCGGGCACTAAGTAAAAGACCGTTCAATTTCGCACTTAAGGGTTGCTTATCAGGCATTATAAACAGATTTTTGCTTCAGGGGCATGCGGGACAAACTGATCGTAAGCGATCTGCAGGTATCTTCGAATCGTTATCATTTTCTTATCGTTATCTAATTTAGTAATCGAACCGGCAATTCTGACTTTTTTTTGAAGCAACTTAAGGAGGTCTCTTGCCTTATCGCTCTTCATATTTATCAGAAATTCCTCTTCCTGAGAGGTAGCCAAGGCAACAGCAATAGGATTACCATCGTCATCCCATCGAACAGGAACAATAATACCCTCTATGTTACTGATGGATTTTTTTGATAGGCTGTGCTTGTTTTTTGGCATAAACGTTTCTCAATTTGAACGTTCATTCTATCATTCAATGCTTAGTTCTCATTAAAAAGCAAAGAGTGTGCCAAAATTACAGGAGAATAAATTAATTTATTATTTTATAGCGAAAAAACGCCTAAATCTTGTACTCTTCTTTTCGGATGCCATACTTAGACATGAGTTTGTGAAGTTGTCTGGTGGTGATGCCGGCGTCCTCGGCGGATTTCTTGATTTTACCCTTGTTCCGGGAAATCAAGTCCTTTAAATACTGCCTTTCAAAATCTTCGACAGCCTTCTGCCTTGCTTTGGGTAACGTTAAAAGAAAATTCCTGGAAAAAACTGCCCCTGGGATTTCATCTCCAAACAGTTCGCCCGGAAAACTTTCCGGGGTTAGTACTGAAGATCTTTCTAAGATATAAGCTCTTTCGATAAGATTTTCCAGCTCTCTGATATTACCAGGCCAGGAATATGCTTTTAATGCTTCGAATACCGAAGGATGAACCTTATGGATGTTTTTTTGGTGAGACCGGTTCAACTTTTTTAAAATTACGTCGATAAACAAAATAAGATCTTCAATTCTTTTTCTCAACGGAGGAATTTCGATGGGGAACACGTTCAAGCGATAATAGAGGTCTCTTCTGAACCGACCCTCATCGCTCATTTTCATAAGATCCGAGTTGGTTGCCGTTATAATTCTTGCATCGGTTGATAGAGCTTCATCGCCGCCGACACGATTGAATGTTCCATCTTGAAGGACCTGCAACAGCTTAATCTGAGCCAAAGGAGTGATCGTACCGACTTCGTCCAGAAAAATAGTACCTCCTTTGGCAATTTCAAATTTACCCAGTTTTCGCCGAATTGCACCGGTGAAAGCCCCTTTCTCATGCCCGAACAATTCGCTCTCTAGAAGTGTATCCGGAATGGCTCCGCAATGAACGCTAATAAACTGCGTACCCGCCCTACTGCTGTGCTGATGGATAAGATTGGCTAAAATGCCTTTGCCTGTTCCGGTTTCGCCAATCAGCATAACCGTCGACTTGGTCGGTGCAACGGAACGAATCTTATTGAAAACCAGTTGCATAGCAGCATTTTTCGTTTTTACCACAGTTAAAGAATCCGCCCGCCGGAACTGATCACGAAAATAATCGATTTCCGATCGCTGGAGAATGGTCTGGTTGATTGATTCGGTTACAAGCCGTACCTCATCGGAAACTATGGGATAGGTAAGATAATCACTGGCCCCGGCTTTTACTAGTGTCACCACCTGCCGAATCATATCCTGTGATCCCATGATAACAATTTCAATGGTTGGATAATGTTCTTTAAATGGTGCCAAAGCCTCAGTGTAGTCCCGGGCCTTAATGGATTCTAAAAGAATATGAAGATCAATAAAGATAAGATCATATTGTTCTCGCCGTAACGCCTCGAACGCCTCGTCTTTGCTGGAAACCTTACCGAGATGATGCTCTTTTGTAAATGCCGACTGAATCGGTTCAACCACATCATGTCTGCCTGATATAATCAGTATTGATCGCATGCGCTCACCTTCAGCTGAATCTCTTTTGTCACGTACGATATCACCGTAAAGTTCGCCTCCATGTATAGAAAAATAATAAAAATGGCAATTCATTTATTGCACAGATTAAAATAAAAAATAGTGACTATTTGATGATAAAATGTGATGGAAGAAAAAAGGTAGAAGAATGACAGCCTGCTCAAAGATCTATGGCATTAACTTTACCGGCATTTTTCTAAAAATCCTCAAATGCCACTCTCTGTCCTTAAGCAAAAAGATGAGGTTAAAGTTTTTTTTAAAGATTAGTACCCGGAAACCTTTTCCATTCTCTCCATTTGGGTTTTACATTTGATACAATGCAGCGTCACCGGTCGAACTTTAAGGCGTTCAATACTAATTTCTTTACCGCAAAACTCACAGATTCCAAAGGTCCCGTCTTCCAAACGGTCTAACGCACTCTTAATTTTTCGGATCAGATAACTTTCCCGATCCCTTATCCGCAGCAAGGTACTACGATCCGATTCAAAAGATGCACGGTCCAATGGGTCCGGCATATTATCAGTTGCATCCAACAGACCCTGAACCGTATGATCCGCATAATCCATCAAGGCCGCCAGCTGATCATTCAGCACCATCTTAAAATAATCCATGTCTTGCTTTTTCATGTGCCGTACTCCGATACGTAATTACAATAAAAATGGATTAAGTCGGGTATCTTCGGTAGTATTTAAATAGACTGCAAAATACTTGCCATTTCATCATCTTATGTTTTTATAAAATTTAACTCGCGTATAACGAAGAAGATTAAGAGGTTCGAATTAAGGAGTAAAAGTCCTATTTGTTTGAGAATACACCAAATACGATTAAACACCTTCAAACACTATCAATTATGTATTCGGAATAGGCAGTTCCTAAGTTTACGCGAAAGCGGAATTTAGAGTTCCTAATTTGGATGACCGCATTATATGGAGATGGCACACTCTATTGAGGGATCATCCCCTCCGCACGATTAGGAGGTTACCCCTCAACAGTTTCTTAACAAATTGAAATGCTGTTCTTCTCTTTTCACTTGACTAACCCTTTTCTTTATTTCATTCCTGCAATTAAATATATAACAATAATTAATAGATTATTTATATTTAATTGGCACGCCAGTTGCATTTATTGTAAACGGAGGTTTTAAACGCGTTGGATCAAGTGAATCTAATGCGCTTTGGTCCGCCCGAGTGTTTTGCCTTACGCCCCGTGATCCATTAAATTGCGAAACCAGACAATTCAGTTAAATTGGAGGCGAAAAGGCATGATATTAATAATAATTACAAATAGATATTTCCAATTGGGTTTTAAGAATGTCCGATAGTGAAAACAATAATGAGATGACAATGGAAAATAAAACAATTATCTGCATTCAATGTGAAAGAGAGTTTGAATTTACAGTCAATGACCAATTACGTTACGAGAAAATGAACTTTGATGAACCCAGGCGATGTCCGGATTGCAGAAAAAACAAGATAAAGGGATCAGATATTCAAGATATAACACATAACCGAAAAAGAAGATTTAATCGTTCCAAATTCGAAGATTAAGGAGGAGCAACCATGCGGAATTCGGACAGAATTTACCTTTCTAAATTGGCTTCGGATCCTGATTCAGAATTGTTTGACTTTGAAAATATCAACGATTCTGATTTTGTTTGTGGCAATGAGGGTGATCAATTTATGGATGAAGATATAAATGATCTGGAAGATCTGTTTTGGAAGAAGTAACCGATAAGGGGGGTTACGGTGAACCGATAATCTGTCCTTTGAAATATAAAGGTTACCATTTTTTCTTGGCTCGGAGATAATAGCAAAACTCCTGTTCGTGCTTTGCCAACCTAAGCTGTCGACGCGTTTAATTGAAAACTACAATAATGAATCCAGAGGGTCAAACTTCAGGCCAAAAGCATCAGCCACACCGTTATGGGTTACTCTCCCTTTTATAACATTAATGCCTTTCGCTATCTCTTGATTTTCCCTTGCCGCTTTTTCATACCCTTTGTCAGCAAGTTCCAGTGCATAGGGTAGTGTTGCATTTGTAAGTGCTTTTGTTGATGTATATGGAACGGCTCCCGGCATATTCGCCACACAGTAATGTATGATCCCATTAACTTCAAATATGGGTTGGTCATGCGTAGTGGGTTTCGCCGTTTCCACACATCCTCCCTGATCAATTGCCACATCTACAATCACCGAGCCTTTTTTCATTAACGGTAACATGTCGCGTGTAAGCAATTTGGGTGCCACCGCACCGGGTATAAGAACCGCACCCACAACAAGATCGGCCTCTTTCAAAATTCTTCGAATAGTCGCCGGACTGTACATGATCGGAAAACAATTCTTGGGCATTACATCACTAAGATAACGAAGCCGTTCAAGATTATTATCGAGAAGATAGACCTTTGCGCCAAGGCCACAAGCTATTTTGGCAGCATTGGTTCCGACGGTACCGGCCCCGATTATCAAGACGGTACCGGAATCTACCCCCGGCACACCACTGAGAAGAATACCTTTACCGCCAAAAGTCTTTTCAAGGTATTTGGCCCCCTCCTGAATAGCCATTTTGCCGGCCACTTCACTCATTGGCGTAAGAAGCGGTAAAGAACCGTTCTCGCTCTCCACTGTTTCGTAAGCCACAGCTACGGCTCCCGATTCCATAATCGCCCGGGTAAGTTCCAGTGATGCCGCAAAATGAAAAAATGTAAACAGAATCTGTTCATTTCGTATCATTGGATATTCAACAGGAAGTGGCTCTTTTACCTTGATGATCATTTGACATTTCTGGTAAATTTCTTTGGAAGTATTGCAAATTACCGCACCGGCCTGCATATATTCTCCATCAGAGAAAGCTGAGCCATCACCCGCACGGGTTTCAACCAGAACTTCGTGCCCATGTAGCCTCATTTGTTCAACCCCTGATGGTGTCAAGGCAACTCGGTTTTCTTTGATTTTTATCTCTTTTAAAACGCCGATCCGCATTTTAGCCTCCTTATGACTATATTAGTCACCGTTAACGGGTTCAGAGGTATAGGGTTCAACAATTACAAAAGTTAAATTCTTTGTAACAAACTATATAAAATTATGGAATAACATATATAAAATTTTTGCAAATTTCTACATAATAAAAATCCCGCGGCACAAAAGTACACGCGGGATTTTTATTGTAAAATGCCGGTTGCGGTTATTTTTTGTCCTCGTCTTTTACCTCTTCGAAATCCGCATCCACTACATCCTCGTCAGGCGTAGAAGGTTCCGGCTGCTCCGGTCCCCCCCCTGCTGCACCGGCTCCGGCCTGCTGCTGATCTGCCTGGGAAGCCTTCTGATACATGGCCTCGGCCAATTTGTGGGAAGCCTGCGTCAATTCTTCGCTCAAGCGTTTAATTTCTGCAGCATCATCCCCTTCCATAGCTTTCTTAAGGGGTTCAATGGCAGCTTCAACCTTCTGCTTGGTTGCAGCATCGATCTTGTCGCCAAGATCTTCGATCGATTTTTCCGTAGAATAGATCAGGGCATCGGCAGAGTTTCGGGCATCAACCAGTTCTTTTTTCTTTTTATCCTCTTCAGAGTGAAGCTCGGCATCTTTTATCAATCTGTCGATTTCTTCTTTGGACAAGCCGCTGGAAGCCGTTATTTGTATGGATTGCTCCTTACCCGTTGCCATATCCTTTGCAGAAACGTTCACTATTCCGTTGGCATCGATGTCAAATGTCACTTCGATTTGCGGCACACCCCTTGGCGCGGGGGGAATCCCCACAAGTTCGAAGCGCCCCAAAGTCTTATTGCCGGCGGCCATCTCCCGCTCTCCCTGCAGTACATGTATAGATACGGCAGGCTGGTTGTCGGCCGCCGTTGAAAAAATCTGGCTTTTTTTGGTCGGGATGGTCGTATTCTTTTCGATCAGCCGTGTCATTACACCACCCAGGGTCTCTATCCCCAGGGAGAGGGGGGTAACATCGAGAAGAAGAACATCCTTAACGTCCCCTTTCAACACACCTCCCTGAATGGCTGCACCGATGGCAACGACTTCATCCGGGTTAACCCCCTTGTGGGGGTCCTTTCCGAAAATTTTCTTGACGCGGTTCTGAACTGCGGGCATTCGCGTCATACCGCCCACAAGAATCACTTCATTAATGTCATTAGTGGTCAGCCCTGAATCCTTGAGCGCAATCCGGCAGGGATTCTCAACCTTGTCCAGCAGATCACTGATAAGCCCTTCAAGCTTGGCCCGGGTTATCTTGATGTTCAGGTGTTTTGGACCGGCGGCATCGGCGGTAATAAACGGAAGGTTAACATTCGTTTCCATGGAAGTAGACAGTTCCATTTTTGCTTTTTCCGCAGCTTCTTTCAGTCTCTGCAGCGCCATCTTATCATTTCGTATATCAATCCCCTGGTCTTTTTTAAACTCATTCGCCAGGTAATCGATAAGCCGAAGGTCGAAATCTTCGCCGCCGAGATGAGTATCGCCATTTGTTGCCTTAACTTCAAAAACGCCTTCTCCGATTTCAAGAATAGAAATGTCAAAAGTGCCGCCGCCCAAATCAAAAACGGCTATTTTTTCTTCCTTCTTCTTGTCGAGACCATATGCCAGGGATGCGGCCGTGGGTTCATTGATGATCCGTAACACATTAAGACCGGAAATTTTTCCCGCATCTTTGGTTGCCTGTCGCTGATTGTCATCAAAATAGGCAGGAACGGTGACCACTGCGTCGGTAACTTTTTCTCCGAGATATTCTTCGGCCGTGTGTTTGATGTTTGCCAAAATAAAGGATGATATCTCCGCCGGACTGTTCAATTTACCTCTAAGATTTATTCGGACGTCACCATTTTCGGCTTCCTCAATTTTGTAAGGAAGTATTTTAATGTCATTCTGAACTTCTTGTGAACGGTATTTTCGACCGATAAGCCTCTTTACGGCAAATACCGTATTTTCGGGATTGGTAATGGCCTGCCGTTTTGCGATTTGACCGACCAATCTTTCCCCGTTTTCTGAAACGGCAACGATGGAAGGTGTCGTGCGCCCTCCTTCGGGATTTGTTATGACTTTTGCTTCGCTACCTTCCATGACCGCCACACAGGAATTTGTGGTGCCCAAATCGATTCCAATGACTTTACCCATTTGCTATCCTCCTAATTTAAAATAATCTATATACTTTATTCTTTTTCTTCTTTCCGAGCCGACTTTTCTTGATTTTCAGGTCCCGCTTTTTTTTTGGATACCACAACCATGGCAGGTCTGAGAAGCCTGTCGTGAATCATATATCCTTTTTGCAGCTCTTTGGAAACCGTGTTCTCAGGATACGCAGCCGCCTCTTCCTGCATCACCGCCTGATGTAAACTGGGATCAAAGGGTTTTCCCAAAGACTCAAACGGTCTTACACCATACTCTTCAATAACTTTGACTATCTCCTTGAGGGTCATACTGACGCCTTCCACCAGCGAACTGTTTGTGTGTGTGTCATTACTTGAAGATTCGATGGCACGATCCAGGTTGTCAACCACAGGTAGCATTGCTTTTGCAAAATTTTCATTGGCAAATTTTCTAAAATCATTCATTTCACGTACGGAACGCTTTTTGTAGTTTTCAAACTCCGCCGCCACCCTTAACAGCCGCTCCTGGGTCTCCTCAGCCTCCTTCTTCAGAGATTCTACCTTTTTCTCCATATCTTTGACGGGATCCACAGTCTCAATGACATCTTTTTTGTTTGAATCGCTTTTCTCGGCTTTCTTATCTTCGCTCACGGTTTCATTAGCATTCGTATGAATTTTGACTTTACTTTTTTTTGCCATCAGCCGTTGTTTTCTCCTGATTTTTTTTGAATATAGAGTAATCCGATTCTTCATAAAATACGGGGTAATACCGGAATATTAAAAAAATAAGACTGTCTAGGATATTGTCAAGGAAGAAAAAGGAAATTTAGATTCCAAGTTCCGCATTTAGTAATTGAATTTTATCGATTTTAAACAGGGTGGTCAATAATGAGCACAGGCGCAAGAATTGGACAAAAGAGGGCTTTTGCAATAAAGGTCTCCAATAATAAGCGGCGGAACGGGTTGTGCACCCTCTATCGAATCTTTTCTGAAATGTAATAAGCCAAAAGTTTGACCGGGATCGATCCACGACACAAACTGCATTACTTATCGCTGCTTCCTTCCGGACCTGACGAGGTTCGTAACCGTCTGTTGCGCGGCGGCCGATCAGATTGGCTCATAGGTTCCCAGATAAAAACCCTTCAGAGGGGATTCAGCCCCGCATGAAGCGGATTTCGGGAAAAGGGCACCGCTAGCTCCCCGCCTAGCACAACCGAAATTATAAATATAATCAATTTAAAAAAAAAATCAAGCTAAAAAAAGAACTCGGGTCTCCTGCCACAATATAGACTATAATTCAAACTATCAAATCTATATTCTGTGTTTTTTATTGACATTGACTGATTCGTATCATAACCTTTTTTTAACAGTTTCAAAATTAAAAATTCGTAACATTTTAGCTTTTTGAAAATATCAGCTCTTAAGGGGAAAAAATGAAAGCCAAGCAAACCGACGGAACGCCGGTTACAATAAAAACTGCAACGAGAGCACCCGGAACTACCGAGGTTTCCATCCGATCCGGCATCTTAGGAGTATGGGATAAAAAAGTTTCTGAGCTTATTCATGCCAGCATCGCACAAAGGCTACAATAATAAATTATTACGTATTGTTGAACAGACCGTTACAACCTATGGAATGCTTAAACCGGAAGATTCGGTTCTTGTCGGTGTATCCGGCGGTCCTGATTCAGTAGCTCTTTTTCACCTGCTTCTCACATTCGTGCCCCGCTTTTCCCTCAGATTGGGAGTTGCACATTTAAATCATTGTCTGCGCCAGAACGATTCAGACAAGGATGCTGAATTTGTTGCATCTCTCGCCGGCAGATTTGGCATACCTTTTTATACGCTTAAAGCGGATGTCCGCAGCTATCAGCTTGAAAACAGGCTTTCCCTGGAAGAAGCGGCCAGGCGCGTTCGACACACCTTTTTAAACAAAGAGGCAGAAAAAAACCGGTTTAATAAAATCGCACTGGGCCATCATTTTGATGATAATGCAGAACTTGTATTAATGAATCTTTTTAGAGGAAGCGGTCCACTGGGCATTTCGGGTATTCCTCCGGTAAGAGACGGAAAAATTATCCGGCCGCTAATAGAATCAAATCGTTCCGAAATAATTGCTTTTCTGGATCAAAATGGAATAAAATATTTATCTGACGCATCCAATAGGGACACAAGATTCCTTAGGAACCGGATACGCCACGATTTAATTCCTCTATTAAAAACATCTTACAATCCCAAAATCAGCCAAAGCCTGAACCGGCTTGCCTCGATCATAAGATCTGAAGAAGAATGGATCGAAAATGTCATTCACCCGCTCTTCGAAAAAGCGTCTATCAACATTCAGGACGATCAGATTGCTCTCTCTGTTTCGAGTCTGAATCAAATTCATGTGGCAGCAAAAAGACGGATAATAAGAAAGGCGATTTCAACAATAAAAGGTGACTTAAGGCGTATTGGTTTGACCCACATAGATTCTGCCATAGACCTTTTGGAATCCGGTCCGGCTTATGGAAATGTTGATTTGCCTGATCGTATCAGGATAAGGCGAAAAGGAGAGGTTCTTCTCTTATCAAGAGAAAAAAACACTCTGCGCAATGCGGATGCACCATCAGGCAGGACAGAAATGTTTGCTTTTGAATACCGAATAGAAAAACCCAAATCCCTATTTATAAAAGAAATCGGTGCTCGTATTACATTCACCGAAATGGACATAAAAAATCTGCGCGACCTATGTGGGTCTGGACAGCATACCGGTTTTTTTGATAGAGATGAGTTAAGTTTTCCGATGGTTTTGAGAAATTTTCGGCAGGGTGACCGTTTTACGCCACTGGGTATGACCGGAACACAAAAAATAAAAAAATTTTTCATCGACAAAAAAGTCCCCAGAAAAGAACGCATAAGATGTCCCATATTGCTTTGCCGGGAAAAAATAATCTGGGTTGCCGGTTATAGAATAGATGAATCCGTAAAAGTGAAACCCACAACCAAAAATGTACTCCATGTTGAACTTTCTCTTGCCTAATTAACAATAATGATTAATATAATTTTGTAAGCAATCATTTTACGGGGGGTTAACCACTTTTGAATCCTTTTTATAAAAATTTGGCTTTATGGATAGTCATCACACTGATGATGATCATGCTTTATAATCTGTTCAATCAACAACACTTGGCCGAGCCAAATATCAGCTATACTGAATTTCTAACCATGGTCGATAACGGAACTATTTCCGATGTGGTCATCCAGGGGCAAGAACTTTTTATCACGGATGTAAACCACAATCGTTTCAAGGTATATGCACCACAGGACACCGATCTGATTAAGATCCTCCGACAAAAAGGAGTAACCATTAGTGCCAAACCGGAAAGCGATTCTCCCTGGTATATGAATGTTCTGGTTTCATGGTTTCCCATGATTGTGCTCATCGGCGTATGGATCTTCTTTATGCGTCAAATGCAGGCCGGTGGGGGTAAGGCCATGTCTTTTGGAAAAAGCCGGGCACGCCTGCAATCTGACCAGATGAAAAAAGTCACCTTTGAAGACGTTGCCGGAATCGATGAAGCCAAGGAAGAACTCGGTGAAATAATAGATTTTCTTAGAGAACCGAAGAAATTTACGCGTCTCGGCGGAAGGATACCCAAAGGGGTTCTTCTTCTGGGGTCCCCGGGTACGGGAAAAACCCTTTTGGCCCGTGCGATTGCAGGTGAAGCCGACGTTCCGTTTTTCCACATCAGCGGCTCGGACTTCGTGGAAATGTTTGTCGGCGTTGGTGCGTCACGGGTTAGAGATCTATTTGTCCAAGGTAAAAAGAACGCACCCTGCATTATCTTTATTGATGAAATTGATGCGGTTGGACGTCACAGGGGCGCCGGACTCGGTGGCGGACACGACGAAAGGGAACAGACATTAAATCAGCTCCTGGTTGAAATGGATGGTTTTGAGTCAAACGAAGGGGTTATCCTTATTTCCGCTACCAACCGGCCTGATGTGCTTGATCCGGCTCTTTTGCGACCCGGACGCTTTGATCGTCAGGTGGTTGTTCCTCTGCCGGATATTTTAGGCCGTGAAAAAATTCTTAAGGTTCATATGAAAAAAACGCCGGCCGCAACCGATGTAAACCTTGTCACCCTGGCAAAAGGCACACCCGGTTTTTCCGGCGCAGATTTGGAAAACCTTGTGAACGAAGCAGCGTTGCTCGGCGCTAAGAGAAATAAAGAAAAAATTGATATGGTTGACCTGGAAGACGCCAAAGACAAAGTCTATATGGGATTGGAGCGCAAATCCAAAGTCATTCGGGAAGAAGACAGAAAGACTACGGCATATCATGAGGCGGGACACGCCCTTGTGGCCCGCTTTCTTCCCAATACGGATGCCGTCAACAAAATAACCATTATTCCAAGGGGACGCGCCGCCGGTGTTACCTGGTTTTTGCCCGAAGAAAGCGATTTTAAATATAAAGATCAGCTTGAAAGCGAATTGTCGGTTGCCTTTGGCGGACGAGTGGCCGAAGCAATCGTTTTTAACCGGATCAGTACCGGTGCCGCCAACGATATCAAACAGGCCACCGATGTTGCCCAGAAGATGATACGAAACTGGGGAATGAGTGAAAAATTAGGTCCGCTTTCATTTGCCAAAGATGACGAGCATGTTTTCCTGGGACGCGAAATAGCACAGCACAGGGACTACTCTGAAGAAACGGCACGAAAAATTGACCAAGAAATCAATAACCTTATCGAAAAAGCCTACAGTTGTGCAAAACAAATTTTAAATGAAAATTTAGATATTCTTCATGCTCTGGCGAACCGTCTACTAGAAAAAGAGACGGTCCTGGGAAAAGAGCTTGATGAACTCATACTTTCCATGAAACCCGGATTTGAGTTTCCATCAAAGACCTCTGTGGAAGAAAAAACGGATGAAAACGTTCAAATGGAAGATAACGAAAATACGGCAGAAATCAAAACCGAAACTCAAAGCGACCGGCCCTCATCTTAATCATCTGTCATGTATCTTTGTGTTTTTTGTGGCAAAACTTTTTTATTACTCCATGCAGTGTCTTTATGTAAAAGATGCTTGTAAAAAGCACCGATGAAAACTTATAATATTGAATGGGGCACCCACAGGTTGGTTCTGGGTAAACGCACCTGTGTCATGGGCATCTTGAATGTTACACCGGATTCATTTTCAGATGGCGGGGAGTTTTTCACATTAGGTGACGCCGTAGCTCAAGGTCTAAAACTTTTTGAAGACGGTGCTGACATACTTGATATCGGCGGAGAATCCACACGTCCCTTTTCTGACGAGGTATCGGTCGAAGAAGAAATCCGACGCGTTATACCTGTGATTGAAAACCTCGCGGCACGTATTTCTATTCCCATTTCCATAGATACAACCAAGGCCGGTGTTGCCAGACGGGCTATTCAAGCCGGCGCCTCCATTATAAATGATGTTTCAGCATTGCGTCTTGACCACGGCCTTGCAGATGTTGCAGCAGAATACGACGTTCCGGTAATTTTGATGCATATGCTTGGAACCCCAAAAACCATGCAGACGGATCCTGTTTATTATGATCTTATAAAAGAAATCAAAGGGTTTCTAGAAACCGCCGTCGATTATGCTCAAAGAAAAGGAGTTTCAAAATCAAAAATCATAATTGATCCCGGAATCGGTTTCGGGAAAACTGTTGAACATAATCTTTTATTAATTAAACACCTTTATGAATTTAAAACATTGGGTGTTCCTATTCTGATCGGGGTTTCCAGAAAAGCCTTTATACGAAACATCCTTAAAGATACGGCCGCAAAAGATATTAACCCCGACCCCCCTGTGGTGGAAACCGGCACTCAGGCTTCAATTGCCGCTGCAGTTTTGAACGGCGCCCACATGGTCAGAGTCCACAATGTGGCCGATACACGCGTTACCTTAAAAATTATTGATGCCATTAAAAATGTGCCAAACAGGTAATGGTGAAACGGTTTGGTTTTTTGAAAATAGTGTGGATTCCGGTATGATTACCCATTGTCATTTTTCTATGCTAAAGTTACAGAATTTAAAACGGTCTGTTTTGTCTTTTTCTCTTGGGGTTTGCTTGTTTCTGACGGGTGCCTGCTCGTCATTACAGGAAACCGTGATTTTTATTCCGGTTGATTTCGGTCATATTCCTGCGGCGCTGACAATAACCGGTCCGTCGTTAAAAGGGATAGAGGTTTACGTGCGCGGCTCGAAATCGAAACTCAGAATGCTTTCTGACCTTAATATGCGATATGTGCTTGACTTATCCCGAGTTCATATGGGCATTAACTCTATCCCCATAAAAAAAAATCGTATCATCCTTCCGGACGGAATATCCGTTGTAAAAATAAACCCAACGTTTTTGACCGTAACCATTGACAATAAAATTAAAAAGGAGTTGCCGGTTCAAATTTTATTTTCCGGAAAACCCGCTTCAGGCTTCACCGTTTCAGGCGCCGTTGCCAAACCATCATCGATTATTCTGCAAGGACCTGAAAATATCCTTGGGTCCATGGATAAGGTGCTGACAAAACCGATTGAGATTAGAGGGCGGTCAGAATCTTTTAAAAAAGGAGTCGCTCTGGACCTTGTCGAACATCTTGAAATCATTTCTCCTTCGGAGATTATTTTCGCTGAAATATCCATAAAAGAAAAAATTGTTGTCCAAAAATTTTTTGATATTCAGGTTGAGGGCAGAAACAGTCCGTTCAGTTACCTGATTACGCCGCCGGCAATAAATATTGAAGTTAAAGGACCTGTTCATATTATTGAAAAGCTTCATACTGAAAAATGGATTAAAGTGTATGTTGACCTTAAAGGATTACCCCCCGGGACTTATGTTAAAAGGGCAACCATAACGTTACCTGTAAAAACCGCTCTTATTGGCGTAACACCCGAAATGTTCACCATTAAAATAAGCTCAAATCTTCATAAAAAATGAACTTAGGGGCTTCGCCCCAAAAGGAAGTTTTAATTATGCTTCTTGTTATCGATATTGGAAACACCAACACGGTAATCGGTGTTTACGACGGCAGGCATCTTGTTAAGGACTGGCGGATACGAACGGAAAGACGTACAACAGAAGATGAGTTTAACATCCTTGCATCCAATCTTTTTTCCGACGGTAATATTAATTCCAAAAAAATCGACAAGACGATTATCTCCTGCGTAGTCCCCCCTATGGTCACCATTCTCGATTCTTTCTGTCGCAAATACTTGGGACACACGCCGCACTGGGTCGATGCCATGTCAGCAGCTTCTATTTTGCCGATTCGTTACAAAAATCCATGGGAAGTTGGCGCAGACAGGATCGTTAACGCGGTCGCAGCATTCCTAAAATACAAAACCAGTCTTATTGTTATAGATTTTGGGACAGCGACAACCTTTGATGCTATTTCAGAACAGGGAGAATATCTGGGCGGCGCAATCAGTCCTGGAATTATGATTGCTTCTGAAGCCCTGTTCATGAAAGCATCCAAACTTCCCAGGGTCGAAATCTTTGTTCCCCCTGAGAGCGTAATCGGCAAAGATACCGCAAGCAGTATTAAAGCTGGAATTATTTTTGGATATGCAGGACTTGTGGATGGAATGGTTCGGCGGATGAAAATCGAAATGCATACAACCCCAAGAGTCATCGCAACAGGCGGTCTGGCGGAACTTATGTATCAAGTATCAGAAACCATTGAGGTTGTTGAACCGGCCTTGACCCTGGAAGGATTACGGATTATCAGTAATAGTTTGTAAATAGCCTGTAAATCCTTTTATGCTGTTTTTCAGAAATCCTCTCTCCCTATGTTGTACCGCCTCGTCCATATGAAAAAATCCTTTAAGAAAAGGATCGTGCTTTAACAGGCATTGCAAAGCAGCGTTAAGGGAATCTTCGTCTTCGGGGCCACTGAAATGAACCATCTGATCCTCGATAATGTTTTTCCAGAACAAAAGCTGCTTACGGTGTGCTTTCAACATATTCAACGCATTTTTGTTCATGCCGAAATGTCCGTAACATATGACTGAGGGATTTTGGGCAATCAGATCATCGATGCTCTTAATCGAGGTCTCCAAATCAAAGCGGGGCGGTGTGGCCGGTCTGAGATAAAAATCGTCGCCGAATATTTCGAGATAAACCCCCCCGGCCTCTCCCGCAAAAAGATATGGACCCAAAAAGTAGCTTACATGATGGGGCGCATGCCCGGGTGTCAGGATCGGTATAATGTTATCTGTGTGATATCGAGCGGCATTGCAAAGCATTTTCCGGGAAACCGGCCGGAACGGTCCATAGGCCTGTGCCGTTTGACCGAGGGTTTTGAGGCTCCCTTGCCATAGACGTGACGGATCTATAAGGTGCTGGATGCCTTTTTCGTGGCAAATAATGGGAACATCGGGAAAAGACTCGGCCAGATCTCCTGCACCTCCTGCGTGATCGATATGAATGTGGGTCAATAGAACGGCGTCAAGATGCCATATGCCCAGACTTTCCAAAGCTTTTAGAAGCACAGGAACGGTGGCGGCAGGTCCGACATCCACTAGAAAGGTTTTTTTGCCTTTGTAGACCCAGGAGCTTATAAAGGATGTAAATCCGGGAAGATTCTGGTCAAGAGGAATAAGATACAGTTCGGGGGTGAATTCAATTAATTTCATTGTTTCTATTCAAGCCCCATTTCTGCCTCAAGTTTTTTAATCTGCAGAAGGATGTCGCCCCTTTCCTCCTCACCAAGGTCCTTGTGCTTCAAGCGACGCTTAAGGTACAACAGAATCATTTCAATACGATAGTCGGCACAAGTGTATTCCATGCTTTTTACGTTTAAAATAGATGCGTAAAAATGTTCAAACCCTGCCGGTCTTGATCAGCGTCTCCTTAAAAATACGATAGAAAGCTTTATTGTCGGCGAGACCTCGTCTCAGGATTTTTTCAATTTCATTGATATTTTTCAGGTTAATAATGAGGTTGACGCTCTTGTTAAAGGCCGCCATATTGTCCATGGTACGAAAGCGATCGGTTATAAGAGCCAAGAAGATATTTCGCCGGATAGACATACTGAGACGATCCAGGTACTTGAGAACGCTGTTCATGTCAGGATCCCTGGTGCCGAACCGTTCGTTAAGCACTACCATGTCAAAAACATGGAATCGCATCTGCTTTAGAGTATCTTTATAGGTCTGCGGCGCCGTGGTATGATATCCCATGTTATACAGGGCGGTTATGATTTTAGACCGGATGGCCGGATCCGGCTCGCACAAAAGGGCCGTTTCCGCGCCTTCTTCAACAAAATCAAACGGTTTTTCCGAGGCGTCGTAGGTGCTGGAATCGACCTCCTCAATGATGGTATTATTTGGTATAGGTTTTGGTTTGGCGGACGGAGCCGCAGTCTCTTTGGTTGACAGAGGCTTGTCAAAACGAGTATCTACGGAAACTTTGCTGCTGCATTTAGGGCAAATTACAGAAAATGCCTGTCCCTTGGGAACCTTTTGGCTCGGAATTTGAAACTTACTCCGACATTTTTCGCATACCACATTCATGATACTTTCCTTTTTGGGAGTTTCAAAAGTCAAAATGTCAGTCCACGGCTATATTGCTTTTACCATACTCGTGATCCACCTTAAGATCCTTAATATCCGTGGTTGCTTCACCCCGTGCGCTTTTGATTGTGTCGATTCCGCGTCCCACGAGGCCTCTGCGGGAAGCATAGGCCATAGCCGTTTCCTCGGTAATGAGACCTTTTTCGTATAACCCGATGATGGAATCGTCAAAGGTCATCATACCGAAAGCTTTTCCGTCATGGATGGCATCATAAAAAGTTTTTTCTTCGGATTCTCCGTGCAGGATCATGTCTTTGATCCTCAGGCTGGTGTGCATGATTTCAAAGGCCGCTACGCGTCCTCCTCCAACCTTGGGGAGAAGTCTTTGGCATACGACCCACCGCATGGTATCGGCAAGCCGGGTACGAATCTGATTTTCTTCATCAACAGGGAACATGCCGAGGATACGGTTCATTGTTTGTCCGGCATCGACAGTGTGGAGGGTGCTTAACACCAGGTGCCCGGTCTCTGCCGCACTCAGACCGATTTCCAGGGTTTCTCTGTCGCGCATTTCTCCAACCAGAATTACCTTGGGAGCCTGACGCAGGGCAGCTCTGAGACCATGTGCAAATGAATCAAAATCCTCTCCCATCTCACGCTGGTTGAACGTCGCCATTTTGTGTGGATGGTCATACTCCACCGGGTCCTCAAGGGTCACTACGTGGACCGATCTGAGGTTATTAATTTCGTTAAGCACTGCGGCCAGAGAGGTTGTTTTTCCGGTACCGGTAGCTCCGGTAATCAGGATAAAGCCGTTCTTTTCCTCAGCCATTTTGAGAAAGGCGTCCGGAATACCCAGTTCCTGACATGTGGGAATTTTTGTTGCAAGTTTTCTTAAGATAATGGAGTAGTTACCCCTCTGGGAAAAAATGTTGACTCTAAAACGAGCCTTGCCGGGAAGCTCGTAGGATGAATCGCACGATCCCTCAAGCAGGAGATTTTCGGTGAGGCGCCGGTTCTGATTCAACAGGTTTAGCGCAAAGATTTCGGCCTGAAACGGCGTAATCTCATCAAAAGGGGGATTCATATCCACCGCGGCAAGCTCTCCCGCTGTCTCAACCTGAAATGGTTTTCCTACGGTAATATTAAGATCGGAGACATTATCGTATGCATCGAGCATTCTTGACAGAATATGATCTATTTCCTGTTTCTTCAAAACAGAACCTCATTCACAGTGTTATGCTTCGGTAAAATCAGTGGGAGGAGTTTTCAAAAAAGGCCTAAACTTTCCCTTGTCATTTGACTTGGCATAGGCATCATTAGCACTTATCCATCCTTTTTTCAGCATTTCCATAATGGCATCATCTAAAAGCTGCATACCGTATTTTCTTCCGGTTTGGATCATTGAAGCTATCTGGTGGGTTTTCCCCTCCCTGATCAGATTCCGGACCGCCGGCGTTGCAATCAATATTTCAAAGGCGGGGCACCGCCCCTTTTTATCTATTCTTTTAAACAAAACCTGTGCGATAATGGCTCGAAGCCCGTCCGACAGGGTCGAACGAATCTGGTTCTGTTGATCTGCAGGAAAAACCTCGATGATGCGATCTACGGTTTTTGCTGCACTGGATGTGTGAAGCGTGCTAAAAACAAGATGTCCGGTGGATGCGGCCTCTATGGCAAGGGATATGGTCACAAGATCTCTCATTTCACCCACAAGAATAATATCCGGATCCTCTCTCAAGGCACCCCTCAACGCTGTGCTGAACGACTTGGTATGGAGCCCCACTTCACGGTGATTCACAATACATCCCTTGCTTTGGTGGACAAATTCAACGGGATCTTCGATGGTAATGATATGATCCTTACGCGTACGGTTTGCCACATCAAGTATTGAGGCCAGGGTGGTGGATTTGCCGCTTCCCGTAGGTCCCGTCACCAGAATCAGCCCCCTCGGAAGCGAGGCCAGTTTGGATAAAACTGGAGGAAGACCCAGCTGTTCGGCGGTCATTATTTGCTCGGGAATTTGTCTGAAAACCGCAGCCACACCAAATTTTTGCATAAAAAGATTTGACCGGTATCTGGCAATACCGAGTATATCATAGCCGAAATCAATATCCCCTGTTTCTTCAAATTCCTTTATTTTATGTTCGGGCGCTATTTCATAGAGCATGGCTTTCAACTCATCATTGTCCAGGACTTTATATTTAATCCTTTCCATCTCGCCCCGTATCCTTAGCGCAGGGGGCTGTCCTGCCACAAGATGAAGATCTGAAGCACCCTGTTCATTCATTAATTTAAAAAACGCATCTATTTTTGCCATGTTATACTCCCAATCTGTTTAAATCGCCTGCCGCACAGTATAACAATTTCAAAAATCCAAGGGGTTACGATTGCTTAAACAATTTCAACTTGGCGTCTTCCTCCTCGCGAATTCCGGCCTCCTCTTTTCCTATTTCAAGAAGTTTGGTGTGGCTTTCGACAATGGAGCGGATCTGGACCTCGATCTGCATGCGTTGCCGTTTTAGTTCTGTAATATCTTCATGAAGTTGAGCAAGCCTGTTCTGGGCTCGACTAAGAATTTTCTCCGCATTCACTTCGGCATCCGCAATGATCAATTCGGCCGATTTGCGGGCGTTTTGCTTCATCTGGTCCAGCACTTTCTGAGAATTGAGCATTACCCGCTTAAATGTCTCTTCACGTCCTTTGTATCCCTGGCTTTCAATTTTAAGCCTGTTAATTTCTTCACGCAAGTTATTATTTTCTCTTTGCAATGATTCGAAGACATCCGCCATCTGTTCAAGAAATGCATCCACCTCCCGGATGTCGAAGCCTCTAAACCTGGTCTTGAATTGTTTTTGCTGAATATCAAGGGATGTAATTGTCATGGTGTGTCGCCTTTGGTTATGGGTTACATTAAGGTTGCGGACAATCTAAAAAGGCTAGTGACAACAAAGTGTTGCAGAAATATGATCCCCAAAATAACAACAATTGGAGAAAAGTCTATGCCGCCAAGATCTAAGGGTAATTTTCTGCGGATTCGATACAGTACGGGCTCGGTAACATTGTGAATAAAACGAACGATTGGATTGTAAGGATCTGGATTCACCCAGGAAAGAACAGCCCGCGCGATAACAATCCACATGTAAAAGTGAAGAACATAGTTGAGAACTACTGCAATAGCCTTTAATAAATTGCCAATGATAAACATATAAATAATGATCTTTCGGTTTTCGTGTTAATTTTTTAATCCGTCGAATTTCTATCCTGAAAATTAATGATATATTGATAATAAGTCAAGAAATTTCACGCAAAATCATTGACATACTGAACATTCAAAGGATAAAAATGCATGTTATGAATGTTATTGACGATTCAATCGTTCAAATCCATCCGGTTTTTAACCAATTGATATGCAAAAAATTTTATCATATTAAACGTTATTAAGGGGGAATAAAATTCATGTTGAAAAACAAAAAAATCAGCCTGATCGGAACAGGAAACATGGGAGAAGCTCTTTTAAGCGGGCTCATTTCTTCGGGATCATCCGATCCCAAAAACATTATTTGCACGGATATTCGTGAAGATAGGCTAAAATCCATCCAAGAAAAATACGGCATCCATACCACATCAAACAACATCAAAGCGGTAGAGGCTTCAGAAATTATTATCTATGCGGTCAAACCTCAGATCATTGCGTCGGTATTGAGAGAAACAGCATCCTGCCTGGACATGTCCAAACTCATCATATCTATTGCCGCCGGGGTTCCTCTGGCCGCCATAGAGTCGTGTCTGAACAAAAAATTGCGTCTTATCCGGGTGATGCCCAACATCGCGGCTTTCGTTAAGGAGAGTGCTTCTGTGATCGCAGCCGGAGGAAATGCCACTGAAGAAGACATTAAACTCTCCCTGGCTATTTTCGATTCCATGGGGAGAAGCATTTTTATTAAAGAAAATATTCTTATGGATGCAATTACCGGCTTGAGCGGCAGCGGTCCCGCCTATATTTTCTTAATTGTCGATGCCATGGCTGATGCCGGGGTAAAGGTGGGGTTGTCAAGGGAAGATGCTCTTTTTCTTTCATCTCAAACGGTTTTAGGGGCAGCAAAACTATTAATTGAAACCAAAGAACATCCCGGCAGGTTAAAGGACATGGTCACCTCTCCCGGTGGAACAGCTATCGCCGGCATTCATACATTGGAAAAAGGCGGACTTCGAACGACACTTATTAATGCCGTGGAAGTCGCTACAAAACGATCCAAAGAGCTGGGTGAAATTATGATCAAGAATTTTTCAAACGGCTAACAGATCAATATAAAAGAAGAGGTTGACATAATGGCAGAATATAAAATGGAATCACTTAAGACATTTAATTATGATAGACCGGTTATTGAAAAGGGATATGCAAACCAGACCCTTTATATAGATATTTCTGATGGTGTTGTTTCCATTAAGCCGGTTACTGAAAAAATGAAAAACGTCTTTATCGGCGGCAAAGGTTTTGATCTGTGGCTTCTATGGAATGCTGTCCACGGCATAACAAAATGGAATGATCCTGAAAACGCAATATGTATCGCATCCGGTCCTATGGGCGGAACACCCGTTTATCCGGGCTCCGGCAAAAGTATTGTCACCAGCATTTCTCCGTTAACAGGATCCGTGATAGACTCTAATGTGGGAGGTTATTTTGGTCCTTATCTTAAGTTTTCCGGATTTGATGCTCTGGAAATTACGGGAAAAACATCAAAACATGTTGTAATTTTCATTGATGGCATTGACGAGAAAGTTCAAATCTTACAGACGTCAGGATTGCCGGATGACGCCTATACTCTTTCTGCGATATTAACCGAACATTTCGCCAACGGAAGACCGCGTAACATTTCTGTGGTTTCTACAGGACCGGGCGCTAAGAACACACGAATGGGATGCCTGAATTTTACCTGGTATGATCTCAAACGAAAGCGGGCCAGATATAAACAGGCGGGACGGGGGGGGATCGGTGGTGTTTTTGCCGATAAAGGCATTAAAGCCATTGTGGTGCGGTGGGACACGGTCACAACCAAGACAAACAATCCTGCAAATGCCAACAGGTTAAAAGAAGTCGCGAGAAAGCACTCCAAAGAAGTTGTGGAGTTTGACCCCAAACAAAACCAGATGGCACAAATCGGAACCACCCACCTGGTTCCGATTATGAATGATTTTGATCTGCTGCCCATCCATAATTTTCAGTACGGTCAGCATGCAGAGGCGGACAACATCGGCCAGGAGGTTTTCAGACGCATATTTGATCCCGGCTATGATGGGTGTTGGATGGGATGTACCCTTGCCTGCTCACATGGTGTCAAAGACTTTGTTCCTCTCACAGGTCCATACAAAGGGGTCAAAGTTTTTGTAGACGGACCCGAATATGAAACCATCGCCGGCTGTGGCTCAAACTTGGGTATCTTCGACCCGCATACGATTATTGAAATGAATTTTTACTGTGACACCTACGGGCTGGATACCATTTCAGTGGGAACTTCCACGGCCTTTGCCATGGAGTGCTTTGAAATGGGGCTGATAAACGAAACCCATACCCACGGAATGAACCTTTCATTCGGCAATCGGCTGGCCGCACTGGAGGTTGTTCATCAAATGGCTCGAGGAGAGGGTTTTGGAAAAATTATAGGCCAGGGAGTTCGCCAAATGAAAATAATTTTTTCCAGCGATTATGCCGCCGACCTCGATCTCATGCAGGACATCGGCATGGAGGCAAAGGGCCTGGAGTTCTCCGAGTATATGACCAAGGAATCACTCGCCCAGCAGGGGGGATACGGACTTGCACTTAAAGGCCCGCAGCATGACGAGGCATGGTTGATTTTCCTTGACATGGTTCATAATTTTATGCCGACTTTTGAACAGAAAGCAGAAGCGCTGCACTGGTTTCCCATGTTCCGAACCTGGTTTGGGTTATGCGGACTGTGCAAACTTCCCTGGAATGATGTTGTCCCTGAAGATAATAAGGACACACCGGAGCCCGCGAAGGTTATGAAACACGTCGAGTGGTATTCGAATTATTATACCGCAGTTACCGGAAAACAGACAACCCCTGACGGCCTTATCCGAATGAGTGAGGCAGTTTACAATTTCCAGCGTATTTTCAACCTTAAAATGGGTTTTGGACAACGGAAGCATGATAATATTCCCTATCGTGCGGTGGGGCCGGTAAAAGCCGTTGAATACGAATCACGGACCGAGCGTTACGACAAACAGCTTGTTGAAAAACATAACGTCGATATCACCGGAAAGACTACGGAAGAAAAGATAGTGCTGTTGCGTAAGTTTCGCGAAACGCTTTATGAAAAATTAAAAGATGCGGTATATCACCGTCGAGGATGGACCAACAACGGAATTCCGACGGTCGAAACCGTAAAGAGGCTGTGTATCGATTTTCCCGAGGTTCTGGAATTACTCAAGGTTCATGGTGTTGAATGATGATCAAGATAAACGGAAAAGAGCATTCCTGGTACCAAGGAATGACCCTTAAAAATCTTCTCAAAGATCTTAACAATTCCCATCTTTATGCGGTGATACGTATCAATGAGAAACACATCACCAGGCCTTATTTTGAAAAAACTCTGGTTCCGGATAACGCAGAAGTTTTTTTGATACCCATGATTGCGGGAGGGTAACCAAGGAAAAACATGCTTACCCAAGCAATATCATTTCCTGCAGCCTTTCTCGCTGGACTTCTCTCGTTCTTATCCCCGTGTGTGCTACCGCTCATACCCGCATATTTTACCTTTATTACGGGTTTTTCACTGGAAGAATTGACCAAAAACCATAATTCGGAAACAAGAAAAAAAGTGGTTTTTATAACCATCTCATTTGTTTGCGGATTCTCCCTGGTCTTTATCCTCATGGGCGCATCCGCATCTTATCTTGGAAGCTTAATTTATAACTATCGGAAAACAATAAGAATTGTCGGCGGTATTTTGATTATCCTTATGGGTATCCATCTATCCGGAATCATTCGTATCCCCGGTCTGGATGTTGAAAAACGGATCCATATGAAAAAAAAGCCCTTACATTTTTTAGGAGTTTTTATCATCGGCATGGCGTTTGGAGCCGGCTGGAGTCCGTGTATCGGCCCTTTACTGGGTTCGATTCTCATTATCGCCGGCAGTCAGGAAACGGTTCGACAAGGGATTGTGCTCCTTGCCGTCTATTCCGCCGGCCTGGCCTTGCCTTTTATTATCCTGTCTGTTTTTATTCATCTCCTCCTGAAGGTTATTAAAAAAACTTCCCGTTTCTTGCAATATGTCAACGCGGCCGCGGGTATCCTGCTGATTATTGTGGGACTGATTCTTGTGACGAATAAGCTGTATGTGTTTTTCGGCTGAAGCGAATTATTATGAATTATTTATTTTGAAAACCGGCGGGAATATCTTTTGATCAGGCGGATTGTTGTGGAAATAATGACGCCGCCACTCATGAGTACGAGTAGGACAGGCACCCAAACATGCTCATGATACGCTGGGTTTTCGCGGGACGCCAAGATACCTGCAAAACCAAATAAGAACACAAGGACCATAAAAAAAATTACAACATAACATACCGATTTATAGTCATACCAGGGAACGATTACTTTTCTAAATAGAGGATTTTGATCAATACGCATGATTGAGGAACTCGTAAAAAGTCAAGAATACGACTTTTTACGGATGTTTTAAGTTTTAGGTATTAAGTTTTAAGTATCTGTTAAAACGATTAAATTTAATTCTCTAAAACCTAAATCTTAAAACCTAAAACTTTAGTCTTTTTTCTGTCTTATTCAGATCAGATATTATTATCCACATTTGGTAAAACCGCAGAAATGACACATCATACAGCCTTCTTCAAAACTGACGGTATTCCCGCATTCCGGGCAGGTTTCTCCAAGGAGGCTGTTGCCGTATCCGTGCTTTTTATAAGATCCGTCTTTCGAATACCTTTTCTCAAGGACTCTGCCAATGGCATCCGGTATTGACAAAACCAGACCCCCTTTTTGAAAAACAGGATGCTCCCCGCCGATACCTTTTAGTTGTTCTACAACTTTTTCTACCCGAACTCCGGATCTGAAAGCCAGAGAAACCAGCCTGCCGATGGCTTCGGTCTTTGCTGTGGTGGACCGCCCGGATTTGCCGATGGTGGCAAACACCTCAAAAGGATGTCCGTCCAATTCGGTTACCGTGACATAAAGCTGGCCCATTCCCGTATTCATTTTGGAAGTGAACCCTTCAAGTGTTTCCGGACGTTCTTTAACCGTGGTATTCGAAATTTCAGCAGGCTTGCCCGCTCCGGCAACCGAAAGCACCTGATTCTCCTTACTTCCATCCCTGTATATGGTAACACCTTTGCAATCCAGATCGTAAGCCAGGTTATAAATCTTTAATACGTCGTCCACGGTGGCATCACCGGGCAGATTGACCGTCTTGGAAACCGCATTGTCGGTGTGCCTTTGAAAAGCGGCCTGCATCCGAATGTGACATTCGGGAGATATATCATGCGCCGTTACAAAAACCTTGCGAACATCCTCCGGTATTTCCTCAATGTGCTGGATGCCCCCTTCAAGTGCAATGGTATCCATCAACTCATTGCTATAAAATCCTCTTTCTCTGGCCACTTTTTCAAAGTATGGATTTACTTCCAATAATTTGTCATTATCCATAACATTTCTGACAAAACTCAAGGCAAAAAGCGGTTCCACGCCACTGGAACAGTCCGCAATTATACTCAATGTGCCGGTCGGTGCAATGGTGGTCGTGGAGGCATTTCGGTAGGTACATCCTTTCTGGTTGTTAAAAATGCTCTTATCAAAATTTTCAAAAACCCCTCTTTTTTCAGCCAGACATTTTGAGGCTTCGTGGGATTCTTTTTGAATGAACCCCATCACTTCTTCGGCTATTTCAAAGGCCCTTTCCGAGTTATAAGGGATTTTCAACTGATAAAGCAAATCTGCAAACCCCATAACCCCTAACCCAATTTTACGGTTACCTCTCACCATTTCGTCGATTTCGGCAAGAGGGTATTTGGACATATCAATCGTATTGTCCAAAAAGCGAACACTCCAAAAGACAATGTCCTTTAAAGCTTCGTAGTCGACGGCCGGTTCTCCATTGGTATAGGTAACAAACTTGGCCAGATTAATGGAACCCAAATTGCACGCTTCCATTGGAAGCAACGGTTGTTCTCCACAAGGATTGGTGCTCTCTATTTCTCCCAATACGGGGGTTGGATTATCCCGGTTAATCCTGTCTAAAAATACGACGCCGGGATCTCCGTTTTTCCAGGCCTGCTCCACCAACGCCTGGTAAACTTCCGCGGCATTCAGCTCTCCGACCTTTTTATTTTCACGGGGGTCTATCAGGTCGTAGGTGCTCTCTTTTGCAACCGCTTTCATAAACACATCCGTGACACCCACCGAAATATTAAAGTTATTCAGTTCGTTATTATTTTTTTTGCTGTAAATAAAATCCGTGATATCCGGATGGTCCACCCTTAAAATGGCCATGTTGGCCCCTCGGCGAGTCCCTCCCTGTTTGACCTGTTCTGTTGCCGTGTTAAAGATTTTCATAAATGAAACCGGTCCGGAGGCAATTCCGCCGGTTGTTCCCACCCTGCTGTCTTTGGGTCGCAGACGTGAAAAGGAGAACCCCGTACCGCCGCCCGATTTATGAATAATGGCGGCATTTTTTAAAGAATCAAAAATCCCGTCAATACTGTCTTCAATGGGAAGAACAAAACAAGCCGCCAGTTGACCCAGTTGGCGTCCCGCATTCATCAGTGTCGGTGAGTTTGGCAGAAATTTAAGCTCAGTCATCATATTGTAAAAAATGTTTTCCATTTTTTTCACATCGGCGTCGCTGCCATAGTTTTTTTCGGCCTTTGCGATGTGCCGGGCCACCCTTCTAAACATTCTTTCGGAAGTCTCGATGACCCTTCCCTTGTTGTCTTTTTTAAGATATCTTCTTTTTAATACATTTTTTGCATTTTCTGAAAGTTTCAAACCATTTTTTATAAACATGGACTTATCCAGACGAATGGGTGAGATATTTTTGAGTCCGTATTCCAGCAACTTGGCCTGAATAATTTTATCTATGACCGGCATGGTAATGGTATGATTTTTCATACTGTCGATTTCTTCCCTCAAAAATCGGCTGATATCCATGGCCTGGTTGGTTTCAATGGGGTTTTCTTTAGTAAGTCTGTCTGAAAATAAATGATCATCCCACTTGTAGCTCGTTAAATCAAAAGTTCCTTGTTCCGTAACTAAAATTTTACCTTTGAAACCCATCGCCCTTCTCCTGTGTGGTTATTATCAGAATTTTGTGGAAGTTATCTTGATCAATACCATTTGTAAAAAAGATGCAAATAAATTGTTTGCCGGAATTAAAGAGGCCCGGACCAAAGGACCCTGTTTTCGGAAGAACCTTGAAAATCGACTGATTTTCAAACAGGTTAGTATTAAAAATAAAAACAAACCTGCCAGAACGAGCAACTTTCTACAAGCAGGTCTGCCAAAAAGTGTGACTCTTATCAGAGAATATGTTAAGTTTAATAAGACGGTTAATAAAAATCACACGACTTCTTTAAGTCTGTCATAAAACGTATAATTCTTTATTTCACGGAATATATTGTATGTCAAGTAAAAAATAACACAATATGTGGGATTTTAATAAAGAGAGAGTGAAAATGAATATCCTGATCAAAATCCTTACGGTGACCCTCTTTTTATATCTTGTCTATTGCGGTTTTCTTTTTGTAATTCAGCGACAAATGCTGTTTCCTCGTTATCTTCTATCACCCCCTTATCATATTGAAAATATTTCCGGTCTGGAAAAAATCTGGGTGACCACAAGTTTCGGAAAAATCGAATCATGGTTTCTCCCGCAAACTTCCCGCCGTGTATCAGGACCGGCGCCTGCGGTTATTTTCGCCCACGGCAACGGAGAACTTATCGATTTCTGGCCGCATGAATTTAAAAACCTTACTCATCTCGGTATAGGAGTATTACTCGTAGAGTATCCCGGATATGGGAGATCCAAGGGTTCTCCCAGCCAAAAAAACATCACCCAAGCATTTATCCGTGCTTATGATATGCTCGTTGCAAGACCGGATGTCGATCCCTCCAGAATCATTCTTTTCGGACGGTCTTTAGGGGGCGGTGCGGTTTGCACTCTGGCTGCTCAACGGCCTTCGGCGGCGCTGATTTTGATGTCGTCATTTGTAAGCGTCCGTTCGTTCGCATCAAAATATCTGGTTCCCGATTTCCTTGTCAGAGATTCTTTTGATAGTCTTGCCGTTGTTCAAGCTTATCATGGCCCCGTTCTTGTTGTCCACGGCAAATTCGACGATGTCATTCCCTATAAGCATGGAGCCTCTCTCTATCAGGCAGCCCGGAATGGTCAACTCATATCCTACGACAGCGGACATAACAACTGCCCCCCGAGCTGGGATATCTTTTGGCGCGATTTCGAAACATTTTTAAATGATTGCGGGCTTGTTTAGAGTCCGTCCATGCGAACAATAAAATCCATAGTATAATAGTTAGCTGTGCAAATTATTCGCAAGAAAGCAGCCCTGACCGAGTAAAAAGACGCCCAACCTGGTTATATCTAAGATGAACGCTACGGCGCTTATGTCCGGTTGCTGTCGCCTAAAAGCGTCGTCCTCCGCTCCGACCTCCTCCGCCATGCCTTGGTCCGCCGCCGCCACGCCTTGGTCTTCCGGATTTTGCGCCACCTCGGCGGCTTTCAGGGCGAGGGCGGGCTTCACTGATATTAAGGGTTCGCCCTTTCAGGTCCTTCCCGTTCAAACCTTGGATTGCAGACTCTGCTTCAGCTTTAGCGGGCATCTCCACAAATCCGAATCCTTTTGATCTGCCAGTGTGATTGTCTTTTATAACCTTGACGGTATTGACCTCTCCAAAGACCTCAAAAACTTCTTTTAAATCCTCTTCCGTCACCTCATACGATAGATTTCCTATGTAAATATTCATTCTGATGTCCTCCATGGTCACAAAAAATGGGCAGGTTAGTTTTATTATTTGAATATCAAATAAGTACCTTCATGCTGACTTTACGGAATGTTATTGATATCCGTTTTTGTAATCTGTAAATGTCAAAAGCATGGATGATGAAAGGGCATTCCATTGCTATCTGTAGGAGTGCCCTTTTTTGTCAGAGACAGGAAGTTAGATTACAGTGACATTGGCTGCAGCAGAACCTTTTGGTCCTTGCTCTATGTCAAAGGAAACTTGGTCGCCTTCATTGAGGGATTTAAAACCGTCTGCATTTATAGCTGAATGATGAACAAATACATCCGATCCGTTTTCCTGTTCAATGAATCCGAACCCTTTTTGGTTGCTAAACCACTTCACAGTTCCATTGGTCATGATAACATCCTCCTTTCTTAAAAATTTTCAACGTCGCAAACTGGAGGGTGCCACTTTGACAAATGGATTTTTCCTTCAGAAAGAAACTGCCTCGCCAATTTCAGGCCGGGCTAAATGATCTTTTTGACATTAACTCTTCTTTATACTGGAAGCAAGCTAATTATCTATATTTTTAAAAAAATATTTATATCTCTTCCCATGAAAATATTTTTTTATTTTTCAAAGCATTTTCCTGAAAAGGTCTTCTTATGGATTGCGGATTATTCCGCGATAAGCACTTGTTGAAAAAAATCCAACATATCTTTAAGAATGTCCGTTTGATGGTGTTAAACATACCATTTTTGGTGCAAAATTGTAAGTCTAAGGGTTTTGTTTTGAATTAACCATACAGAATTCATTGACAATTTTTAATCAATTCTTTATTATGTTGATTTAATTGATAATTAATTCAGGAGGATTATATGAACAAACTGGAACTTACAGAAGCTCTAAGAGAGAAAACCGATCTGACAAAATCAGAAGCAAAAGAAGTAGTAAAACTTTTTTTTAAGGAGATGTCAAACGCCTTGGCAAAAGGTGACCGGGTTGAAATCAGGGGATTGTGTTCTTTTTACGTTAAAAAATACAAAGCATATGCGGGCAGAAACCCTAAAACCGGAAAACCCACCCGGGTTAACCCTAAGAAGCTGCCGTTCTTCAAGGTCGGAAAAGAATTGAGAGAGCGGGTAAACAGTTAACAAAAATCACATAATTAAACATATCATGATCGAACAATATTCTTTTGGACATATGGTCATAAACGGTGTGAGTTACAGTAATGACGTTAAAATCATTCAGGGAAAAGTAGTTCCTGAATGGTGGAGAAAAAGAGGGCATTTTGTTGATGTTGACGATATTCAAGATATTTTGAAATCCAAACCTGACATTTTGGTACTTGGCAAAGGTTCGCCGGGACAGATGAAATCGACCGAAGCGTTGCGCAAGTTTTTAAAAAACAATGGAATTGAATTGATCGAAGAAAAAACATCCAATGCTTATAAAACGTTCAACCGTCTTTTTCATAAAGGTGAAAATGTTTCCGCCGGTTTTCATTTGTCTTGCTAGGTAATTTCCAAAACCCAAAGGAGGAACCCAGAAATGAAAAATCTTAAAAAGAGTTTGCAGTCCGTTAACAAGGATCTAAACGCACTGTCAAAAAAAGTTGATAAAATTATTGTTGCAGCAAGTAAGCTCGAAAAGCCAAAAACCGTCAAGAAAAAAGCCGCCAAAAAGGTTGCTGTTAAAAAACCTGCCGCAAAGAAACCCGTCAAATTAACAGCAGCGGATACAACGTTCGCAGTTATTAAAAGAAGCAAAAAGGGTGTGAATGTCGCTGAGTTGATGAAAAAGACCGAATTTGATCAGAAAAAAACTTACAATATTATTTATAAACTCAAGAAGCAAGGAAAGATTAAGAGTGTAGAAAAGGGAGTTTATAAAAAGGCATAAACCGAGCGGCAATCAGAAGGAATAAAAAGATTTATGTCAAAAAAGTATCCAGAATGCCCATTGTATAATCACGATAACTGTAAAGAGCTTTATAATCCAAAACTCTGTGCTATCGTCAGAAAAGATAAAAAATGTCTTAAAAAGCAACAAAAATCAAAAAATAAAGTCTGAATTGCCGGGAGGTCGGTTTTCGTTGATGAGATTGAACAGCGAAGAAGATTTGATTTTAATCTAAAAACCTGCAAGTGTATAACGAAGAAATAAAAGGGGTTCCGGACCGCCCTATTTCCAACAGGCCCGTCCGGAACTTAATAAGAACATGTTACCCAGCCTTGGAAAACGGTTTGACGTATCATCATCCATCAAGTCTTGGCGAGCCGGTCATCGAGTAAAACCAATCCCAGAGCTCTTCCATTTCTTCTTTGTGATCTTTCAATATTTTCTCCATATACCGGGCATTTTCAACAGCTATCCCTCCTTGCTCTGCTAACGCAGTAATGAACTCGATTTCTTTATAGGTAAATTCCCTTGATTTCGAATCATAAAGGCGGAGTGCACCAATAACATTATCCTTAAAAACAATGGGAACGGCCAGGATCGATTGAATTCCCTCTTTTTTACACGCTTCGGGATACTGTAGTTGCCTATCGTTCTCAATATTTGGCACAACCACAGGTCTTTTGCTCATGACCGAGTCAGGAATGCTTCTATCCGCAAGTATCGGGCCTTTGTTAATAAATTCCTGGCTCAAATTACGCTGGGTTATAAGCTCCAAACGATTTTGCTTTTTATTCCATAAACTGATGGCGCCTGCTTTCATACCCAAGGAATCAATCCCGTGTTTCAAAATCAAATCCAGAACGTCTTTTAGATTCCTCGTTGAACTGATTGCCTTACTAACACTTACAAAAGCAGAAAAAAAATCTTTTTCCCCTAAAGGCATAAACATCACCCCCCTCTTTTACCAATAAATTAACTTTATCAAACACTATTTATTCACATGTATCCTGGAAAGTCAAAGGTTTTTTCTTGCAGATTTTAGGTGTAATCCCCTTTAGATAAATACCCTCGCAAGGATTTCGTCAATACAATGTATGTAAAGCCAAATGCAAGATTTTTTAAAGATGCGATATGCAGTTCATCGTTCACCGTAGCTGTTGCATCCGAAACAAAAAAGACTCGGTAGTCCCTGACATGCGTGGCGGATATTGTATTGATCTATTTGGGTAAGATAATCGGTTGTCATGGCATCTTCTCTAAATTCAATCAATCATACAGAATTCATTGACAAATTTCAACTGATTCTTTATTATATCGACTTAATTGCTGATTAGTTCAGGAGGCTGCCATGAACAAACTGGACCTCATTGAAACGTTGAAGCAAAACATGCAAGTTATGGGTTAAATTACTATAGGGAGCTTACGGAGAAAAATAATGAGAGGAATTTTTCTGAGGTGGTTAATTCTAACGATTGCAATCCTCATAACGTCTTATTTACTCGATGGAATATACGTACGTAATTTTTTATCCGCATTTTTCGCTGCAGCGATTTTAGGAATTCTGAATGCTTTTTTTCGACCCATATTATTTATATTAACGCTTCCCATAAATGTATTGAGTCTCGGTCTTTTTACCTTTGTGATCAACGCAATCATGCTGATGATGGTCTCTGGGGTGATATCCGGTTTTAAAGTTTACGGATTTTGGCCGGCGGTTTTTGGATCGTTATTGATCAGTCTGGTAAGTTGGATTCTGACCTCTTTTATAAATGAACGGGGAACTATACATTATATAGATTTGAAAAAAACAGGCCATAACCGGTGGGAATAATCAGCAGTTCGGAACTTTTGTGCAGAGATTTCATTCGCTGAACAGCTCTGCACAAAAGTCCTGTCGGCGTAACCACTTGGTCATCAGAAAAAAATCACAACTTGCGGATATATCCGGACTATTTTTTCGCACAGTTTGCCGGGCATTGGGAATAGATGCACCGTTTGCATTCATATCTTCTCAATGTTGTGCACAAAACGATTACAGAAAGAAAATAGATAACCAGCAAACCCGGCTGTAACAACAAATAATAAAGCGGAAGAAAGACGATAACCAGAGGGATAGTCAAGGCCACGGTTTTTTCGAGCAGACTTAAGGGACCGGGTTTTTCCTTAAAAAATTTAGGAACGCCCCAAAAAAACATGCACTTGGTGTTTTTGGGACTTTGAATGTAATGAGGGCAATGGGTACAATAAAATTTGTAGATGACCATGACAAGCAAGATACAGGTTATTATATAAAAAATTAACCATAAAATTGACTCTCTGGCAATGGCCATACATGCCGTAACAAACGGTACGAAAACAAGCAGGTTCCAGTAAAGAAAATCACCAAAGTTATGCTGTGTCTTTAATTGTGTTTCCTGTTCATTCATTGTCTTGTTCCTCCTTTATTTTGTCCTGAAAAACCTGGTCCTTTGGGCCAGGATTCTTTATTTTAAATCCGGCCATGAAACGTCATCAATTCCGGGCATAACGATTACACGGAAAAACCACCCAGTTTGGTTTCAAGGTATTCGGCAATACCTTCACGTCCTCCTTCGCGCCCCAGACCGCTTTCCTTCATACCTCCGAAAGGGGCCGCCGCTGCTGTGGGGTTAATGTCATTAATGCCGATAATTCCGAAATGCAGGCCTTCAAACATTCGCACGTGTTTTAGAATTTTACTGCGGGAACTGCCTGCTCCGCCTCGGGTACCTGATAATATTCCGCACTTTGAACCCCTGCAATCATTGCATAAAATTTGCCCATGAACGTCCGGACATAGGTGTTCAGAATTTGAACCGACTCATTATATCGTTTTCGTTCCACTGCAATTCTGTTCTCCGTCCCCTCAAGACTGTCCTGGAGTTTTAGAAACGATTCATTGGCCTTCAAAACCGGGTATCTTTCCTGGAGCAGGAGGAGTCTGGATAGCGTACCCTCAAGCTGGTTTGAGGCATTAATTTTATCTTTTACATCCTTTGCCTGAAAATACTGGGTCCTTGCCTGTGCGATGTTTTCGAACAGCTCTTTTTCATGCGTCGCATACCCTTTTACCGTTTCAACAAGATTTGGAATAAGGTCGTATCTCCTCTTTAATTGGTTTTCCACCTGAGCCCATTTACCTTTAACATTTTCATCCATGCTAATCACTCTATTATAACCGGATATGATTGTTCCCAATAACATAAAACCGACAACCAAGATGATCCCTAACGCGATGAGTATGATTTTAATTTTTTTTGACATAATGGTCCTCCAATGAATGATGAGTAACGGTTTTCTCTCTCCGGAACTTACCGCTCCAATGTTTTCTCCAATCCATTCAACAAATGTGGAACCGACATAACTTTTTATAGACTTCAAGATCCTTCACGTCCATATAATTGCCATGGGTCACCTCGTTTCCCCCTTAATACCGACACCTCATATGAAACTAGGCCTTCCGAAGTTTCTTTTTAGATCAAACTGGGTGCTTTGGCGCCCAGCGGCGGGGCTGACACCTGACACCTGACACCTGACACCTGACAAAAAGGGCTTCAGAACCACGGTTTGTCAATAGAAAAGGGTCAGCGTTTACCAATGGAATTGATTCACACCCGTGTCCATCCAGAAATTTATATTGGACACCAACTACCAGCCTCCTGATGCACCACCGCCGCCGAATCCGCCGCCGCCGCCACCTCCGAAACTACCGAATCCGCCGCCGCCGAATCCACCGCCGCTTCCCCATGATCCCCTTCTTCCGCCCATGGATGAAAACAAAAGAAGCATTAGAAATAATCTCGGATTCTTAATAAACAAAATCACTACGATAATAAGAAATCCGATAGTCATTATCGTGTGCAAGAGCCCACCGGGTTTTTCCTTTATGATGGGCTGAACGCGACGATTTACCTTAGGCATGCCTTGTATGTTAACTCCCGCATCCACGGCAATCTCATTGGCCATTGCCACGGCTGTAAGAAAAATACCCTTTGAGTACTCACCTTTTCTGAACAAAGACACCAGAAAATTTCGGCCCAGACTGCCGACCATGCTGTCCGGAAGCACGCCTTCGAGCCCGTATCCCACTTCGATCCTGTATTTTCGGTCTGTTACGGATATAAGGAACAGCACGCCATTGTCTTTTCCCTTTTGGCCAAGTTTCCAATTGTCATGCGCAATTTTTATGGAAAAATCTTCAATGGATTCACCTTCGAGGCTTTTTATGGTCAGGACAACCAACTGTGCCGTTGTCTTTTGCTCAAGCTCCTGAAGATATCCGTTCAGCCTCTTCTCTGTAGCGTTATCCATAATCCCGGCCAGATCAACGACATAGTTAACAGGTTTTTCCGGAATGTCGGCGGAATGGGAAACGCATACCGTCACAAGACATAGGAACAGAGTTGCAAGAAAAATCGCTCGTCTAAACTTTGATGCCATCCGTAATATCTCCAAGTCTCTCGATCGCTGCATAATACTCTTCGAATATGGTATTCAGTTGACCTATCATCAGTTTTGTCTTCTGTTTTTTCTGGTTTAAAATCGTGCTGAATACGCTTGTGTTTACACCGGAAATTTCTTCAAGTACATCAATTGCCTCACGGTTTGTTACCGGGGGCTCCTTTCCTAATAGAAGAATAATCCCCTTAAACAGCGGAATATATCCCGAAAAAGAGTCGATAAACATATCCATGAGCATTTTGCTGTTTCCCAAACAAGAAAGATAGCCCTGCCTGAGCCCGATCAATCTGACTTTCAGTTCTCTTTCGCACTGCAGCCTGAGATCCGCTCGATTTATTTTCAGATCCTGAAAGAGGTTCTCTCCAAATATGGTTTTATGAAGCATCTTTATATTCAGAAACTCAATGGGGAACACATCAAGAGAATTCACGATATATTCAGGAGTCATAATCAGGGGAGCTGCGATTCTTTTCTTTTGGTATTTTTTCCCCAGAGTCGCCAGAAGTTCAAGAAACTTCAAATTCATTTCCGTGAGGACAACTACCGAATTGATGTCTGATTTGCCGGGCACAAAATCGTCTGTCAGAGCACTTCCTGTCAGGGTTATGGAATGAACATTATCTTTATAGACGCCCAATATCTCATCCTGAAACGGTTTAAATCTTTCAATGATCACATCTTTCAAATTCAGATCATTCATAACTACCTCCGGGTTTAAGAATAAACAGCAAATTAATTTACATTTTAATGACTCGATTTCTCTAAATCGTCAATCCATTTTCTGACACGCTCCTTACCATAGGCTTTTTCCCAGGCAGCAACAATAACATCCACCGGTATATCCGCATAGATCCCATGAAACTCCAGATACTCCATGAATGCCTTTTTCTCCATATTATAGGCCTGAAAAACAGAATCTTCGCGTCCGTTAAATTCAAGCGGGATCACGTTATGTTTCTTACACAGTTCCACATTAAAGGCAGGGGTTGCTTTAACCCATTGGCCGGCCAGATAAAACTCCGTAAATCCATGGTAAACAAACAGATCCGAACCTAAAAATTCGATAAGCTTGGGGGTGGCCAAATGATTGCGGACCGTTGCGAACCCAACCCGGGACGGGATGCTGCACGCTCTTCCAAGAGCGCATAGAAGCGAAACTTTGCTGATACAAAACCCCCGTCCGCTTTTAAGTATATTGCTCGCACGATAATGTTCGGGAAGATAGAACGGATAGTACGGATCATACCAGATATCATCCCGAACCGTGTAATAAAGCGTTACGGCTTTTTCAACGGGGTCTTCACCGGCGCGGCTGACCATATCATTTGCATATTCGATGATTGTCTTATGATCACTGTCAATGATTTCCGTAGGGTTAAGATATTTTTTGTCCATATGATCCCTTAGACCGGATTCAAGTTGCGCAGAACTTCGCTCAGGCCCTGCATAATTTACTCATCCCGTCGATTTGAAAAACTCAGATTCAACACAATATCTATTTGTTCGCTTACAGGATTCATGGATATGGGTTGAAACTGTTCGATCTGGTGTTTCACTTTTTCAAATGCGTTGCGGATTATTTTTTCAGAACCTGCAGAGAACCGAACGCATCCCTGAAACAGAAAAAAACTTAAAAACAGGGTGATGCCGATGGTTAAAAACGCATGCACAAAGAAGTCCGAGGAAAGATAGTTGCCGGTAAAATAGTTCCGTGCGGTTATCCAGCCCACATGGCCCAGAATACCGATGGCCGGCAGGTTGAAAACAATTTGCAGTAAAAATCCGCTCATGATTTCCGAAGATCTTTCTATTTCGCTGTCCAGCGAATCTCTCCAGAGGGTGCTAAAATCCCGGTCCAGGATATCACTGTCCGGAAGAACGTCATTAATCCGTCGCACGGATTTGTCAAACCGGGCGTTAACAAGAGTTTCAGCAATGTCCGGCCATTCTTTGGAAATGGAAAGACGGTAATCCCTCATCGCAGCATCCACTCTATGGCTTTTGCCGGTTTCAGCCACTGACGCCCGTGATTCTTTGAAATGACGAAACGAAGAAATCATACCCGCCAACTGGCGAAAGGGGTTTCCGAATCTGAACATGGCCGCAATACCGGTGCCGAAAATTAAAATACGCGCCCATATGGCGATGAGCCATCCTACCGGCCCCAGCCACCGGTTGGCCAGTCTTTGATAAAGCAGGACATTAACACCGAACCGCTGTCTGGAGTTGTTATTTTTAAACGCAAAAAGGGCATTCTTTACCGCGTTTGCTTCCGCCTTTTGAATATTCTCTTTGGCGGACTCAAGTTTTTCCAGGTCTTTTTCAACTTCACCCCGTGTTTCTTCAAAAATGTAATTCCTCAGGCTTTGAGCATTCTCCAGCCGCCTGTCGATCACGAAGCCCGGTCGATTGAAAGTGCCGAAAATCATCTGCCGGAGCGTTTCAAACTGATCAAAATCATGCAGAGGATCTGCTGTCGGGTCCCACCCCGGATTGCGCAAGTGTCGACGTGCTGAAATACACAGCACGGTTTGAACCGGTCTTTCCCAGGCATTTTTAATAAATTCAATAAATTCCGGAAGTATCTTTTGCTTAAGCTCGTTTTCGTCCCGTCGGTCACATTTGTTAATGACAACCACAAGAGAATCCCCGCCGAAAAATCGCACATAAGATGCCAGGAAATCCACATGGTCTCTTCTTTTAGGATTTTCCGAATCAAAAACGCAGATGAGCATGTCTGATAGCGCTATGGCCTTATTCACCATGGGAATCTGCTTTTCATATTCGTTGCTGTCCGTGTCCGGTGTGTCGATCAGGATTACGTGATCCAGGGAAGCCGCCATATGACTTGATCGCGTCTCAACATTCTCTGTACCCAGTACTTGACTCAAATTACCGGCATCGCTCTTTTCCCGGCAAAAAACAACGATATCTCGGGTGGTAGGACGCAGATTTCCTGCTTCGGACAAGCCGTCCACTTCTGCCAGAGCATTAAGGAGGGTGGATTTGCCGGATCCGCAAGGGCCGATCAGAGTAACAACGAGCTTACGTTCAAAACGTTCCTCAAGATCCGTGATCATGCGAAACACCTGGTCGCATTGTCTTTTCAGTGCTGCACCGGGCTGCCACATGGGTGACTGGTCCATCATATCTCTGAGAATTCTCACGTCATTTTTATACCCTTCAATTTTGCCGAGTGCTCTTATTGATCCGGTCTGTCGGTTTGAAATCGTCATAATAAGACCTTTGAAAAGTGTTTAATTCTGCCCGCCCAATTAAATCGATATAATATTATAACAGTTCACGGAATTTTTGAAATCCCAAATTCCAAGCATCAAATTCCAAATAAATCTCAAATTCCAAATACTAATGACCTAAACTATTTTGATTTTTCCAGTATTGATGAAAATATTTTTTTCAATTCATTTGCCTCTTGTATCAACTTTTGGGCAATGTTTTAACGAAAAGCCTGACAGCTTTAGCGAACTGGAATGTTCTTTCTTCAAGATCATATACTGGTTTGTTATTTGAAATTTTGGTCATTGGTATTTGTTTGTTGTTTGGGATTTGTTATTTGGGATTTCTACTAACTCAACTATTCCGCAAACCGATACTTAAATTTAACTAGCGGTCAATACCTTCCCACACGCTTCTATGTTGACTTGTATCTGATTTATCAGGGTATCCGCTTCATCCACGGCATCTTTTGACACCCGAATTATCCCGCCGGTAATTTCCTGCTCAAAAAGATCCTTTACCTCTTTAAGTTTGTTGTTCAACCATGCCCGGACAATGGGACCGAGCATCTCATCAAGCTGTTTCTGATCAGCCCTTTTGAGACCGGTGGTAGCAGGAATTGCAACAAGGGCATACAAGTCATGCAATCCGAACAGTCCGGTGAGCTTGACCTTGATTCCCACGGCGCCCACGGGATCGCCGGTTGAAAGGATGTACGTTACCGCCGCGGTGGCCGGAACCACGTTCAAAAAGGCTGAAAACGTCTGCCGAATCTTAAACCACGTTCCCATTTTTCTTCGAAAGTTTTTTGCCAGATCTTTAAGCTCCTGCTCGATTCCTCGCGACAAATCCATAATCACGTCCCGGCGTGACAGAACAGATTCCAACACCGATTTCCAATCTCTATTCCGCAATTTTTCCTGCTCCTCAAAAACAACCGGGTGCGCCGAAACAAAGAATCTTAAAGAAACTTGTTTCTCCATAGTCTCGATGTGCGGATTTTGATCGTCTTTCAAAGATTTCTCCGCTCTGATCCGTTCGACGGCCTCACGCATTTTCCGGGTCACCGGATCTTTCAGGTTGGCGGAAACCGAAACTTCAGGATTCACCGTTTTGTAATGCATACGGTTTAGGGCGGTGACAAGATCCTCTTCGATTGTGTCGGTAACATCTCGTGGAGACTCTGTTTTTTTTGTCCCGGAAAGCATATGTCTTATCTTTTTCGGTGTATCTAATGCCACTTTAAAGGGAAACTCAACCACTCTGCCCGTTTTGCGCATTGCTTTGACATAAGGAGGATCTGTCAGCATCCAGATCTCAACAAAACGTTTCACGACCCGGTCCACGGGAAAATGCTTCAAGGCTTCATGCACGCAATGACTTTGGGCTGTCTGCAGGGCATCAAGATAAAGACGAAGCTCATCACGGGAAATTCTCGCATGTTCCAGAAAATCTCCGGCCATGATTAACACATCCTTCAATATGGAAAAAAGAAGTTCGATTCTTAATTCCCGGGAATCCATGGATTGGAGAGCTGTTATGAACGAAGGATCTGTTTTACGAACCGGGCGCAATGACATGAATCGTTTGCCCGAAGCCACGGCATTATCCTCATCCGCACGATAAATTCCCAGTACGTATCGGTCTGCGTCATTACCATACAAGTTTCGGGCAACGGTCATAGCGTGTTCCCGAACCTCTTCTGTTCCAAAGCTGGGATAAACCCGATAGACCAAAAAGCATTTTCTCATTCCGATGCCCGTAAGCATTTCCGATATAAAATCGGTATTTTCACGGTTGTTATAGTTGGAATTTGTGAAAACATATATCAGGATATCGCATGATTCCAGAGCCTTTAGTGTAATATCCCGGTTAATGTAAGTGCCTTTGGCTCCGGTGTCAAAATCCGGTGTATCCATCAGCACAAGATTTTGGGGCATGGCATCGCTCAGAACATAGAGGGGATGTCCGGAAACGGTAAGATCCTGCGTTTCTTTCAGAGGTTCGGGCAAACATCCGAACGGCTCAAACAGGTCGGAAAGGATGTTTGGCCGATTGAAAATTTCCCGGTGCACGGAAGCAAGTACCCGGCGGTTAAGCCCTGCACTGCCGCCCACCGGCGAAATGCATTCCCCTACCAAGGAGTTAAACAGGCTTGATTTCCCTGAAGAACCACCGCCGCAGATGGTTGCCATAATGGGGAAATCAGGAGAAAGTCGGGTAAGCAGTTTGCCGTCAACAATTCTGCTCCAGGCGGTAACATCCTTGCTTCGACCGAGTCCGAGTCTGTCTTGGACATCGGGAATGCACCTTCTTAATATTTTTAGGGCATGGATTATATTTTGTGTATAAAGAGTTTCCATAGCGTTTATTTTTTAGATAACACATTTTTATTCATAAAGAAATGCCTGCTTGATAATACGGTCGGTATCTGTTATCGGAATCTGAGCAGCCGGTAGGTGCAAATCAAGGCCATTGGTCAACGCTGCCCCTTGTCTATTGACAACCGTGGCTCCGAAGCCCTTTCTTTAGGTGCCAGGTTTCAGGTGTCAGGTTTCAGGGTTAAGGGGGAAACGAGGTAACCCATAGCAATTATATGGACGTGGAGGATCTTGAAGTCTATAAAAAGTTGTGTCGGTTACACATTTATTGAATGGATTGGAGTGAACATTGGAGCGGAAAGTCCCAAAGCCCATTATTCCACCATTCCACTCTTCCACCATTCCAATAGTGAGCGAAGCGAACTAAGTTCTGTCCGGATTCAGAAGCGGATGATCATCAGGAGCAATTGATGCAAATACAAGTGGCATGTTATTCCGGATACCGGGGTGAAGAAACGCCCCGGCAAATCCGGCTGGGTAATAGAAAAATCGAGATCAAAGAAATTCAAGATCGATGGATGTCTCCAAGCCACCGGTATTTTAAGGTCTTAGGAGACGACAATGCGATTTACATTCTCCGTCACGACTCACAATCATGGGATTGGGAACTGAAGTTCTACGGGGAAACAGGTTAGCCGTCCGGTCTCGATTGGCCAGAAATCCATAATGCCGGACTTTTTAGAGGTACTTAAATCGGCATTGTAATAAAATCAAATAATTTTGCTTAATATCCTATATTAGTGATGCTCAATATATAGCAATTCTATCTAATAAACTACAATATATCGTAATTCAAATGAATTATATATAATTTTGCTTGACATGATAAAGTCTATTCATTTTATATAGTTAAGAGCGGTTTTCATAGAAAGACTTCTTGTCATTTTCAAAAATGCCGAAAAGGAGGTTTCCAAATGAAATACTTAATATTATCTTCCTTATTTATTATTTCTATTATTCCATTAACTGCTTTTGGCGAATGTACAAAAGGTAATTGTGAGAACGGTCAAGGAACTTATAAGTATTCCGACGGCGCTGAATATCATGGCCAATGGAAAAACAGCCAGCTGGACGGACAAGGAACTATTACCTATCTTGATAGCAGTAATTATAAGGGGCAGTGGAAAAATAATCAGAGAAATGGGCAAGGAATTTATATTTATCCTGACGGAAGTAAATATGTAGGACAATTCATGGATAATCAAAGGCATGGCCAAGGAACTTATACGTTTTCCGACGACAGTAAATATGTGGGTGAGTGGGAGAACGGTAAGATAAATGGCCAGGGAACTTATATTCAGCCTAATGGTGGTAAATATATGGGCCTATGGAAGAATAACAGGTATATAGGAAACCCGAAATCTGATGAAGCATATAGGAGTTTTGCGAAAAAGGCAGCAGAGGAAAAACCCCGGAAAGCTAAAGCTTCCGAGTCCTTAAAAGGTTTCAGGAAATCCAAGAATAAGGGTTGCCATACTGTCAAGGCCGGTGAAACACTTTATAGCATCAGTCGCCGTTATGCTTTGACGGTGGAAAAGATCCAAATGTTGAACAAGCTGGAAGATAAATCTTTAATATACCCGGGACAGAACCTTTTGCTGGCACCCAAATAACGCTCCTGAACAAAAACTGTTTTTTTTCGCGAATATCTGCGTCAAACTCAGAGTTTAATTTTAAAAATACTATCGGTATTATTCAGGTTTAGGGTTTGCTTTCTTTGAATTCTATAAAAATATTAGGTTTGCTTCGTGCACTAAACAATCTTCACCGCTCAGAGCCTCACAAATCTCTCACCACTATGGCGTATTTTGTTTACTAATAATGTTTCAATTATCTTTTATTCCCCCACTTCAAACCAGTTGGCCTATCCTTTTAGCTTCTTCAGTTTTATCTTTTTTTAATATTACCCCCACATAATTTAAAAAGTGCCAAAAAATAGCAAATTAATTGCCGAATATTTTAAGACAATTTTGATGTAAAATTCGATAATATATTACAACCAACTGATATCTTATGTTATTTCTATTTTAAAAAATAAAATGATAACCTTGCACGATTTTTGCAGTATTCCATATTACTTTAGACAATGAGAATTTTCAAAAGCGTTCAGCTTTTCAAAAATGCGCTTTAGGCAAATTAATTCTTATCAATTAATAGCGTTCCGGAGGAGCAACGCTGAAGTTTTAAACTTGAATCCGGGAAAGAGGTCAATCCATGAAGAAAATAATATTTATAGTCATTATTGCTATCACACCTTTTCTTTTTGCTACTATAGTCCAGACAAATCTATGTAGCGGGCAAAATGATTATACGCATAAATTTCCTATAGATAAAATTACAAGCCTTCGGCCCGTTCAACTGTGCAATGTACAAACGGCAATATATCAAGATTTTGTATTTTTAAATACAGTAATAGATTCTTTTACATCATCCGGCGATACCGATGAGTATATGACAATTTGCATGGCAGAACCGTCGGTGTTCCAAAGAGACTTTCACTCTTATTACCAGATCAAATCAATGCCGGCGACATCCCCATCTCCTGAACCACCACTGCCCGAACCCCCTTCACCTCTACCCGGATTGCCCGGCACTTAGATCCTGATTGGGAGTTTAGAATCGGTTTAAAATCGTTGGTTGACCAATGAGCGAGGGGCGATGAGTTACTGAAAGTTTTTGATACACTGTTCAATTTAACAGAACATGTTATTCCAGAATACAAATATAGCATGTGAATCGGCTGTTGCGTTATTTTGCCAGTACATAAAAAATAAGGAAGCCTGTTTTTTATTCCGGACAACTATTTGACAAAGTGTATATTATTTTATATTTTCATTTGATAAAATGGTTGCATTTTTCCTAAACAGATAAGAATATTAAATAGTTGTAAATTGCAAATTTCCTCTGAATCAACGCGGAATTATAATGTATTGAGAAGTTATGATATGTAATCAATATACGCATATCGAGAACAGGCGATATAAAAAGTGAAATTTCAGAATTCTGTCAGAAATAAGTATGGCAAATGCGATCTTCCGTCCAACACGATCCGTAGAATTAAAGACGGATTTCGCAAGTTGCAGCTCAACGTTGAATACTCCCCCTTTCAGGTTTCGGACAACATTTATTGGGGACGGATCTGGATTGATTCAATTCGGATCGTATGTAATGGAAAAGGCATTACCCCGGAGCTGGCGGAGGCCAGCGCATACGCAGAGCTGGCGGAGCGCTTCAGCGCAGGACTGTTCTATCCGGTCTTTGAAGAACGCGTGAGGTTTAACATTCCGGCCCTTTACAATGAGGAAACCAATAGATTCCTAAATTATGAGTGGATGGATGGATATGTCCATTCCCACCAGGATGAATTGGAAGAAAGTACTCTGAGAATAGAAGACCTGCTGGCAAACGAACGTCATCTGACTGATGCAGATATTGAGCATATCAAAAACAGCAGAATGGCCCGACATTGGGTTGACGGTTTCTCAATAACTCGTGAAGAAACCGTAAAAGTTCCGGTCAATTTTATTACCTATATTCATGCCTCCAATGGGATAGCGGCGGGAAACACCATGGAAGAGGCCATGATTCAGGCCTCATGTGAAATATTCGAACGTCATGCCCAAATACAAATAATCAAACCTGAAAAAACAGTTCCATCAATTGATCCGAATTCCGTGAACAATGCCGTGATAAAGGATATGGTTAAATTCTATCACGGAAACAATGTTCATGTAATAATAAAGGATCTCTCTCTGGGCGGGGTCTTGCCCTGCATTGGCGTCCTGTTTATCAACCACAATTTGTCTCCGGATCGATGGGAACATAAAATACTGATACCGGGGGTATCTTTTAATATGGACGAAGGTCTGACACGGTGTTTTACGGAGAGCATGCAAGGCCGTGAAACGCTGTTGGCGCCCCGTCCGCAGTTGGATAAACCGATTGTGCATCGATCTCGGGTTAACAATTTTTACCTGTTAATGAAATGTTCTATTTCTCCAAAAGATATCTCATTTCTTGAGAAAGGAGAAATGGGGGCATACCGGAACACCGAAGTCAAGGATGTTTTCAGCGAGATTCAGGAACTTAAAAAAATATGTAACCATTTCAATACCGACTGTATCCTACTCAACCACACCCATCCGGTATTGAATTTTCCGGTAGTCAGAGTAATTATCCCAAGGATTTCTGACTTTTTACCCTTCTTGAATCAGGATATCCTCGTATCCGAAGCAACAAGACCGTCCGCTACATGGCGAGGCGAAAGATTCAGAAAGATCATGCAGAGTTTTTTTGCATAAGATAAGTAAAAATCCTGGCCCAATGACCATACTTTGGTTATCCCCCTGTAAAATCGAGAAAAACATTGCCGTCAACGTCGTGGACCCATAGTCCCCGACCTTTTTCTGCAACAAGCGGATAATACCGTGTGTATGACGGCGAAACGTAAGTGCTATCCTGCTCTATGAGTTTGCGCGCCTTAGGTCCGGGAAGTGGTGTCTTGATTACGGGAGATTTTAGCATAATTTTCTTTTCTTGACACATTTGTGACGATATCATAAAATTAATTGAATTGTTAAAAACGCTTTGGAGCAAATGCTGAACATGATCATGCCAAAGTGATGTGTATTTCCCCGACGACTTTTGGGATTTCAACTCGATTGACTTTCATTTACCTCTGAAAATTTTTCCGGCCCTGTTTCCGGCTCCATTGCAGCCTTTTTGACGTAAATCTTGTCGAAAACCTTTAATTTCAAAAAATTGTAGAATCTCTGAGACGTTTAATTCTGCAGATCGAACCCTGTGTGTTTTCACATGAATTGTTGCCCATCCACAATCCAACCATGAAAGGAGGTAACATGAAAACTAAAATACGTTCTATCGAAAAGATTGTAGAAGAGCAGGTGCGGAGATGGGAGATTATGCGAACGGAAGAGAAAAAAGAGGAAGAACGTATTTCTGTCATAACCTTTTCCAGGGAGCACGGTAGTGGGGGAGACACCTTGGCCGAGCGTCTTGCCGAAAAACTAGGATATGGATTGTTTCACCAGGAAGTGCTCCATAACATGGCTGAAAGTGCTCGTGTAAGTGTTCAATTCGTTGAAACGTTGGACGAAAAAAGTGTTTCAGTACTTGAGGAATGGATATCCTCACTTGTAGACAAGAGACATCTATGGCCGGATCAGTATCTCCAGCATTTAATGAAAATTATCGGAACCATCGGCAAACACGGCCGGGCTGTTATCATCGGCAGGGGGTCCAATTTTATTATTCCCCCTCACAAAAGACTCAGTATTAGAGTAATAGCGCCGATGGAGAAAAGAATCCGAAATGTATCTAAAAAACTCGGCATTACTGTTGAAGAAGCAAAACAAAGGATCACAAAAACAGAATCGGATCGCAAAGGATTTATAAAAAAATATTTTAATGCCGATATCACAGATATCTTTAACTACGATCTTATCATCAATACCGAAAACTTAAGTATCGACGACGCCATAAATGCCATCAACGGAGTTTTAAAATAAGTAACCCGAATGTAAAAAAAGCCGAGATTTTTTTAAGATCTCGGCTTTTTTTATTAAAAATGCAGGTCAATATAATTATTTAATATACCAGAACCTATTGAAAAGTTACAGGTTCGAGTCGGGAATTATCGGGTTATAAGACGATCCAGGATCAGCCCGTGAAAATGGCCCTGGTCCGGCGATGTAAAAAGCCATCCCAGATGGGTCAGGCACTTGATGCAAACGGCAATTCTCCAGCTAAAGCCCGAAAACCAGCTAAAATCCGTGGATGCCGGACCTGCATGGCCGCATCCTTTAACGGTTCTAAAACATCCTATTTCAAAAACAATTCCGTGGGGATTGGCAAATGTGTGACGGTGAGATCCCTGGACTTCTATGCGCTCTGCCGGACTTGTTATCCTATTACGGCACTGGCGACAAAGAATATATTCCTCTCGATCCGGTATGTTATCTTCAGTTTCATCCTCAACAAAGCTGTTAAGCATTTCATCACTTTGTTTCTCAGACGGCACACGAAAAAAATGGGAAGAACCAAACTTATGGGCTCCGCCCCAATTGGAATAGTGGAATGATGGGGTAATGGAATCATGGGTTTGAAGGAATTTTTTACGCTTAAACTGGGTTATTTCCGCTCTTATTCCCTGTATTGCAATATTCCAATATTCAAACATTCTATTCTGATTGCATAAACAGATTGCCATTAAATAACATTTAATTTCGTAAGGTTATAGAATTTCCGGGATGTTAACTTTGCCGGTATCATTTTCTGCCTTCCTTCTGATCAGGCAAATGAGGTGTCAGGAATTGTCCTTTTTAATTTATATTACCTTATTTCCAGACAGATTTCAACATGGAGTATTTTTTTGAACGGTTACCACGGTCGTCAACTTAAAAAAAAGTCTTTCTTTGTATTTTTCAAATGAAACGGCAACACATAAGGCCCTTGAAAATCTTTTAATTTTATAGTATATTTTAAAAATCTAGTTAATGTAAGCATTGAGTTTGCCGTTAGACTTAAGGCGCTTTCAAAACTATTTCCTGAATTTTGCACGAGTCGGAGGCTTTCATATGCAAGATTCAGGTATTTACCCGGGTTTTGTAAATATGGGGCAACCTGAGATATGAATACACCGACGATAATAGTTGCGGTATTGACACTCTGGCTGGTGATGGGCTTGGGATTTTTGGCTGAGTATGTCACCGCACGCAAAAAAGGGAAGACCCCGTATGAAGCCTGGACCTCATATGAAGGAGTGCTGTTCGTTTTGAGCGTGGTTGTACCTTTGATAATCTTAATTCATAAATCGTTACCGGACTGATCGTCCAACAGTATTTAGACACCTATTAATTATTTTTTGTTTTTTTTGTGGCAACACGTTTTATTATTCCATGTTGTACCTTTACGAAAAAGATGCTTGATGCTTGTTTTTGGCTGTTGGACTCTAAAAATGAAGTTGTCCTTATTTTATCCAGCATCGAGCATCCAGTATCCAGAATCTATTCCTTAAATGGCACAGGAAGTTCAATTCTTAAAATATCATGTTTGGTTCCGGCTTGTTTCAGTTAGGAAACAATATTTTTAATCTATTTTTGAATCAGGCAATTCCAGGATCTCCGTACTTTCTTCTGAAGGCAGTTCCTCCACAGCGCGTAATTTTCGTTCCATTGCTCGAGTTCGGACTCCGGTTTGTTCTATGGTGTTAGAGGCCGTATTCAACTGCCTTTTTACCGTTGACAGAACATGACCGAATTTCCCAAATTCCGTTTTGACGGCGGCAAGGACTTTCCAAACCTCACTGGATCGCTTCTCAATGGCCAGTGTCCGAAAACCAATACGTAAACTGCTGAGGATCGCCGAAAGCGTGGTGGGCCCGGCAACAACAATACGGTAATCCTGCTGTATCTTTTCAACCTGGCCCGGTTGACGAAGGACTTCTGCATAAAGTCCCTCCGTGGGCAGAAACATAATTGCAAAGTCAGTGGTGGCCGGGGGGTTGAGGTGTTTATCGCGAATTTCTTTTGCAGAGCCGTGAACCGACCGGAGCAGGGCCGCAGTGGCCTTTTGCACAGCATCTCCGTCACCGGTATCGGCGGACTCCACAAGCTTCAGATAGTCCTCCTGAGGAAACTTCGAGTCGATGGGCATCCAGACGCAAGATTCCGGATTATCGTCGTGACCGGGTAAACGAATGGCATACTCAACACGGTCCTGAGAATCTCCCCGCGTACGGACATTTTTATCATATTGATCCGGAGTTAAGATTTGCTCCAAAAGTGCACCCAGCTGGACTTCTCCCCAGGTGCCCCGCGCTTTAACGTTGGTGAGAACCCTTTTTAGATCACCAACCCCTGCCGCCAGATTCTGCATTTCCCCCAGACCGTGCTGAACAGCCTCAAGGCGTTCGCTGACAAGTTTGAAGGATTGTCCAAGCCGTTTTTCGAGCGTACTTTGCAGTTTCTCGTCAACCGTCTCCCGCATTTGATCGAGTTTTCTCTCATTACTTTCCTGAAGATGCTTTAATTGTGCGTCAATCGTAGTTCGCAGTTTTTCGATTCCCATCCGGTTGGATTCCGTAAGTTCCTGTATTTGCCTGGCGATTGAGTTGAGTTGATCGTTTTGTGATTTGCCCATTTCTCCGACGGTCCTGACCATCGTGTCCAGGGAAAACCTCTGACCTGCAGAAACTTCTTCTCTGAGATTTTTCGAGGCTCTTGCCGATTCTTCGCGGCCCAAACGCAGTTCCTCGCGAACCGCCTCTTCGACTCCCGAGCTTGCATTTGTTTTTAATTTTATCAGGACAACAATTAACAACAATGCGCTGATTGCCAGCAAAATGAACCGACAAAGTATGAGTAGATCCGTCACAATATCCATCCCCCGTGCACTATCCCTGGTTTAAAGGATATCTTATTGCTGTTTTTTTAATTTTTTGTTATACGAACAAAAAAAAGCTGGAGGAGTATATGTCTGAGCAAGATAAACAAGATAAAAATAAATATATAGGCGTAGCCACTCTTTTTAATAATTTTGAATTAAAACGATTTATAAAATTCTACATCGGCCTGATTTTTTTTCTTGAAATCATCATTTTTTTTCTTTGTTTTCTTTTGCAGCTTAAACCCATTGGTATTCCGTTTCCATGGAAATATTATTTTCTTGCATCTTTCTTGACACCCATCGCCATAACATTTCTTCTGGGTATCTGTATAACTGCTTTTAATCTGTTTATCTTCGGCAACCCCGCTCCCCAAAATACCATATTAACCGAAAACAGCGATGAGAAAAACAAATATTTGAATAATTTTAATCTGCTGATGGGTTGCATTCGTCAGGCGCCCTTTCTGCTGGGCCTGCTGTTACTGGGCATAGGGTCGATACTCTTTTCCAAGTTGGACACCTTCATCCTGTTATCAAGAGAAATAGGAGGAAAAGCCGTTCACTATGCTTTTATTATCTCGGGGGTTGTTTTTGCAGTGGCTACCGTTTTCGGATTTGTTTGGATCTTCATGAAATATAAATTGGAAAAAATGAAATGCCGGTATGAATACAAACGGGATGTAATGACCAATTTGGGACTTCTCGTTATTGATGACAATACACTGATAGATAATGAGGGGCAGGTTATTACCCGGGATGAAGCAAAAAAAAGAATTCTCGAAAAAAGTCCCTTATTAATATCACGACACAACAAGCAATGACCCTGTTATTTTGTCTTTTCCAGTATCCGCGGTCATTAATTAGCGAATAAAAGATCCTCTCCGCAATTTTTTTCTTAAGATAATCGAGGTTCATTTATAAGCAATGTGTTTTTTATGCATTCATTAAATCTTCAATTTCTTCTGTTTCAATGGCAATATTGCCTGTGAGATCCACAGGACCGTTTTTGGATAGCAGGATGTCGTTTTCAAGTCGAATGCCGATATTCTCTTCTTTGATGTAAATACCCGGTTCACAGGTAACCACCATGCCTTGTTCAAATTTCCCGTAGTTATTTCCCAAATCATGAACGTCCAGCCCCAGATGATGGGATATGCCGTGCATAAAATAGTTTTTATAGAGCAAAGAATCCGGGTTTTGGTTTTTTGCCGATTCAGCATCGAGCAAGCCCAGACCAATCAACTCATTTTCCATGATTTGGCCGACCTCTTTTTGGTATTCTTCAAAGATATTTCCCGGTTTGAGCATTTGAACGGCTGCCTTCTGGACCCGTAATACCGCCTGGTAAATCTCTTTCTGCCGCTCGGTGAACCTACCGTTTACCGGTACCGTGCGTGTTACATCCGAGGCATAGTTCGCATATTCCGCACCAAAATCCATAAGCAACAAATCGCCATCTTTGCACTGCCGGTTGTTTTGCACATAATGCAGAATGCAGGTATTAGGACCTGAAGCAACAATGGGTGTATAAGCCGGCCCCCGGGATCGGTTGGTTAAAAATTCATGGTAAATTTCAGCTTCAACTTCGAATTCCCAAACCCCGGGTCGTATAAAGCCCAGCACCCTTCGAAATGCATTTTCGGTAATCTTGCACGCTTGCTTGATCAGTTCTACTTCGATATTAGATTTGACGGCCCGCAGGCCCTGCATAATCGGAGCCAGTCTTTTGTATTCATGAAGCGGGTATAATCTTTTGCACTGTTTTAAAAAACGGGCATCTCTCGTCTCCACGGTAACATCCGCCCGCAGGTGCTCGTTTGTGTTCAAGTAAATCCGCTTAGCCTCAAGCACCAGCGGTCTGAAAACGGCTTCGAATTCTCCGGTCCAGTAAACGGTTTTGATCCCGGATACCGCCGTGGCCTCTTCTTTGGAATATTTGCGCCCTTCCCATAATACAATTTTTTCATTGGTTTCTTTGACAAACAAAATTTCTTTGTGTTTTTTTTGTCTGGCATCCGGAAAAATAACCAGCATGCTTTCTTCTTGATCGATTCCGCTCAAATAGAAAATATCCGGATTTTGAATAAAGGATCTTACGCCGTCTGCGCTGGTGGGCATGATGTCATTGGAATTCAAGACGGCTATGGAATTGGGTTTGAGTTTCGCGGCGAATTTTTTTCTGTTATCAATAAACAGTCTGTTATCAACGGATAAATATTTCATCTGAGTCTTCCTAAGTGTTTCAAAAGGTTAAAAAGGTTTTTTTGGGAATGTGATTATAGCAATAAAAACGGCCGGGTGGCAAATATAAAAATATAAACAAAACTAGTGCAAAAAAAATCAGGAATTGTTAGAAAGTCTTTTAATAATTTTGATCTGTTTAATTAAAAAAAAAATAAGGATTTTGTATGAAAGAAAAACTTATAAAAATCATGAAGTTAAATAACGGTATGAAGCTGAATTTCTATGATGCTTCAAGACGGCTGGCTGGAGACAGGTGGTTGGTATCATTGATTATTCGAATGGAGATACCGGTTGTCGAGGCCTTGATTAACGATGAAGGAAAATCCATGGATAGCGTGGGCGAAATCAAACAGATGCTCGGAGAAAAAGCAGAACAGGAGTCATGGTATCATTAACTCGTGTCCATCCGGAAATGGCATCTTTCGGCCCCAGGCGGCGTTCTCGCTCGTTTTCAATCCTCGAAATAGCGCGCTATGCCTGCGGTTGAAAACTCGCTCGGGCCTTGCCGGAAACCAAAATCTACCATTTCTGGATGGACACTAACTAAGGGGTGTGGGGGTGTCCCCACGCTATGGAACAATCAGGGTAAAACAAAATTCAAGGACGAAGATATGGACTTCAAATTCTGTCCATTTTGCGGGCATCGATTACAGACAAAAGCCAATGGTAACAAAAACAGATTGTATTGTGCTCCGTGTGAATGGACTCATTACAGAAATCCAACCGTCGGAGTAGCAGTTGTTTTATTAAAAAACGATGAAATGCTCCTGGTAAAAAGAAACGGATCTTATGAGGGGATGTGGTGCATCCCCTGCGGTCATGTGGAATACGATGAAGACATTCGGCTGGCGGCCAAACGTGAATTCAAAGAAGAAACCGGACTTGATGTGGATGTTGGGCCTGTTTTTGCCGTTCATTCTAATTTTCATGACTTGGAAAATCAAACCGTAGGGATATGGTTCTTGGGGACATACACGGGCGGCAAACTCGAAGCCGGTTCCGATGCCAGTAAAGCGAAATTTTTTCCCCCGGATAAATTGCCGAAACAAATAGCGTTTCCAACCGACCTTCTGGTAGTTGAGCAAATCAACGCTTTAATCAAACATAAAAAAAAGGTAAAAAATGAATCTTCAAAAACAAATCAAAAGTGATTTAACTGCTGCCATGAAAGCGAAAGATGAAGAAAAAAAAGATACGCTTCGGGTGATTCTGGGAGAGTTCGGCAGGCTCGACAAAAAGGAGCTGTCCAATGATGAAGTTGTAAAAATTCTGAAAAAATTAATAAAATCAGAAAAAGAAATGCTCGATAAAAAAGGTGTCGAGGGCGATTCTGCATTTGTTAAAATCATTGAAAATTATTTGCCGAAAATGGCAACCCAAGAGGAAATTGCCAAGTGGATTGAGCAACATGTTGATTTTTCGGAATTTAAAAACAAAATGCAGGCCATGGGCTTAATTATGAAACATTTCGGAGCAACAGCAGACGGCAATGAGGTGAAAAAGCTCTTACAAAACATGTGAATTCAATCAGAAATATTCAATTATTTGTAATAGAGAAATTATATGGTTAGAATTTTTTACCATAAAAAGAGTAACAATTACAAATAAATAGACTAAAGTTCAGCGGGAGCTGAAAATCGTTCCACAAGTTTTAAGTACATGTTTTTTGGATACACCCCACTCAGGGCAAGGACGGGTTCCTGGTTTTTAAAAAAAACAACGTGAGGAATGCCGTTGACGCGAAAGGAATCCGCAAGCGCTCGGTTCCGATCAATGTTAATTTTATATACCGTAACCATATTACTTTTTTCTTTCGCAATTTTCTTTAGCGCGGGTTCAATCTCTTTGCAGGGAGGACACCAGTCCGCGTAAAAATCAAACATCAGGAGGCCTCCTGATGTTTGGATGATTTTATTAAACTGTTCCATGCTGTCTATATATCTAATGCCGGAATCGGCAAGGGGATCTCGAGTCTTATTGCCGGTATTATCCCCGCAGGATAAGATCCCAGAAATAAATATTATGATAACAACCCGTGAGAAAAGCCTCAACCATCGGGTATTTAACGATATATTTTGTGTCATTTTTTAACGGTTACGGAAAACTAAAGACAAATGGGTTAAAAATGGGTTATAATAATTAATTATATCAAAATAAATACCTGACCATGTCTGCATTTGCAAACAAAAAAACTGGGCATACGGTTTATTAAAATTCTATCAAATGATGACCCGTGGGATTATTAAACTTTTTTTTATACCGGTCTTTTTTTCGGCTTTACTCGTAGTTACACCTCCCGTGCCTCTTTATGCGGATATATACGTGCATATGGACTGTGAGGGGGTACTTCATTTTACCAATGTGCCGACATCGTCCGATTATAAAGTCTTTATCAGGGAAAAACCTCCTCTGCCTTCGGATTCAGACGTGACTGACGGTTTCAACCGTTATGATGACCTGATAACAGAAGCATCTAAAAGCCATGGAATTTCCTTTTCACTGCTCAAAGCGCTGATTAAAATCGAGTCGGATTTTAATCCCCGGGCCATTTCAAGTGCCGGTGCAATAGGTCTTATGCAAATTATGCCCGAAAATATCAAAGCCCTTAATATAAAAGATCCCTTTGATCCATGGGAAAATATAATGGGGGGAACGCGTTATTTAAAACAGCTTATTAGACGCTTTAACGGAGAACTGCCCATGGCACTGGCCGCCTATAATGCCGGGCCCAATATGGTTGATCGTTACAAACAAATCCCTCCCTTTAAAGAGACGGAGAATTATGTAAAAAAAGTCATGGAATATTCTTCTTTTTTTAAAAAACCATAGCCCCTCAATTACATTATCATTCCATTATTCCAGGTGGGCAGAGATTGGGCAAAAAGACCATTTCTGGATGAACACTAGTTAAGGTTCACATCCTTGTCTATCACTGACCCCTGTTTAATAATCGCTTGGGATTCGCCATTGTTTTTGATCACAACTTTCCCCTTTATGGTTACGTTTTTTTCAAAACGCACATCACCCTCAATGGTAAGAGAGTCACAATCGATCAGGGATGGAACTCCTTCTGAAAATCTTTCATCAAAACTATCTATCTTCCCGTAATACTTTGGATCAAGAGCTATGCTTATGGACCGTGATCCTATCTTAGGATTTAAAATCAGATTGTCTTTTTCTGAAAACACAAAACGATCCGATCTTATGGCAAGAAGTTCGTTACATTTTTTTACCGGGAAAAAACGGGACGCAGGAATCCGTATGGCAGCGGCGCCTTCAAACAGAGATATGGCAGCGCCCATGGCGGTTTCAACCTGAAATACCTTTGGGGTGCTTTCATTTCTCGGATCAAGTGTTTTCTGATTCTTGATTATGGGAAGATTTATGGTATTATGTTTCTTAATAAGCTTTTTAAGAGACTTAAGATTTATCCATATGTTATTTGTATTGAAGAACCGGTAACGTTGTATATCTTTAAACGCCTCCATTTCATCTTTCGGGCACTGGGCCGCTTCACGCAAGATCAGACGACCGTTTATGTGTCTGGCGATGTGTCCGCCTTTTACATCTGACGGTGTTCTTGGAACCACCTCCATCATAAAGGGAAGTCGGTTTACACAAAAATACCCCAGGAGCGATTCATCCATGGTAGCACCCAGATTGTCTGAGTTTGAAATAAAGGCATACTCTATTTCGTCTTCCAGAAGGCTACTTAATACGCCGGATGTATAAATTGCCGAGTATATATCACCGTGCCCCGGGGGATTCCATTCCAGATCCGGATTATTGGGGCATGTGGCGGGAGCAAGATTTTCCTGAAGGATCTTGGGGAATTTATTCTGAACAAATAAAAGAGGAAAATCTGACGGCTTGATCCTTGAGAGGGCGTTAATGGTGTCTTCATGTGTACTGAAACTGTTCATAAGGGCCAGTTTTACCCCGCATGTTTCTGCCTGCCTTATGATGATTTCCAAAAATGTTTTTTCATTTTTTACCGTTAAAAGAGACTTTGCCTTTGTGAGGCCCATGCTGGTACCCAGACCACCGTTCAGTTTGATGATAACCGCATGACGCAATGCTTTCCGCCCGGATTCGGCATATTCTTTAATACGAGTTGCATCTTCAAGTTCATCCGAAGCAACGGGCCTTATGTCTTTATCAGAGATAAGGCCTGTTGCTCCGGAAACAATCTTTTTATAATAATACGTAAACGTATCAATAACCAAAGGGGGAAATTTCTCGCGTTCCATCTTTGAAATAAAGGACGGAAGATATTTTATGTTGTCTGAATTTTCAGGCACATGCAATTTTTTATATCCTTTCTATCCATGCTGCCGGATCTTTAATATTGCCGTATTGAATATCTGTGATCGTTTTGTAGAACTTGTTGGCCATGGGACCGACCTTGCCGTTTGTCACGGTTATGACAGTCTCGCCGTATTTGATTTCTCCCACAGGAGAGATAACCGCCGCGGTTCCGGATCCAAAAATTTCTTCGAGTTTTCCCGCTTTATGGGCATCCAACACCTCATCAATGCTGACTTTGCGTTCTGCCACTTTGATATCCCATTGTTTTGCAAGGGTAATCACAGTGTCTCTGGTAATGCCGGGAAGGATACTTCCGGATAACATGGGCGTGATCAGCTCACCGTTTATAACAAAAAATATATTCATGGCCCCAACTTCTTCAATATATTTTTGCTCAACACCGTCAAGCCACAACACCTGAGTATAACCGTGTTGATGGGCCTGTTCGCCGGCGTACAGGCTGGCTGCATAATTGCCCGGCGTTTTGGCCTCACCCACTCCGCCCCGTATCGCTCGGACATGGTTGCGGGTGACCCATATCTTAACGGGGTTAAATCCTTCGGCATAATAAGCGCCCACCGGAGAAAGGATAATAAAATAACGGTAGGTATGAGAAGCGCGCACACCTAAAAAGGGATCCATGGCGATGATGGTGGGGCGTATGTAAAGGGAAGTCCCCGGCATAGATGGCACCCAGTCTTTTTCAATAACAAGCAACTGCTTAAGAGCATCCAAGGCAAATACCTCATCAATTTCCGGAATACAGAGGAGACGCGCGGAGTTGTTTAACCGCTTGAAATTATCAGTGGGCCGAAAAAGCTGGACATCCCCTGACTCCGTCCTGAACGCCTTGAGCCCTTCGAAAACACCTTGACCATAATGAAGCACCATGGTTGCGGGATCCATATCTATGGATGCATAGGGCTCTATGCGTGGGTTATGCCATCCATCTTGCGGGTTGTAATCCATGTTAAACATATGATCCGTAAAAATGCTGCCGAAACCAAGTTTAGAATCCTCGGGTTTTGCTTTTAATTGACCAGCTTTTTTAACAGTCAGTTGCATTTCTGCCTCCTCAAAGAATTTAAAATTTCACTCCGATATTTTCCACAGCATAAGTCCTGTTGTATCATCGTAAGCCCTTTCCAGAGGGTCTCCGGTTAATTCCTGAAGATCAATTTCTGCGGCATAAATAATGGTTTCTGAAAAAACATGTCCGCCTGTGGTTTTTCCTTCCAGGTTTCCCAGAATGATATGAGCATGTACCACCGAGTCTTGATCCAACAATGAGACATTGCCGGTGCAACTTACTATTTCAAGCGGTTCTTCTTTAGTGAATGTTGCATAAACCTGCTGTTTTTGATCATATGCCCCCAGAGTCGCAGAAGATACTGCACCGATAACGGAAAAGGTAGCCATTTGTATTGACGACGCTTTACAAAAATCTTCGATAGATCTGATCAAATCTTTGCCATGAGGAAGACGTCCTGCAAAACGGCGGCCGGGTTTAAATTCAAAAGCGTTCAGTTTGTCCATCAAAAACCTCCAAGATTAATTAATAATAAATTATGGCGGCTCAATATCACCCTTAAACACACCGGAACTTATTGAGAAGTTACTAAAATTTGATTTAAGATCTATAGCATCTTTACCATTGAAATCAAGATCAAAATTTCTTCAAGAGTGTTTCGCTGAACACCAACCGGTATTTTCAAGATACACGCACTTGATTTCGGTGCAGCATAGCCACAGCGTGTTCCCCCGGTATTGTGGGGTTCAAATGCGTTTTCCCTGCCTGTATTTTTCTCGCAGGTTGACATTGTGCGCTTTGGATATTAAAGTCTGAAATCTGAGTTCTTCAATACAAAATGGAAAGGAAAATCAATATGACCATATCAGAGAAAATGGCCGATATCAAACCGGTAAGGCTTAATTTGGAAAGTAAATTCAAGTTTGAATGTCATAAAGGGGTGAAATGTTTTACCAAGTGCTGTAGAAATATTAATATCGCATTAACTCCCTATGACATTATCAGGCTTAAAAACCGTTTGCAGCTTTCTTCAGATGAATTTTTAGCAATGTACACGCTTCCCCGTCTTTTGGAAAAGACAGATCTTCCCATGGTTACTCTGAGGATGATGGACGATGATTTAAAATCATGCCCATTTGTAACCGACAACGGGTGTATCATTTATGAAGACAGACCCACGACGTGCCGTTATTATCCCCTTGGCGTTGCGTCGCTGAGTCACAGGGCGGGTGTTGATGATGAAGGGTTCTATTTTTTTGTGAATGAACCGCACTGTCTGGGCTTTGAAGAAAAAAAAGAATGGACGGTCCGGGAATGGCGGAAAGATCAGGGCGTTGATATCCATGATGAAATTAATGCCGGCTGGACTGATCTTGTAGTGAGAAAAAGATCTTTTCCCCCGAATCTCAAGCTTATTGAACAGAGCAAAAAAATGTTTTTTTTAGTCAGTTACAATATCGATAAGTTTAAAGAGTTTGTTTTTGAAAGCTCCTTTTTGAACCGGTACCATATCGACAATGCCACCGTTGAGAAGATCCGGGAAGATGAGATTGCCCTGCTGAAATTTGGTCTTAAATGGTTAAAAGATGTTCTTTTTAAGGAAGGAAGTTTTAAGCTCAAGGAAAGTGCGGGGAATTGAAAAAAACTTGATGCCGGATACCCGATGATTGACATGCGGGTATCCGGCACCAAAATAGATGACATTAATATTCCTCGTAAAAAAGGCCCTCCCAACTCGAAGAATTGTTCAACCGCTGTTCAATATCGATATTGAAAAATTCCGCAACCGGCTTAAATATTTCGGGAGTGTCGGCCTGTACTTTACGCGCCGCCGAAAGAACGGTCTCAAGTCCGTTTCGTGTCATTTTTCCAAGAGGTTGTCTGCATCCACCGGAAGGCATTCCCAAAATCGACATCAATGTTTTGAAGCCCAGTGGGTTTCTGGCCCGGCATACCACTTCTCCGTAAGGTGTTTGCTCCATAGTCTTAACTGTAACCAGGCCAAAAAGGGGTTCCAGCGCCGTCAACAGCTTTTGGGCGTCTCTCTCTTTACCCTGTTCGAGCAGTCGAACCATTTCAGTGATGGGACCGGGAGCAACGTTTGAAGCAACCGAAATAACGCCGGAAGCCTTGATCTGAGGATCGAGCATCATTTTAACGGTCATCCCATCATCACCGGAAAGTATGGTAAAATCAGGCCCGCAACACTTTCTTGTGTTGCGCATATTTTCAAGATTAGCCGTGGCTTCTTTGACCGTATTAACATTTTTATAGGTCTTGTTAAGGATAGCAAGGTCCTCGGGTAAAAGTTGAGCGCCGGTTCTGCCGGGGATTACATAAGGGATAATCTCAATATCCGGGGCTGCTTCGGCAACAGGGGCGATGTATTCCCTGCGTATTTCAAGGGAACTGGGCCCGTTATAGTATGGATCTACCAGCAAAACCGCATCAGCACCGACCGTAACCGCATGCTTTGTTCCTTCCAACGACTCTTTTGTGTTGTTGCTCCCTGCACCTGCAATGCAGATACATTTATCCTTTGATTTTTCTGCAACCATCTCAACGACTCGATTGTGTTCATCCCAGTTTAAAACAGGGCTCTCTCCGGTAGTCCCGACAGCCAGGATTCCGGTTATCCCGTTTTTTATCTGGAATTCCGAAAGCCTTCCAAGACCTTCATAATCAACGGTGTCGTTTTTAAACGGTGTAACAATTGCCGTAAAACATCCTGCGAGCATAAATTCCCCCTTTTAGCAGAAAGTGTTCCTGTGAGTAATAAGCTCATATATTCCATACCGGTGTATACGGAAAAGTTAAATAAAGTCAGAGGTTATGTCAAGGGAAAACTCGGTTATCTCTGGAAACAGGGTAATAAGACAAACCGAAATTTATAGAAAAAGGATAGGGCGTCTCAAAATCGATTTAAAACGGAAAGTCGAAGACGAAATTAAAAATTGGCGGGTACGAGACCCTTGAAAAACATTGTTTTTGTCGCGATTTTTGTCCGGTTCCGAATTATGGCAACAAAATTGAATGGTTTCAAGGGGCTCGATGATAGTGCGTTATACCCGAGAGACTCTATCGGCCCGATGAGCCTCTTCCGGATATCCCCCGTCCGGCAAGGGGATTATAAAGTTTTATAATTGCCACCTTCATACAGTCAAGGGTCTGTGTTTGCGAAATAATATCCATCAAAGTCTTCTCCCCGGCTTCCGGAAGAACACATGCATTTGAATCGTCGAAGGTTAACTCCTCAAAACTTTTAAGGAGTTTCTTTTGTTCTTTTTTGGTCATGCCCACCTGAATCGCCCTTTTACCGTCGATTTCAGTAATCTGGTCGGCCAAACCCGCATCCTCAATCATTTTGGTTTTCTCGTCATCCAAAAAAACATTAATATAAAAATCCGCCATGAGTACCTCCTGTTGATAATTTTCTAAATATTAGTAAAAAAAGCTTCTTTTTCTTGAACACACAATTAGGATCGGTTTTTATATTACAATGGTTATGCCCTGTCAATAGTCTTGTGCCCCTCTCCACCTGTTTTTTCTTGACAACCCATAATGGCTGACATACGTTCCTTACATTTGAAATGTTTTAAATCTTTTAATTATCAAGCGGTTTTCGTTAACCGATTAACAAAAAAATTAAAATTTATCTAATGGATAACTCATGACGCAAGCAAAAAACGTTGAAGAATTTATCGCTCGCCAGCGCCTGGCCATCGCCGGAAATCCGGAGTGCGGCGTATCCCATTACAATCTTGCAGTCGGTCTGTTAGGCCAAAAAAAATATGATGAAGCAGAAAAAGAGCTTTTTGCCGCTATCCATTGCAGCCCGAACCTGGCTGAAGCGTATGTGCAGCTCGGAGGGATTTGCCTGCAACGGGATGATCTTGACGGCTGTATGGCATACAACCAGCAGGCGGTCAAGGCTCGGGCGGGATTTGCCGAAGGCTACGGCAACATCGGATTTGTGCATCTGCAAAAAGGAGAAATTGACGACGCCATCCGGATGCTTCAAAAAGCAATACGATGGAACCCCAACTTCTTGCAGGCATATGCCACACTGGCAAATGCTTACTTAATGAAAGGGCTGATTGAAGAAAGTATCGAAACCAACCTCAAGGCTTTGGAAATCGAGCCGGCCTTTGCAGTGGCCCACAACAATCTGGCAATTGTTTATCTTGAAAAGGGTAAATATGACTTGGCAATTAAACATGTGAATAAAGCGGTTGAACTCGGTTATGAAGCGGCCCCAGAACTATTGAAAGAAATCCAGGCCGTTCGGAAAAAACTCGGTTAAGATGTTGTCTTTTTCCTAACCAAAACCCAAGCCATGCCTAACGCACCCGCATTCAAGTATTTTTTATCGAACAAAAAAAATCCTGTTCAAAAAGACACCCGGATATGGAACACCCTCCTTCCCGTTAACAGACAACAACGGTCCAATGATTCCGGTATTTGTGTAAGCTATGGAGATTATTTTACCGCGGCTCGCTATTTTCTGGAAAAGGACCGATCTGAAATCATTGCTCGTGCGCTCTCACAACAAATGCATCGAGAGGTAACCTCTCAAGAAATCCAGGAAATAAATATCTTTCTCGAAAAACACGGTGAATTTTATCATCCGGCCCGGATTGAAACCATTTTACACGGGACCGTCATTCCTTTTGTTTTGAACGTAGCGATTTCCGATTCGGGTAAACATTGTATTCAAAGAGAATATCGCCTGTTGAAACAGCTCGATGAAAATTTCCCGTTTTCATTTCTGCCCAAAGTTTTCGGCCAGGGCTGTGTCTCTGTTACCGGTGATGAAATCGGAATGTTTTTAGGAGAATGGTTCCACGGATTTAATGAGTTTCACATTTCCCTTGATCCGGCAGATGAAAAACATAAAATTTTAGTCTGGGATCATGAGCACGGCAACTATTTCCTTACCGATGACCAAGCCACAAACCTTTACCGACATGCCGCAAGCATTCTGACCCGTTACTACAACGTCAAAACCTATGAGCATATATTCTCCTGGCATCATGCGGCCGGAGATTTTGTCTTAAAATGTGAGAACAACAGGATCGACTTAAAACTCATTACCGTGAGACAGTACAGACCCCTGTTTGAAAACAACAGCGGGAGTGAAGATAAACGTTTGGATGCCAATATAATACTGGAGGCATTGCTGGTGTTTTTTTTAAATCTTGCAATCAGAATGCGCCTGGACCGTTTGAACGGTGTCGGAGAAATCGTATGGTCTGACGATATTGCCGTTAAAGGAATTCTAAAAGGCTTTTTTGAAGGACTGACTTTAAAACCACAGATCAGTGAGTTTGACAAACCCTTGGCCTATTGTTTCCAGAAAAATCTGTTGTCGTGCAGTCGGGCGGAGCTGCTCGATTTGAACCGCTCCATTGCTCAGACATATCATTCACAGGCTCCGGAGGTTCCTGTGATCAATCAACATCTTACACAGCACGTTGAGGATCTGTATTATGCAATTCAGCATTACAAAGAATATCCTTAAAACCACTTAAAATCATAACACTTTATTAAAAAAAGACGGCTCAAAAAAAGTATTGGGGCAGTTTCCGAATATTTTTTTTTTAACCTTGTGAAACCATGGTTTTTTATTGACAAGGACCAATATTAATTCTATAGGATCTATTTGGTTCTTTCTGCTTCTTTGAAGGCTCAAAGTTTTAAGGCAAAAACCGTTAACGATAAAACTAAAAAAAATAAAAGAATCATGAGAGGAGGTGACTCTTACTGCCCCTGAAGGGGGACGGTGAATTTTTTTTTACTCAAGTTGGTTAATTTTGAATTTAGAATGGAGGTAATACAATGGCAAAACATGAAACCCCTTTGTTGGATCAGCTGGAGACCGGTCCATGGCCAAGTTTTGTGACCGACATCAAGCGGGAGGCTGAATCAAGGGCAAAGAATGAAAGAAACATTGAATACCAGATTCCTCAGGATTGTTGTGACGATCTTTTGGGGTGTCTTGAACTTTCCTTCAAGCACGGCCGCACCCACTGGAAACATGGCGGCATCGTCGGGGTATTCGGCTACGGAGGCGGTGTCATCGGCAGATACTGCGACCAGCCCGAAATGTTTCCGGGCGTTGCCCATTTTCATACCATGCGTGTATCCCAGCCTGCCGGCAAATTTTATACCACCAAATACCTTGAAGAGATTTGCGATCTCTGGGAGCGACGGGGAAGCGGACTTACCAATATGCATGGGTCAACAGGAGATATTATCTTCCTGGGCACCACGACGCCTCAGCTTGAAGAGGTCTTCTGGGAATTGGGACATAATCTGAATCAGGATCTGGGCGGTTCCGGGTCAAACCTGAGAACACCTTCCGATTGTATCGGCGCGGCACGTTGTGAATGGGCTTGCTTCGACACCCAGGCAATCTGCCATGATCTCACCGTTGAATACCAGGACGAGCTTCATCGGCCGGCATTTCCCTACAAGTTTAAATTTAAATTTGACGGGTGCCCCAACTGCTGCGTTGCATCCATTGCACGGGCGGACCTGGCCTTTGTCGGCACCTGGCGAGATGATATCAAAATAGATCAGGAAGCGGTTCAGGCTTATGTTAACGGTGAACTTCCTCCCAACGGCGGCGCTCATGCCGGACGGGATTGGGGGCCGTTTGACATCCAGAAAGAAGTGATCGATCTTTGTCCCACCGGCTGTATGAGATATGAAAACGGTAAGTTGGAAATCAACACTCCGGAATGTTATCGATGTATGCACTGTATCAACGTCATGCCCAGAGCATTGAGAATCGGTAATGATACTGGGTGTTCGATCTTTGCCGGAGCAAAGGCCCCGATTCTTGACGGTGCGCAAATGGGGTCTCTTATCGTTCCGTTTATTAAGGTGGAAGAACCTTACGATGAAATCAAGGAGACCGTCATCGAGCCCATCTGGGACTGGTGGATGGAAGAAGGAAAAAACCGCGAACGGCTTGGCGAGCTCATGAAGCGCCAGGGATTCCAGAAACTGCTTGAGGTGACGGGATTCAAGCCGGATCCGCGAATGGTCCAGGAACCACGCACCAATCCGTATATTTTCTGGAAAGAAGATGAAGTTGAAGGCGGATTTGATCGTGATATTAACGAATTCAGAAAATATCATCAAAGATAGGGGGGAACAACTATGGCATTTATATCTTCAGGTTACAATCCTGACAAACCGATGGCAAACAGAATCACCGACATCGGCCCAAGAAAATTTGACGAATTTTACCCTCCCGTAATTGCAAAGAACAAGGGTAAATGGCTGTATCATGAAATTCTGGAACCCGGCGTTCTGGTCCATGTGGCCGAATCCGGCGACGAAGTTTACACCATAAGATGTGGCGGGTGCCGTCTTATGAGCGTATCCCATATCCGTGAAATCTGCGAAATCGCGGACAAACATTGTGGCGGACATCTCAGATTCACTACACGCAATAACATTGAGTTTATGGTGGACAGCAAGGAAAAAGTAGAGCCGTTAAAGCAGGATCTTTTGAGCCGCAAGCAGGCCGGCGGCTGTTACAAGTTCCCCATCGGGGGTACCGGCGCCGGAGTTACCAACATTGTCCATACCCAGGGCTGGATCCACTGTCACACACCGGCAACAGATGCATCCGGTACGGTAAAAGCGACCCTGGATGTGCTTTTTGATGATTTCACCAATATGCGCCTGCCGGCCCAGCTCCGGGTCTCCATGGCCTGCTGTCTGAACATGTGCGGCGCCGTCCATTGCTCGGATATCGCCATTCTGGGATATCATCGCAAGCCACCCATGCTGGATCACGAATATATGGACAAAATGTGCGAAATTCCGCTGGCAATCGCTGCCTGTCCTACGGCCGCCATCAAACCGGCCAAGATTACACTGCCCGATGGAAAAGAGGTAAAAAGTGTTTCCGTAAACGAGCCCCGGTGTATGTTCTGCGGGAACTGTTACACCATGTGTCCCGCAATGCCCCTGGCCGATGATGTGGGCGACGGTATCGTTCTCATGGCAGGCGGAAAGGTCTCCAACCGCATCAGCGCTCCAAAGTTCTCCAAGGTTGTTGTTGCCTTTATCCCCAACGAAATGCCGCGATGGCCCTCGATGACGGATACGATCCAGAGAATCGTAGAAGCCTACGCAGCGGATGCCAACAAGTATGAACGTCTGGGTGAATGGGCGGAACGGATCGGGTGGGAAAGATTTTTTGAGAAGTGTGAACTCGAGTTCACACACCATCTTATCGATGATTTCCGTGATCCGGCCTATTTTACCTGGCGTCAGACATCGAACTTTAAGTTCTAAGCGCGAATACACCCGCAGGGGGTAACATTTAGAGTACCCCCTGTATTTTAAAAAGGGGCTTAATAATGGAATACGAAGAAGCAAAACAAAAAATTGTAGAAGGGCTTACAAAAAAGCAAAAAGTAAAATCCAAATTTTATTTTAACGACCTTGCGAAAATACTCGGTGAAAAGCCCAGAGTCGCCAAAAAGCTGATTAACCAAATGATACAAGAGGAAATCCTCGAATACTGGTCCAGCGGGAGCACTTCATTATATGGGCTTAAAGGTACGGGCAAGCAAGCGCATAGCGAGCACGAAGATTAATAGAAATATTTTTTGTATTAAAAAAAAGAGCGATCCGGAAAATATTTCAATTTAAGAACCTCCTTTGCAGCAGGAACCTATGGATTTTCCCAGAATTTTAATTGCGGCCCTGCGGGGAGGATCGGGTAAGACCATACTGTCGATCGGAATCACTGCAGCATGGAAATCGTTCGGCAGAAAGATAACACCGTTTAAAAAAGGTCCTGACTACATTGATGCGGGCTGGCTCGCCCTTGCGGCCGGCCGGCCCTGCTACAACCTCGACACCTTCCTGACCCAAAAAGAGCTTATCCTTGAATCCTTTTTCTTACATTCCATCAAAGGAGATATCGCAGTTATAGAAGGAAACCGGGGGCTTTACGACGGGATAGATATCCAAGGGAGCACCAGTACCGCGGAACTGGCGAAACTGCTGCAAGTGCCGGTGATTCTTTGCATTGATTGTACGAAATCGACCCGAACCATGGCTGCAGCCGTGCTTGGCTGTATGATATTCGATCCGGATACCCAAATTAAAGGGGTTATTTTAAATCGTGTTGCCGGCCCCAGGCATGAAAAAGTCCTCCGAAAAAATATTGAACACTACTGTGACATTCCCGTACTCGGTGCGGTTCCAAAGCTCGACTGGCAAAATTTTCCGGAACGGCACATGGGACTGTTGCCCACACCCGAACACGGCTGGGCAAAGGATTCCATCCAAGCCGCATCTCAACTCGCCGCCCGGTATCTTGATCTTGAAGCCCTGGCCTCGGTTGCCGGTAATGCCGGCCCACTTCCTGTTTCAGCAGATCTTCAAAAAAACATTCTTGATAGAGGGAAATCTTTGCGTCACTCAGGCGCGATACCACGGCCAAAAATCGGTATCATCAAAGACTCCGCCTTTCAATTTTACTATCCGGAAAATATTGAAGCTCTTGAAGCGGCAGGTGCAGAAACCATAGTTATAAGCCCTCTGGCCGTCGATACGATTCCTCCCATAGATGCCCTTTATATCGGCGGCGGATTTCCTGAAACCCATGCCCAACAACTGACCCAAAACGTAACATTCAGAAAACAATTAAATTCTTTGGCAAACCACGGCCTTCCCATATACGCCGAATGCGGCGGTCTGATGTACCTGGGAGAAGAACTGGTTCTGGATGAAACATCATTTCCCATGGCCGGGGTGCTGCCGGTTGTCTTTGCATTTTCAAAGAAGCCTCAGGGACACGGATACACGGTGGTAACCGTGGAATACCCCAATCCGTATTTTAACATCGGGACCCAACTTAAAGGGCATGAGTTTCACTATTCGCGGGTTTTAAAATGGCGGGGGACGGACAGCGATCTGGCCTTTAACATGAACAGAGGCGCCGGTTTTATTAATCATCGTGACGGTGTCTGTTACAAAAACGTTTTGGCCACCTATACCCATATACATGCCCTGGGCACGCCTTCCTGGGCCGAAGCCATGGTTCGTAATGCTGTTGCCTACAAAAAAATCAAAAAAATAGGGCAATCATCTTAAACTGACAATCACCTTAAATATTCCTATATGATAAAATCTTCGAACCGTTTAATCTTTCTCTTTGGGATGGCACTGTGTACACGTTACCGGCGCCGCACCCGGGTCTTTAAATTTTAAGTTCTTTTCCTTATTGAACTTTTTATGGCAGCCTTTGCAATTGTCATGAATGGCATTGGCATGGTATTCGCGTTTCTGCTCCTTTGACAGCCCCTTTGCTTCCTTTCCTGTCATATTTCCGGGTTTTTTATGGCATTCAATGCAGTTCTGTACCTCATCACCTTCTTTAAGATTGGTGAGCGGTTTATTGTCTTTGTCGTGATGACACTCTCCGCAGCCGGATTTGTAAAGATCAGGATTTTGTTCCGCGTATTCCTTTGAATGCTTGAGGTGGGAAAATGTTACTATAGATTTGGTATGTTCGGCATACGCCTTGTTTTCCATTTTGATTTCATCTTTTACTTGGGTTCCGGCATAAATTCCGGCTACGACAAACAGCGTAGCGATTACAGCAACTACCGATGTTACGAGATACCTTTTATTCTTAAACACCTTTACCCTCCTTTAGATTTTAAAATTAAATTAATAGATACAAAAGTATCTATCAACCGGATGTTGCTCTGTCAACGATAAAAAGCAGCGTGAACGGATTTGATTTTGGTGAAGCGTAGCGACGGCATGTTCTCCCTATTGTGGGATTGAAATATACCTGTCTCAATTTTCTATTTATTATCGTTATTATCCTCCTCTTCAAAGTTCTTTTTTCCGAAAACTCTGGCGCCGATAATACTTATTTCATAAAGCAATATCAAAGGCAATGCCATCATGATCTGCGTTACAACATCCGGAGGCGTTAAGATAGCTGCTCCCATAAAAAATAACAACAGCGCATACTTTCTATTTTTCTTTAAAAAACTTACGGAGACCATCCCCAGTCTGGCAAGAAAGGTAATGATCAACGGAAGTTCAAAAACAAGTCCAAAAGCAAGTAACAATTTCGAGGCAAACCCCAAATACTCCCGCATGGAAGGAAGGGGACGTATTATTTCGGAGGCAAATCCTAAAAAAAACTTAAAACCGTATGGAAATACAATAAAATATCCGAAAAATGCACCGCCAACAAAGAAAACCGTGGATAGAACTACAATGGGAACCATGAGCCGTTTTTCTTTATCATAAAGTCCGGGTGCGACAAACATCCAGAACTCATAAAAAATTACCGGAGCGGCCAGAATGATGCCGGAAAGAAATGCTACTTTCAGGTAAGTAAAGAATGCTTCGGGAAGACCGGTGAAGATAAGCTTGTCGCCGGTTTGCATGACGCGTATCAGGGGACGAGTCAGAATTTGAAACAATTTTTCTTTAAAGCCGTAGGACAAAACAAAACCCACACCCACGGCTATGAAACAAACAATTAGACGTTTTCTGAGTTCTTCCAGGTGTTCGGTAAACGGGATTTTTTCTTGTTCATCCATCACTTGACGGACTTTCTGAATCTTTTTTTTCCGATTTATTTTTTTCGTTTTTTTCTTTATTAAAATCCGGTGAAACCTTTTGATCTCCGGTTTCGGCATCGATCTTTACAGCCATCGCCTCCTTAACCTCTTTTCCCACATGATCAAAGGTTGATTTAACTTCCTTTAATTCATCATCAATTTCAAAAGTTTCTTTTAATTCGGATGTCGCTCGCCTAAATTCTGCAAAAGCCCGTCCCAGAGATTTCGCAAGATCCGGAAGTTTTTTGGGTCCAATAACAATCAGTGCGATTGCCAGAATCAACAGCATTTCCGGCATGCCGATGCCAAACATATTTAACTCCTCAATAGTGTAAAAAAGTTAATCAAAACTAATAAGATATCAATAAGTAATGGTTTTATGAAAAAGAGTCAAGAACAACTCACCCGAATTAATTCACCAAATGGACTTGCCCGGAATTTCGTTTGTAAATCAAGATTGTTGGTTATTGAGTTCAATCGTAAGGTGTCAGGTTTCAGGTGTCAGGTGTCAGGTTTCAGCTCTTCAAGTTTCTCGACCCTGACACCTGAAACCTGACACCTTTTCCCCAAAGCTAAATACGTAGCGCAGACGAACATGAATTTTCATATTGCCAACAGCCGTGATTCACACCCGACGTCCTGTCTTTGAAACTGAATTTTATTGTGAAAATGGCGATAATAGTTATTAGGGAAGATCCGGTTTTAGGACAAGAAAATAGAGTGTGCCGTGGTGCTGCATGTGACCGGCCGCTATTTCCGCATAGGTTCCATCACCCCAGAACAAATCCGCCCGACCCGGCCCATTGATTGCCCCGCCGGTGTCCTGATTCAGTACAAATCGGGAAAAGTCCGACCATTCGTAAATTTTCCCGCTGCCATTTATCACGGGCTTCCGGGTTTGAATAAAGGCCAGGCCGGCTCGAGGAAACAGGCGCCGGTCCAAAGCAATTGATCGGCCCGGCGTCAATTTAACTTCCAGGTAGCCGAGGGGACCGTCTTCTTCGATTTTAAAAAATACATAACTTGGGTTATGATTCAATATGGTTTCAACCTCTTCGGGATGGTCGTGCAAATAAGCACGAATCTTTTGCATAGACATTTCCTCGCGAGGTATTTTGTCGGTATCGATAAGCAACTTGCCGATGCTCCGATACGGACGTCCGTTTGTTGTATGATAATGGACGTGGAGGGTTTCATCATTGTTAAGATTAATTTTCCCGGAACCCTGGATTTGCAAAAAGAAGAGATCAATTCGGTCTTTAAGCCAGGCGATCTCTCGGGTCTTTCCCTCAAGCACACCCTTGTAATCTATGTCGTTGCGGTCATAATAGGGCACAACGGTTTGGTCGGTATATCTGCCAATGATTTTTTTCCCCTTAAGTTCCGGTAGAAACAAGGAAAGATTAATCGTAGTAAGGTCTTCGGGGCGGGCATAAATCGGGAAACGGTGCTCAGTGCTTTGTTTCAGGCTTCCTTCCAAAGAAGGTTCGTAATATCCTGTAAAAAAAACCTGTCCCGGGTTACCATTGCCCACGGACCTGTAAACCAGGCAGTTAGAACGAATATATTTTCTCAGATCCGGTATGGACGGTTTGGTTTGAATAAAATTCAGAAAGTGTTCCATAGATCTTATCATGTGGGCGGTATCAAAAACATCTTCGCCGAATCTGAACTTTCTGTCAGCCGGAATTCTTTTGAGATACAACATGCTCTGCAGAATACCATGCTCCAAACCGTCATAGTCCATATCATCAAAAAATTCTGGATAGTCCGGCGAAGCTATTCTTACCAGCCCGGTTTCCATGACCTTTGGTGCTTCCTTTTTAAAGAGGGCGCATCCTGCGAACAGGAAACAAAAGAACACGCCTAAGAAAATAATTGAATTGTATCTTTTATTAACCCAAGAGTTCATTTATAGTCTATTTGTAGCCATATGTATTAAAAAAAATAAGATGCCGATACAAAACAACAAAATAAACAACGGCATGTTAACAAGAAAACTCACCGCATTTTGAATGCCGGTCCATGAAATGCTGTCAATCCACTTAAAATGTTCCCGGCCAATAACACTGACAAGAGATAAGCTTTTGAAAGCAAATTTTTCTTCATTACCCATGACTGAAGATATGGCTTGAAAAAGCAGTATCAATCCGCTAAAGAGCCACGACGTCAAACCGGCCATAGTATATTTCGACATAACTCACCTCGCTGATCCTTGATCTTTAACTCCATTTTTTACAAATACCCCGCTTTTTCCCCCTGACTTTTCAAGAAGGCATATATCAGAAATCGTCATGGTACGATCATAAGACTTGCACATATCATACAGGGTCAGTCCGGCTACAGAAACAGCGGTCATAGCTTCCATTTCAACACCGGTCTGATCCATAGCGCGAACAGCGGCTTGGATTCTGATGGAATTCTTCGCTTCATCCGGGAAAAAATCCACGGCAACATGGATTATATTTAACGGATGACACATGGGAATAAGATCCGAGGTCTTTTTTGCGGCCATAATACCGGCGATTCTTGCCGTCTCAAGGACATTCCCTTTTTTTGCCGTCTGATTGACTATCTTTTCAAATGGTTCCCGACTCATGGAAACAACTCCCTGGGCCACTGCAACACGCAGGGTCGGTTCCTTACCCGATACATCCACCATCCGAACACGCCCCTCTTTATCGAGGTGGGTGAATTCTTTCATAACACACTCCATTTGCAATGGAACCAATAATGATTTTTTTACATAATATACATTGTATCTACCCTATCCCGGCGTTTTAGAAATTCGATTTGTTCATCGATTGTCGAAAACCCGGAAAGATCCAATTCCTCAAACTCATCAGGACCGGTATTGGTTTTCATCCTAACATTTTGTACAATTTCTTCCAATTGTTCTTTTGAAATTTCGGGAACTTTGGTAATCGAGCTTTTTTG
>CAZIIV010000001.1:0-9600 GCA_964539365.1 uncultured Desulfobacteraceae bacterium | reverse complement strand
TTTCTTCCAATTGTTCTTTTGAAATTTCGGGAACTTTGGTAATCGAGCTTTTTTGCGGGACACCATTTTCGATTTTGAAATTATAGCTAACCATTTCCAACATTCCATTAATTTTTTCTTTGGTCAAAATTCGATATTCAAAATGATAATGACGCCCGGCCGTGGGACGAAAATAAAAGAATTTATACAGCCGTTCCCCCTTTTTTATGCGGATTAAATAGTGATCCTGTTCAGGGAGTGGCTTTTTTGTCTTTACGTTTTTACGTCGCTTCTTCATATCGACTCCCGTGCCTGACCGGAATGCTTTCCGTCTGCGAAGCTCTCCCGTTAGAGAAATTTTTTATATTAACATTCTTTGTAACTTCTCAATAGCCCCTGGTAAAAGGAGAATAATATGATCCTCTTCCTTTTCCATGAAGAATAAGTTTTTCTGTCTGAACTAGGTTTTGAATGTGCTTTTTTACCGTGTTGCGGTTGATCTGAAGTACCTCGGTGACAAAAGATACGGTTATCCGTCCGTGCTCTTTGGCCAGATTTAAAATCTGTATGGACGCATCAGGTAATGCATGAGCGATTTTTTCCCGCTCGATCTTTTTAAGCAAAAGATCCTTTTGCTTTTTAAGCATTTCCAGAAAAAACGCTGTCCAAATCTCGGGCGACGTTTCACCGGACACCAATGCCTTTTGCGCGGTTCTCAAAGCCAGATAATACTTGTCCTTGTTCGCTTCAACCATGCTTTCATGAGAACTGTATTGCACAAACGCATATCCGCTGCGAAGCAATAAAAGGTTGGTCAATAGCCGGGAGAGTCGACCATTGCCGTCCTGGAACGGATGGATCGCAAGAAATCGGACGATAAAATCAGCTATGGCGGTTAATGGATGCGTATCAGTATCTTTTAAATTCTTTCCTGTGTCCGTTACCAGGGATTCCATCATTCGGGGCGTATCAAACGGGGATGCGGTTTCAAATATAATTCCGATTTCACGGCCGTCAGCGTCGAATGCAGCCACAGGGTTCGGACGTTTTTTATATTCACCCAGGTGCCAGGTATCCTTTTCTGAAAACTTGAGCAAAACTTGATTAAGGTATTTTATATTGTTTTCGGTTAAATCGATTTCATCATAAGATTCCGGTACAAGCTGCAATGCTTCGGCATATCCGGCAACCTCCTGTTCATCCCGGCTTCTAAAAGAACGCCCACCCATTCCTTTCAAAAGCGCCGAAACTTCCGAATCGCTGAGTTTGGCACCTTCAATTCGCGTCGAGGAGCCGATGGATTCAATGGTTGCAAGGATTCGAAGGTTTGAAAGGAAATTGGCTGAAAGCGTTGCCATGCCTTTCCAGTATCCTTTAAATTCATCGATTTCGGCAATAAGCTTTACAATGCGTGGCGTCATGTGTTCTCTTTTTTATACAAGAAATTCACGAGATGATTCGTTCATTTCTCAAAATAGCCGTTTTTATATCCATTTATACCCAATAAAGGCACAATGTCAAGAAAAATGGATAAAAAGGTTTCAGGGCTATTTTGGTTTTTTTCATGACTACGTTCACCTTTTTCGTCACACTTCCATCTGTTATATAGTAGCGAAATTTTAAATGAAATTATTTAACAGGACATTATTGCGACACCTATAACATTTGGAAAATAATATCTCAATGTTTTACAATATGGATACAATTGTGATATTGGGTCTTGCAGTGGTTGCTGCCCGGCAAACGAGTTGATTAAAAAAAGGCAGCCGGATAATAGTAATAGCAGTTTTTCCTGCTCTGGTATGTAATTATTGTTATGGCAAAAGTAAAATCAAAAAATAGACAAGCCAAACGTAAGGCCAAGCTCAAAGAGCGGCGAAACAAACTGGCGGCCGACATCCAAAAGGAAAAGGCCGATTATTTTTTTCATGAAGCGCTCTGGTATTGGGACCAGATGGACCGTGAAAAGGCTTTGACGCTGATGACAAAAGCCTTACGCTATGCTCCGAAAAATCCGGATATGCTGGAGGCAATGGCGGACCTGGGCCATGAAATGGACCGTAAGGACGTTATGGGCAAAGGGCTTTTAAGCCTTTACAATATCGGAAAGATCAAAGATGAACGGTTATTTATATTATGTGAATTTTTGGCAAGGGACAAACAATACGAAAAGGCACTCGAGATTGCCGAGCAGCTACTGGATATGCTCCCTGAAATAAAAGTTCGCAATAAAAGAAAGATACGATCTAACACGGAAGAAATTCAGCAGTACTGCCGCTGGCAACTTGAATTTTCACAAAAGCCCACACGTTCCCGCGTGCTCCCTCCCCATAAGCTCCCATCTAAAAAACCCGTAAAAGCCGCAAAGCCGCCGTCCAAACGTGAACCTTTAAAAAAATCGTCAAACAAGGCACCGCTTTCACAAATACCGATTTTCATCGAAGTGGACACCGCCTCCTTCTCACAACCGTTGTCCCGGGGCCATTTAACCTCTAATGAAAATTACACCCTTGCTCTTGAAGGCTATCAAATCCGATTCAAGGAATCTTTTGAAAACCTTATCTGTTTGGCAAGCCTGCAAGATGTTCGTTCTCTATGGTACCAGGAAGAAACGGCTCGCAAGGTATTAAAACGTTTTCGGGGACGCGCCCTGCTGTCAGACGAAGTGGGGCTTGGCAAAACCATTGAAGCCTCCATCATACTCAAAGAATACATTCAACGGGGAATGGTGAAAAGTGCCCTGATTTTAACCCCTACGTCTCTTGTAAGCCAGTGGAAAGAAGAGTTGCGGGATAAATTCGGACTTGATTTTCCATGCACCGATGATCCGGATTACCGAGCAAAAGGGGATGGATTCTGGCGGGAACCTTTTGTTCTGGCTTCCATTAACCTTGCAAAATCAAAGAAAAACTTTTCACAGGTCACCGAACGCGAGTATGATATGGTTATCGTGGATGAGGCCCATCACCTGAAAAACCGGAGCACTCTCAACTGGAAGCTAATCAATGCCTTGAAAAAGCGGTTTTTGTTGCTGCTTACGGCAACACCGGTAGAGAACAATCTGATGGAGCTTTATAATCTAATCACCTTGCTGAAACCGGGCCAGTTAAAAACAGCTTCTGAATTTCGAAAGGAATTCATGACACGAGGTGATGCCACGGACCCCCAAAATCGCCGCCGGCTCAAAACACTTCTGGCTGAGGTTATGATACGCAACACCCGTGCGCTGGCTAAAATCGGGCTGCCGCCGCGTTTCGCCCATACCATACGAGTGGACCCGAGCGGGAGTGAAAAAGAGCTTTACGAAAGAATTACCGCACTGGTCCAAGGGATCAGTGCCACGGATGAAACCGGCAGCAAGCTGCTGCTTAAAAACCTGCTGGCCGAAGCCGGATCATCCCCTCAGGCGGTGAACATGACCCTGTCGCGCATGCTGAGCAAAAAAGGCCTTTTGCTGCATCATCAAAAAGAGGTTCAGGCTATAAACAACCTGTGCCGTTCCATGGATGATACCCGCAAAAGCCGCATGCTGCTGAAGTTGATACGATCGTCTTCGGAGAAAAAAATCATCTTTGTCAAATATCTGGGGACTCTGGATCATTTGTCGGATTTTTTGTCGTGGAATAACATTCCCCATGCTTTGTTTCACGGCGGTCTTAACAATCGCAGCAAGGATGAGCAAATAAAAAGATTCAAGGAGAAAGCGAACATTTTGCTGACTACGGAAATCGGTGGAGAAGGTCGAAATCTCCAGTTCTGCCATGAAATGGTCAACTATGATCTTCCGTGGAATCCGATGAAGATCGAACAGCGTATCGGCCGTATCCACCGGATCGGACAGGAAAAGGAAGTTACGATTTACAACCTCTGTGCCGCAGGCAGCGCCGAGGACTATATCCTTGAAGTGCTCGACAAGAAGATTAATATGTTTGAGCTGGTCATCGGCGAAATCGACATGATCCTGGGTCGTGTCCGGGGCGAGAAGGAATTTTCCGATATGGTTTATGACATCTGGATCCAATCGGTTTCCGACGCGGAAAGAAAAAAAGCGTTCGATCAACTGGCCATCCGGTTGAAGCGCGGCAAAGCCGGCTATGAAAAAACCAAAGCTTTGGATGAAAAGCTGTTTGGAGAAAACTATGAGATTTGATTCAGATTCCTCCCTGGCGCATTTTGTCTGCCGCTTTCTTGAGAATCGCGGCGCGATACTGGAAAAAAGCACCAAAGGTTTTGAGGTGCTTTTGCCCGATCATCTCTCCAAATTGCTTCAAGTGCCCGAGTTCATTCGGATCGATACAGATCCAAATTCGGAATCCACCTGGTCCGCCAATTTCGGTTCACCTTTATTGGAGAAAATGGTGAATACGGCTTGCGAAACGGTACCATTTGTTGAATGCCATCTTGAATTTGATTACCTTAAAAGCCAGGGATTTGACAGGCTGATCCGGAATCAGTTTGCCTTTCACGGAGCAGTGGGCAAGGTTGAAAGCGTTGCAGAAGTGCGGACCGAATATTTGCTGCTGACCTGTAACTATCTGGCCCAGAGCGATGAACAAAAGGAAGGGCTTATCAGGCTGATGTTCAATCTTGAAACCGGTGCCCGGATTGCGGACATGGAGCAGAATATAGGACTGGCCGTGGGCAAGTTTCAAACCCAAAAAAAACCGGTTAACTGGCCAGATGAAAAGATTAAGAAAATGATAGAATGGGTTGAACGCCATACAAAGACGGAACTGGCTAAAGAAATCGCCTCGTTTGAGGACAGCATGAACCGAAGACTTCGACGTGATGTGGCCAGCCTGGAAGAATATTATACCGATCTGGAACAGGAAATGGCCGCAAGCCTTGAAAGACCGGGACTTTCCTCTCAACTGATCAATGAACGGCAAGAAAAAATAAGCTTGCTTCCGGAGGAACTGGCCCGAAAAACCGACGATCTGTTTAAAAAATACAGCATACGAGTCAACATAAAACTTTGTGGCGCCATGCTGATACGCACCCCGGCCGTCAAAGTTCTGTATCGGGTATCTGTCGGCAAAAAGCAGCTGCGTCTATCCATGATTTACAACCCGGCCAATAAATCACTGGACCCTCAGGTGTGCCGGGGTTGTGGCGCCAGCACCTTCAGCGTTCATTTTTGCCGTCACCTTCACCTGCTGTGCCCAAACTGTAGCGCGGAATGTCCGGTATGCAAAAAATGATTGAGTAACGGTTATCCCCCCTATTCTTTGGCCAGATTTAAAATTTGTATCGACACATCAGGCAATGCATGGGCTATTGTTTCCCGCTCAATCTTTTTACGAAGCCGTCGTCAAAGCTCATGAACACGCAATATGTCATCAGAAACAGATGATTCAGCCAGGCTGACAAGATGTTTGTGATGGGTAAAAAAAACAACCTGCGTTTCCTTGGCCAACTCGCCAAGTGCTGCCAGGGCCGCTGCAGACCTGTCATCATCAAAATGCACCAGAACATCATCGACGATAAAGGGCATCGGGCCGTTGGCCTTGACATATCTCGCCAGGCCTCCGAGTCTGAGCGCAAGGAATAACTGATCCCGACTTCCGTCACTCATCTCGGCAAGGGTCAACATTTTTTTGTCCGGTCGCTCTGCCTTGATGATCGGATCGCCCTTGTCATCAAAATCAGCCCGCAGTCCCGCGAAAGATCCTCGGGTCATGGTTTTAAAATAATCGCTGGCCATGGATAAAACAGGACTTTGATTGCTCTGGCGATAGCGCTCCATGGCTTTGGTCAATATGGCGGAAGCCAGTCTGAGTTTAACATAGTATTCTACATCCCCCTGTATTTTTCCCACAAGGCCCTCCGCTTCTTCGGCCATGGCTGCGGCAAGTGATTCGCCGCCGATGGATTGAAGCTCTTTGTCCGCCAGGGCGATGTCTTGAACAATACGCTTTTGCTTAGAAAGCAATTCCTGCTTTTCAGTCTCCAACTTTTCCAGCTCGGCAGCCAGCTCATCCGGATCAAGAGCTCTGACCTGTGCCACAAATTCCCGCAAATTTTGTCCGGAAGCCAGTTCGGACAACCGTTCATTGATCGTGTCCAGTTTATCGGTCAATTTGATTTTGGCTGCGGCACGCGTTTCAATATCAGGGAGATAATCAGGGCTGTCTGCGTGAGCATCCATACATAGCAGGCGGAGCGTTTCTTCAAGAGCAGCCAATTTCTCATTTTCTTTGGAAAGGTCCGAACGCTTTTTATGTTTTTCTTCTTCAAGCAACCGGTACTTGTGGCGCTGCTCTTTATCGACCGATAGCCTTGCATTCAACTCGATAGCCGCTGCTTCGGGTTCGATATCTTTTAAATCAGGGGCCAGTTTTTCTACGGCTTCAGCCACTTGTTTAGCATACGCTTTGCGATTATGCTGCATGGCATCAATACGCTGCTGCCGTTCCCTGGCTTTTTCCAATTCTGCAAACACATCGTCAAGGGCCAGCACAAAATCATTGACATCTTCCGGCTTGGCATCAGCAGAAAAGCCTAACTTGGAAACGGCCTTGGCCCAATCGTCGGACCATCGCCACAGATTTTGCTCAACATCGTTTTTTCGCTGCCTGCCGGTATTGATCTCTTCCTTTAGCGCTGTGATGCGAAGTTCGAGATCCTGACGACTCTTTCGCAGTTGGTCGTTGTGTTCAATGGTACGCTTGGCCAATTCAATGATCGCCGAATAACTGGCTTTTTCTGAAAAGTTGACAGCGATATGCTCAAGGGCTGTCTCAACATCGGATTTTATGCGCTCAATATCTGTTTGCAGCTGGTCGGCAGCCGTTTGCTGCTTTCTTACATCCGATATTTTACGCTTTAGTTCAGCTGTTCTGCCGGACCATGCGGCCATCTCCCGGGGCGTTAGAGGATCAATGCCGAGGGGCTTCCACAGTTCTTCCCATTTGCTCCAAAGGGCCGCCCGATTTTTGGCCAACACCTCCTGGCGCGCCTTAATTTCTTTAATAAGCTCTTGTTGATCCCGGATATCCGTCCTGAGGGCTTCGGCACGCGCTACGGCATCGGCATCATCACGCAGTTCATCGGCGGTATTATCCGCCTTGATGACACTTTTCTCATAGGCTTCGGCAAGGTCGCGGCTTTCCGGAAAGGCCGTCATAAAATCATGGTCAACATCGTTGCCTTCCAGCCACACCCTGCGTACGGACTGCCAGCCCCGGTCCCGCATATGACGGTGTGATTTTAAATCATCAAGGGACGGCAGCTTGCGGGTCTTTGTCAGCTCTGAAAGGGTTTTTTCTTTTTCTTTCAAAGGTTTTTGAATGCGGATAATTTCCTTTTCCGTATCGGCAAGCTGCCGGTCCGCGTCAGCCAGGTCGGCTTCAAAGCTGCGTATGGTCTCTTCGGTAGGCAGTGCCAGTCGTTCCAGTTCTGAAATGTTACCGGTCCACAGGCCCAAAGCGGAGAGGTCGGCATCAACTTGTTTTTCAGACAGCGCCAGCTGAGCTTTGGCCTCGGCAAGGCGGTCTTCAAACTTGCCGTATTCCGCTGCCCGTGTCAGACAGTCGGACAGCGCAGACGTGTCCTTGGGCTTTTCCAATTGATCGAGTTCGGCCTGTGCTTTCTCCAGACCGGCTTCGGCCGATTGCAGCGCTTTTAACGTGCCGTCTACGGACTCTTGCGCTTTAGCTCCTTTGGCGCCTAATCTTTGAATCTTGCTTTTTTCAGGTTTGGACAGCCTCAGCGCCTGGACGGATTCCAGCGACAGGCCGGGATGCAAAAGATCCAGAGCCTGCTGTGCGCTTTCGTTGAGTTGGTAAATTCTCGCCCTTTGAGCCTTGCTGTCTGCGGCAGCTCTGGAATGCACGTGGGCTTCATCTGCCAGGTTTTTGATTAATTTTTCATTGGCGATGATTTTTTCGTCAAATGTCAGCGTTTCCAGCTTTTCTTCGATATCAGCCAAGTCTTGGACTAAATTGTTTTCAGCCTGACGGGATTCTTTGATGGCCACTTGGGTTGCAACCCTGCGCTGTGAAAAATCATCCGGCAAATCCGGAACAACCCCAAGGTCAATGAGATCTTTTTCCAGTTGTTCCCGGGTGCCGACGAATTTTAGGGCCTCGCGAAAACGGGATAGCAGACTGATCTTTGAGCTCAGCAATTCGATCTGTCTGGTTCCCTCAGCTTCGCTGTATTGAAGATCATCGAGTTGTTTTCTCATTATCTTCCATTGTCGGTGACCGGCCGAGGCTTCTCGCTGCTCCTTGCGCAACTTGCTGAGTTGTGAAATGCCGGCATTGATGGCTGCTGTCTTTTTACGCGGGGTAAACAGAAGGTTATGCTTGCCTTCTAATTTGACCATTACCTGTTTTAAGGTGTTCAGCCCGGAGGTGGCTGCAAAAAGGGCATGTCCCAGATCGCCACCCGCAGCCAGAACGCTTTCCACGCCCTGCCTGAGCGAAGAATGAGAAATCCCGAAGGCATGCTCGAAATTTTCACGGCCCATCTTTCCCAAATGCAGGTCAAGTTCTGCCTGCTCAAACGGCTCGCCGGTATCGTCATTGATCAGGTCGTTTTTTCGGCGTTTGTAGCGGCTAAGATTCAAAGTTTCGCCGTTGAGAAGGTTTAAGGAGGCACCCACTGCCAATTTGCTGTAATCGTGAAACCAGCCGTCTGAAATGATATGTCCGAAACCGTAAAACAGTCCGATCAGAGCCCGCAGGGCGGTGCTTTTGCCTGCCTCGTTGAGGCCGAAAACCACGTGCAGGCCAAAGTCTCTGCCTGAAAAGTCGAGGATTTTTTCCGTGAACGGACCGTATGCGAGCAGCTTGAATGTGTTGATTTTCATCATCAGCTTTGAAAACCCTCCTCGTCTTCCAGCATGATCAACAAAATATCTCCTGCATCGGAAAGCATTTCATTGATTTCATTTTCTTTTACTTCCACGCCACTTCCGGCCAGTTTGGATTTCAAAGGCCTCAGATCCAACCCAAGTTCCTCAATGGCTTGCGGAATTCCGGTAAGTTCCTTCAAATACCGCAACAGCTCGCCCTGGGGTGTATCACTTTGAGCAATGCTGTCAAAATCGATTGTCGGCCGGGTCTGTAGCTGAACCTTTTCAATCCATACCTTGCCCCCTGATACTTCAGATGCGATTGCCCGAACATTGGCGGAAACAGCTTCAGGATCAAGAGAAAGCCGCCCATGTGCCGGGCAGCGGCCTGTCAAGACCGCCCGAACACAAGCGTTCATGCCGTTGAGCTCGGCCATCTCCCGGCTTAATGCCTCTCCAAAAGCAATTGCTGCCTGCTCGATATTTTGGGCATGGCCGACATTTGCCCTGACTTCTGCCCAGCGAAGCACATTCAAAGGTAAAAATTCCGCACGAATGTCACCTTCTTCAACTTCCACCAAAACGCAGCCTTTGTCCCCGGGTTCTCTGATATGCCGCCCCTGGGTGCAGCCGGAATAAACGATGTGCGGTTGTTCCCGAAGCACACCGTACTTGTGCACATGGCCGAGGGCCCAGTAGTCATAGCCCTTTGCTGCAAGATCGTCCAATGTGCACGGGGCGTAGGGCATATGTCCTTCGCTGCCATATATCAAGCAGTGCAGAATACCGATGTTAAACATGTCGGGCACCGGGTCCGGGTA